>JAJDJF010000044.1 GCA_030267065.1 Desulfovibrio sp. OttesenSCG-928-C06 | reverse complement strand
AATTCAACCACTGGCTAAATAGGGGAATTTGCCCGTCATGTCAACAACAGGGCAAGTCTGATACTACAACTGTGCCGGAATTTCTTATAAGCAGGTTTGCTCAGCGTACTATGCTGGCGTGTTTCAATCGTTGTATGCAATTTGGTGTTGTCTGGCTGGTGTTTTGTGAAATTTTTTTTAACGGCATGCAATAAGGGATATATTGCGCGATATATGGTTATGCCTGTAAACTGCTGATTTGTTGTAAGGACAAGAACATTGAGCAGTACTGCTTGAAAATTATGCTGTTGTTTATTGTATATGTAGTATGGAGTAATTGTGTTCTAACCATTTGTTGCATGCAAAAATGTCTTTACAAAATGTGCGGGAACAAATAAGAGCAGAATAGAAATATTTAGTGCGGCTATATGCAGTTATATTTATTCGTCACGTTGATTATCTGTCTGTAACGCAGATTGCGCGTATGCAGGCAATGGCGTGGAAAATAGAAAACAGCCATGATTAACTTTTTTTAATGAGAGGAGGCTTTGATGGACAATCATCTGAAGGAAGCGCTGGAAATTGTAAAAGCGCAGGCCAGCGTGCGAACGATGACCGAAGATGAAATAACCTCCATGCTTCAGAAATTGACAAGAGATATTCGCTCGATCAGTGATGCCCTGCCCACGGAAGATGTGGAGGAAGGTTCTGATATCGATGCATCCAAGGCTATCAAGGAAAAAACCATCACTTGCGTTGAGTGTGGCCGTTCTTTCAAGCTTCTGACTAAAAAACATCTGGCCACTCACGGTCTGACTCCGGAAGAATACCGCGCCAAATGCGGTTACAAAAAGAATACCCCGCTGGTATGCAAGGCTTTGCAGCGTGAGCGCCGCAGAAAAATGAAAGATATGAAGCTTTGGGAAAGACGCCGCGACAAAGAATAAGCGGCCCCAATGTATTTGCCCCCGCAGACAATGTCAGCGGGGGCTTTTTTGATCAAATCCGGTACGCGGGCTGGTAGTGCTCTATCAGGCATTGCACAAAAGATACGGACAAAAGCGGATTGCTTCATCCGTAAAGTGATTTTGCTCTCTGGGGCCTTGAAGTTGGTATGAAGCGCCTTGCTCCGGAACGGACAGTGCGGCGTTCGCTGCTGCCGTCTTTGCCCGGTGGATTGCCAGCCATGAAGGCAGTTCTGGCTCGCCTGCATGGTTGCTTCGGCCTGAAGCGCTGGCGTTTGCGGAATTCGTGTAAACGCTTCCGTCCTGCTTTTTGGCTTGCAGCAAGATTAGTGAAGCCTGTGCGCCCGGACGCGAAAGAACAGCCATTTCGCGCTCGGCTTTTAGATTGTGGTCGTCTAGCGCCTGTAACAGGTCGCCACGCCGCTTCCATGGAAATACAATACAAAAGGATCCGGCAGGATGCAGATTCAGCGCGGCTGTCCGTATAAAGGCATCAAGATTGCGCTGGTCGCCAAAAAGCGCCGTGCGCCGCATTTCAGAGGGAGGAACCCGTCCGCTGCCGTGCAGACGGTAAGGGGGATTGGCCGTGATCAGGCTGAAATGCGGACTCCGCTCTTTTGCGGACGCTAGTAGTTTCCCTGCTGATTCAGTGAGCTGGCCGTCTTGTGATTTTGCCGCTGATTTAGCAAGCAGGCTGTCTTGTGCGCAGTCCGCTGCTTTTTCAAGTGCCCTGCCCGGTGTACTGAATAATGCGCTGCCTGATGTTCTGCCTGATAATTCGCCCGGCACTGTATCTGTCAGGCTGAAGGGCGCGTTCTGCATGGTCAAATCGGCGCATATGCCTGAGTAGCGTGATTCAAGTCCCAGCAGGCTGGCGTTTTTCGTGGATGCTTCAAGCAGTTCCGGCTGGATATCCACGCCGTATCCTTGCATGTTCCGGATCTGTAGCATCACCCCGAACGCAACAACTCCGCACCCGCAGCCGAGATCAAGCATACTTTGCATATGCTCGGGCGCGCCTTCCGGATTGCTCAGGCTGCTTCCGGGCAATTGCGCATCCAGCTCCAGACACCGGACTGCGAAGCTGGCAAGCAACAGCGCGTCCATCGAGAACCTGAATGAACCGGCGGGCTGGAACAGGCCGCGCGGAAAATAAGAACGCGCTTTGTTGACTGTCATTGTCTTTTGCATTTCTGAAGGCATTGATAATAAAAGCTATACAGCCCTAAGCCCTGCGCAGACTATGCAAAACCATGCCGATAATAACCAGCGCAATGCCCAGAAGTGAGAACAGTTCCGGCAGCGGGGCGGATAGCAGCACTATTTCTCCGGCCAGCGCGAACAGTACCTCGCCGGACTGGGTAGCCTCCACGGCTGCCAGTCTGTCCGGGTTGTTCTTGACGAGATTGGTGGCGCTGAAAAAAAGCAGGGTAGCGATGACCCCGGAAAAAAGCGCCACCAGTGCCGACTGCGCGATTTGTCCGGCCGGGGGCGCTCCGTAGACCGCTCCGCCATAGGCCGCAATAATAATCCAGAAGGGTAGGCTGGCAACAACCATATTGAAGACGCGCTGGAAGGTATCCACCTCGTCCTTGCATACTTCCATCATCTTGCGGTTGCCCAGCGGGTACATAAAGGCAGCCAGCAGAATAGGCAGTACGCAGAAAAGCGCTTCCCCTGCTGAAATATCAATGGCGTATTCAAGCTGCATCATGGCCACGCCCAGCAGAATCAGCAGCGACCAGCGCATGGAACCGAACAGGCCCGACCACGCGCTTTTGGCTGATTTGCCGTGAGCCGGGGCTACCGGCCTTGAAATCAGTGGAGCCAGAAGCGGCCCGGCTATAATGGTAATCTGCCATGTTGCCGCCACCAGCCAACCGGGCCCGTAGGCTCCGGCCAGACTGAGCGGAGCATAGAAAAGCCCGAATCCTACCGTGCTCCAGATCAGATAGGCCAGCCAGTTGTCCCGCAGGTGGCACAGGGCCGCGCGCAGTCTGGCCAGACCGGAGTTTTTGCCCGGCATGAGCAACAACAGCGGCAGCAGCATGGGCAGCATTACAAAAAAGCGCAGGCAGGCGCTCCAGGCCCAGAAGCCGCCCTCAAGTTCCATTGACCTGTTGAGAATGAAAGTGAAGGCAAAGAAAAAGGAGGCAGTAAGCCCGTATATTATTGCGCGCATGGAACTCTGGCCGATATTTTCAGTTCAGTTTTACTGGTTGGCGTTGGTGTTAGTTGTGTCTCAAATGCTTTTGCCGGTTATGGAATGACTCATAAGCTGCCGACTTTTAGAATGGCAGATCAGCTTGGCTGACTGGTTTGCTCAGTCTAACTGGTTAGCTCAGTCAGGATGGTCCGCTCAGCGCCGAGCCGCCAATTTGCAGGACGGCTTATTAACCCCGGCGGCGGATAAAGATACCGGGTTCGATATTCGCCAGCTGTTCTGCGGCCTCACTGCCAAGGTGCAGTACGGCACGGGTGCCGCACGATACCTGACTGGAGCTTTCTCCCCGGTGATTTTCAAGGGCATAACTGCCGCTTTGCAGTAACGGGCGCTTCATACCGGGCAGCATCAGCTCTGCCGGGGTTTCCGCGTTCCAGTTTTCTTTAACGTCTATTATCCAGCTGGTCGCGTCAGGCGAGGCAGGCTCAACAAAGCGGGCCAGCACGCTGGACTGCTTGCCCGGCGTATGCTCAAGCCCCGCATTGGCTGCCATCCGGCAAATGTCCACCCGCTCTTCTGGCAGGAAGAAGCCGGAAGTCAGCTGGCGGGATGAGTTTTGCAACAGTTCTGCCAGATACGGCAGGTAGTCAAAGCTCAAATCCTGCGGGTGGACTGCGCTATCCGGGGCGGCTTGCCCGGCGATTACTGCGGCGGCTTTTAGAGCGCTGCTGTAAACGTCCGCCACATGCGCCACATACGAGGCGCTTTTGG
Organism: Desulfovibrio sp. OttesenSCG-928-C06; assembly: GCA_030267065.1. Taxonomy (GTDB): domain Bacteria; phylum Desulfobacterota; class Desulfovibrionia; order Desulfovibrionales; family Desulfovibrionaceae; genus WRHT01. The sequence continues at coordinate 8,953 of JAJDJF010000044.1, read as the reverse complement.
TGCGGCCTTCTATCTTCAGGGTGGTTGCCCCGGTATGGATGAACCAGGGTAGGTATGGCAGCAGGCAAAGGTCGTCCGGTGCCCAGAATGCAGAATAACCTTCGTTTTGCTCCACCTGCCAGAGTGCTTTGCCGGGCCGCAGGGCTTCTTCCACCGTGAGTTCGATGGAGTTGGGATTACAAGCGCTGCCTGAGTCCTGCTTGGCGGATACCGCTGTTTCAAGTGCCTTGTACTCAAAGCGGCAGGGCTGTGTGCATTGCCCCTGATTGGCCGGGCGCTTGTTGAGCCACGCAGAAAGTAGGCACTGGCCCGAAACAGCCAGACACATGGCACCGTGCACAAATACTTCCAGTTCCGCTTCCGGGCAGTTCTGGCGGATGGAGTGGATTTGCCTGTAATCAAGCTCGCGGGCCAGATTTACCCGGCAAACGCCCTGATCCAGCCAGAATTTTACCGCCTCGCTATTGGTGGTGTTGGATTGCGTGGAGAGATGCACCGGGTGGCGCGGCGCGTACTTGCGCAGCAGACGCAACAGGCCGGGGTCTGCTATGATGAAGGCATGCACGCCGCATTCTGCCGCTTCTTCAATCACGGCGGGCAGGGCGTTGAGATCGTTCTCAAAAGGAAAGCTGTTCAGACAGTAGAATAATGAAGCGCCTTTCGCCTCTGCCAGCTTTACCGCCTGTTTCAGTTCGTTTTTGCTCAGACCGCAACTGGCGGCACGCAGGTTGCCGTTTTCGCCGCCAAGGTATACGGCGGTTGCGCCATACTGGATGGCGGTGCGGAATTTATCAAAGTTTCCGGCCGGGGCCAGAATTTCCGGAAGTTTCATGGTGGAGTTGTTTGTACGCATCTGGATTGGCTATAGCAGTTTGCAGGCAGAGTCAAAAAATATGTTTCAGTTTTTACAGTAAACGCCCCGCAAGCTTGCAAAGTCTTGCGGGGCGTTTTTTTCAGCTTGTCTGACGGTTTTACAGCTTGTACCAGTCCGCGATGATTTGCTCGTAGATTTTTTGCGCGGTGTACAAATCTTCCACACGCACGTTTTCGTTGGTGCGGTGGGCCATGCCCTGTTCGCCCGGTCCCATGACAATCATCGGAACATCCGGAATGCCAAGCTTGAGGGCAGCCGCGTCTGTAGCGAATTCCGCGCAAAGGACTTCGGCCTCAGTGCCGGTCACTTCTTCTACTATTCTGCGCACACTGCGGCACCATGTGGACTCTGGATCGCTCCAGAGCGGCGGGATATCGGCAGGTACGGTCAGGGTTGCGTCTGGTCCGGCCAGCTCCCTGAGTGCCAGCGTGAGCTTTTCCATGTCCTGCCCGGCAACTGTGCGGCAGTCCATTTTCAGGACAGCGCTGTCCGGCACCGAGTTGGTGTTCAGCCCCGACTGCATTACGGAAAGCACCAGCGTGCTTTTGCCAAGGTAGGGGTGCGTGTCTTCCGGCTGGAAATGCTGGAGCTTGCAGGCTGCGGGAATAAGCTTGAGCAGGGCGTTGTCGCCTTTTTCAGGCATGGCGGCGTGTGCGGTTACGCCTTTGGTGCAAAGCTCAAACCAGGTTACGCCCTTGTGCCCGAACTGGGGCCGGTTGTTGGTGGGCTCGCCCACGATTACCGCGCCGATGTTGTTGAGCGTTTCCGGCTTTTGTTCGGCCATATAACGGGAACCGAGCAGGCCGAACTCCTCGCCGCCATATATATGGACCACAAGGTTACGTCCGTCCAGCTTGCCGGCCATGCTAGCGGCCGCGCAAAGTATGGCGGCCATGCCGCCCTTCATGTCAGCCGTACCGCGTCCGTAAATCTTGCCGTCCTTGACTGCGCCTGAAAGCGGGTCGTCATCCCATGGGGCGTTTCCAAAGGGGACGGTATCTATATGCCCGCCAAGGCAAAGGGCCGGGCGTTTGTCTGCGGGATTCAGTTCGGCGATCAGGTTGGCGCGCGTGGGGATATCCGCGTCATAGTGCATCAGCGAGCAGGTAAAGCCGAAGGATTCAAGAAGCTTGCGTACAGGCTCGAGAATCGCGGTTTCACGGTTGTTGGCGGTGATGCTTTCAAAACGGACAAGTTCCTGGGTTAGTTCCAGAACATCAGGTGCTTTGGGGGTGGTCACTGTTATCTCCTATGTAGATGAGGCTGCGTGCGGATTTGCTGCCCTGCGGTAAGGGGCAAAAGCGCTGTTTGCTGCCTGACTTTGCTGTTACTCACCGTATTATTTCAAAAAACGCAGGTTACTCCTGAATTGGCGCAGAGTCAAAAAAACATGCTGAGGGGCTGATATGTTTTCTCCGCCGCAAACCGGGCGGCTTGCGGCGGAGAATTCTTTCAGGCCGGACTGCATTTATGCGGCGCGGCTCAAATGCCTACGGAAATGTTTATGGTGCAGGAATAATGTAGCCCACAAAAATACCGGCCAGCACCACCGACACCATGGTAACGGAAACAAAGCCGCCCACCAGCATTGAGCCGAGCATGTGGCTGGTCAGGACCTGGCGTTCTCTGGGGTCGCGCGTCAGCGAGTTAATGGCCTCGTTGGTGATTACATAGTCAGCCGGGAAGCCGTAAAGCGCGGTCAGGGAGATGGCGTAGGCCATGGCTGGGGTCACTCCAATCAGTCTGCCGATAATGGCCGAGGTGATGAACATACCGATTACCGCGCAAATAATGAACACAACCAGCGGGTAAACAAGGTTGAGCAGCATGTCCGGGGTGGCGTGCTTCAAGGTATCAAAAATAAAGAGCATCAGGCCCATGACCGCAAAGCCGAAGCCGTTGGCTTTGAACAGTGGCTGGCGCTCCAGAAAGCCCACGCTGGTGCCAAGCACCCCGAACACCAGACAGAGCACAAAGGGGCTGATGCTGACAATGGGGGCCAGCAGGGTTGAGGTCAGATAGGCCAGCAACCCGGCAATGCCAAGGCGCAGGAACTTGAAGTAATCGGTGTTGTAATGCCCCGGCGCAAAGCTGAACATTCTGGGCATGGTAGTTTCGGATGCGCCCATTTCCTTAAGCTGCGCTTCGGCTTCTTCAGCGGTCACGCTCCATTCTCCGGCGCGGTATTTTTTAAGCACGCGGCGACCTTCCCGCTGGAGCATTACTGCAGTGAGCGGGTAACCGGCAAAACCCTGCATAACGTACAGGATGATGGCGAATACGGAGAGTTCCACCAGTTTTGCAGCCTCGGCCCCCTTGGACATGATCAGCGAGGAAACGATGCCGCCCACCAGCGGAGGAATGCCAATAATTACGGTGTTCCGGTCAAAGAGCAGCAGGCCAACGCCCCCGGCCAGCAGGCAAAGCCCGGCAATGCCCGCAAGGGAGATCACAACGGTTTTCCACTGTCTTTTCAGTTCTTCAATAGAAAGCAGGGTGCCCATGTTGACCACGATGATGTACATGATCAGCACCGCCACACCGGACGGAATACCGGCAAGGCTTACGATATCCTTGGGGAAGAATGTCCAGTAGCCGAGCAGAAACAGCGAGGCGCAGACAAAAACCGACGGGATCCACGCTTTGGTGCGTACAGAGACGATGTCGCCTATATACAGGATGGCGAGCACGAGAACGAAGGCCAGCATCTGGGACATTTGGGACTCCTGAAAGCTTGGTGTGTTCTTGATATAAAAAAGATTTGGTACGGCTAAAATAATCCGCTTGGCATGTCCAGTTTTTTCTTGTTTATGACGTGGTTAGCCGCAGATATTAAGGCCTGATATCTGGAAGCGGGAGCCGTCTGCAGGCTATAACTCTGGACCGGCAATGCCGCTGTGATGCGCGGTAGCTTTTATCGGCTGGTCACCGGGGCAGACAGCGGCTTCAACCCGGCTGGCCATGTGCGGCTAGCCGAAGTTTGAGCCGGTAGTCTCATCAGTTCAATTTTGGGAGAGGCAGGCAGCACCGTTATTCAACGGCAGGCAGCAGGCCGTTGCCATGAATAGCCAGCCAGATGCAGGGGGAACTGGTGTAGGTTACCCGATGCCTGAAGCGCCGTGGCAGGAAGATATAGTCGCCGCGCTCAAGTGTGCGTTCGCTGCCGTCCTCAAAGGCAAGTCTGGCCTCGCCTTCCAGAACAGCCACCCATTCATCGCGTTCCTGATCGTACCATTCGCCTTCCGGCGTTGTTTCCCCTTGCGAGATGATGCGCTCGACCAGCAATCCGGGCTGCCCAGACTGCAAGGGATGAGACGCAGCACAATCCTGATTGCCGCCAGAGGTTAGAATGGCTTCAAACAGTTCAGTGCCGGGCGCTTTTGCGTCCGGCACTGTGAAAAGATTTTTTGTCTTGCCGCTTTTCATCGTCTTCCCAAAACCTTAAGCAGCAGGCTGAATCCGTCCTTGACAACTGTCTGGGCGATTTTGCCCCAGAATTTTCTTTGCTCGGCGGCACGTTTTTGCTCGGCCTTTTCCTGGGTAATCCGGGCCTTTTCTTCTGCCTTGCGCTGCTTTTCGGCTTCTTTTTCCGCTTCCTGTCTGGCTTTTTCCTCGGCCTTTTTGCGTTCGGTCAGTTCCTGCTCGCTGGAGGCTCCTTCAAGGCGCTCGTTCAGGGCTTCGTAGGCGCTGCGTCTGTCTTCGGTCTTGCTGTAAAAACGGTTTACCATTGAAGCTTCCAGCATTTGCGCGCGCTGTTCAGCATCAAGCGGCCCGATCTGGCTTTGCGGCGGGGCGATGAAGGCGCGTTGTACCGGCTGGGGCGCGCCCTTGGCGTCAAGAAAGGATACCAGCGCCTCGCCGGTGCCAAGCTCGGATATTGCGGTTTCCGTATCAAAGCCGGGGTTGGCTCTAAAGCTGGCTGCCGCCGCTTTAAGGGCCTTTTGGTCCTTTGGCGTATAGGCGCGCAGGGCATGCTGAACACGGTTGCCCAGCTGACCCAGAACCGAATCCGGCAGGTCGGACGGCGTTTGCGAGATAAAGTAGATGCCGACACCTTTTGAACGGATCAGGCGCACTGTCTGCTCGATTTTTTCCAGCAGCGCTTTTGGCGCGTCGCTGAAGAGCAGGTGCGCTTCGTCAAAAAAGAAGACCAGCTTGGGTTTTTCCGGGTCGCCTACTTCCGGCAGCACCTCAAAAAGCTTGCTCATGAGCCATAGCAGGAAGGTGCTGTAAGTTTTGGGCGAGTTCATCAGTTTGTCCGAAGCCAGAATGTTGATCACCCCTTTGCCGTCGCGGGTCTGGATCAGGTCATCAATATTCAGGTTGGGCTCGCCGAAGAATTTGTCCACGCCGTCATGCTCAAGGGCGATTAGCCCGCGCTGGATGGCCCCGATGCTGGCGGTGGAGATGTTGCCGTAACGCGCGGTGTACTGTTTGGAGTTGGCTCCGGCGTATTCCAGAATGCGGCGCAGGTCCTTCATATCAATGATTTCAAGCTGTTCGTCAGTCGCGATTTTGAACACAACCGTCAGCACCGCGCTCTGGGTGTCGTTCAGGTTGAGCAGGCGCGAGAGCAGAAGCGGCCCCATGTCTTGCACAGTAGCCCGCACAGGAGCGCCGCTTTCTCCGAACACGTCCCAAAACTCCACGGGGAAGGACTGGATTGCGAAACCTTTTTCCGCAAGGCCGTATTCGCTTACCCGCTTCATCACGCTTTCTTTATTGCCGCCGGGCGCGGCCACGCCGGAAAGGTCGCCTTTAACGTCCGCGGCAAATACCGGAACTCCCAACTGGCTGAATGTCTCGGCCATTGTTTGCAGGGTAACGGTTTTGCCGGTGCCGGTGGCTCCGGTAATCAGGCCGTGCCGGTTGGCCATTTTGGGAATGAGCGTAATATCGGCGTTTGCGGCAAAGGCGATAAAAGGGCGCTGTTCGGTATCAAGCATCAATGGTCTCCGTACTTTTGGGGTGCCGGGCAAGGCCCGGTCTTAATCACGATAATGTGCAACCGGCGATAAGCCTGCCAGAATGCGCAGTCCTCCCCGATTGTCCGGGCAAGCATAATACAAGCCGGGAAATTTGGAAATACGGCTTTGGGCTGGTAAATTACCACCCCGTCCGCTTGACAAGAACATTGGCTGAAAGTACCCATAGTCAATTGTCTATGCCGACAGGGTTTTTACCTTGTGTGCTGGCCGGAATGCTTTTTATTCCGCAGGGTTCCATAAACGGATTTTCCTCGGCATAAAACGCTTTTTTTTGCCTTGATGCTGGTTTTTCTGATTGTATTTTCGCTCCGGAGTGAGTCTGTTTTTAACATTTTTCGCAAGGGAGCTTGCGAATAAATTGCATCCACAAAATACAATTTGCAGCAAAATATTTAAAAACTCTCCCTTAACATCAGTGTGTATCAAAATGAAAAAATATTCTCTTGCCATACATGGCGGCGCGGGGACCATTTCGCGCAAGGCTGTAACCCCTGAAAAAGAACGCGCTTACACTGCGGCGCTGTACTCCATTCTTGAAGAAGGGCAAAAAATGCTGGCAGGCGGCGCAAGTGCGCTGGACGTGGCAACGCAGGCAGTTGTGCGTCTGGAAGACTGCCCTCTGTTTAATGCCGGGCACGGCGCGGTGTTCAACAGCGATGGCGTGAACGAGCTGGATGCCTCGATCATGGACGGAGCAACCCGTTCCGCCGGGGCTGTTGCGCTGCTCAAGCGGGTGCGCAATCCTATTCTGGCCGCGCGTACGGTGATGGAATCCGGCCTGTGCGTTTTTATGGCCGGGGATTCGGCTGACGATTTTGCACGCTCGCGCGGGCTTGAGATGGTGGAGCAAAGCTACTTTTTTACTCAGGAACGGATGGACCAGCTTGAAAAGGTCAAGGCCATGGGCGGCATGTTCCTGATGCTGGACCACGATGCCGAAAAGCTGGCTGCCGAGTCGCCAGACGGCGTATCTGCCGGGACTGCTGCTGATGCTTCTGCGCCCGGTACGGCTGGCGAGCGTTGCACATCCGGCAACTCTGGCACTTACGGCGAACAGGGCAAATCCGGCGAATCAGAAACCCTTGTTGGCGGCGAACCGATTGAAAGCCTGACCAAGTTCGGCACTGTTGGTGCCGTAGCCAGAGACATTCATGGCAATCTGGCCGCTGCCAACTCCACCGGCGGGCTTACCAACAAGATTCCCGGCCGCATTGGCGACAGTGCCGTTATCGGGGCTGGCTGCTATGCGGATAATGCCGCTGCCGCCATTGCCACAACCGGTACAGGCGAGACGTTTATCAGAGGCTCGGTGGCTCATGATATCGTATCGCTGATGAAATATTCCGGCCTACCCCTGCACGAAGCAGTTGGGCGGGTTTTGTCCGCACAGGAGTCTTTGGGCGGCACCGGCGGGTTGGTAGCTGTTGACGCAGCCGGAAACGTAGCCCTGCCTTTTATTACCGATGGTATGTACCGCGGCAGCGTTGTGAGTGGAGAGCCGATTTTTACCGCCATCTACAAATAGCTGGTGGCTTGCCAGGACAAGTTGCTGCATACCGGTCCTGCCAGCCTGGGCAGCGAAGGCACTTTTGCAGCAAAAGCCATTATTCGCGGGGTTGACATCATGTCCGTGGCTGGGATAATGGGTGACGTCCTCAATACGTTGCCTGAACATTACAGCATGTTCGGGTACGCAAAAAGGACTGGCAGTTGAGTCGTTGCCGGATATTGAATTTGCGGCAAGAAATTGCGATATTTCAAATCGTGAAGTTCAAGCGGCTCAAGTGCGTTAAATTAGTTGTCTCCGTAGCTCAGTTGGATAGAGCGCCGCCCTCCTAAGGCAGAGGCCGCAGGTTCGATTCCTGCCGGGGACACCATAAAAATTCAAGGGCTTGCAATTCATCATTGCAAGCCCTTATTTTTATGGCAACGGGAACTTTATCGTTTAAAATCAGCCCGTTTTAGTCAATTGCTCAAAATAGGTTATGTTTATATAATTCAGTTGCTTATGCTTTTTATTCCACGCAATGAACTTGCGGCTGTTCTTCTCCGCGCAGGTAGCGCAAGGCTCCGGCGCACAGCGCTTCCATTTCGTTTTCTCCGGCAAAGACGTACAGTGGCAATTTCAGGTAAGCCGTGCGTTGCCGGATTTCTTCCACTATTTCTGTGGAATGGGCCAGAGAGCCGGTCAGCCCGATGGCCTGGGCGCTTTCGCCCAATACAGCCGCCATTGCTCCAATCTGCTTGGCCACCTGATACATGGTGGCTGTAAAAACCTGCACGGCCAGCTGTTCATCAGCCTGCACCCGGGCAATCAGTTCCCGCCCGTCGGCTGTACCCAGATGAGCTGTCCAGCCACCCTGTCCGGTGAGTTTTCTCCGCATTTCATCGCGGCTGTATTGACCGGAAAAGCACATGTCCACCAAATCTCCGGCCGGTATGCTTCCGGCCCGTTCCGGCGACATGGGGCCGTCGCCGTCCAGAGCGTTATTCAGGTCGATTAGGCGTCCATTTTTATGCGCGCCTACCGAGATGCCGCCGCCCAGATGGCAGACGATCATCGACGTTTTCTGATGCTCCAGACCCAATTCCGCTGCAATCTTGCGCGCCGTGGCCTTTTGGCTCAAAAAATGCCCGCTGGAAATGCGCTTGATTTCAGGCAGGCCGGTCATTCTGGCTTCCTCGCAAAACTCGTCGGCAGTGGGGGCGTCCAGATTGATGGCCGGTACACCGTAACGCAGCCCCATCTCATAAACCAGCCGGTTGCCGTTGTAATTGGGGTGTACCCCGTAGCGGCCTGAGCGCATGTCGTCCAGCATGGCCTGATTGATAACGTAGATGCCGCCCGGCGCAGGTCTGGCATTGCCGCCGCGCGATACAAGGATATCGAAATCGGAAAAGTTCAGGTTACAGGCGGTTAAAAAATCGCTAACCGCCTTCAACCTGTATCCGTATTGATCGAAAACACTGCCCTGTGCATCAAGCTCCTTTCTGGGGTGCCCGATGCTTTGGCTGAAGCGTACCGCCCCGTTATCATATACGGCCACCTTGCTTGAGGTAGACCCCATATTTACCACCAATATCCTGTAGT
>JAJDJF010000042.1 GCA_030267065.1 Desulfovibrio sp. OttesenSCG-928-C06 | reverse complement strand
CCCTTGATGGCGGCGGCTACGCACTGCCGGTTGCCAATGCTACCGATGGCGCACACATCGCCGATACCACCGATACCACCATCGTGGATATTGATATCGTTGAAAGCACTGTGACGATTGGCGATGAAATCACCATCAAGGTATCTGTGGACACTATGGTAAACCCGGATGGTCCGGCTCTGGAAGTTACGCTTTCCAACGGGCAGAAGGTTACCATTGACCCCAATACGGACTCGAAGGAAATCAAGTACACCGTTACGGAAAGCGACATTAAGGACGGCAAGTTCACGGTTTCCGTATCCAAAACCAGCAATGACGAAACCAAGGCTGGTCACTACGAGCATCTGAATACCGCGGACACGGACGAAGTTCAGGTCCTGACTACGATTAAGTTCAACGACATTACGGTGGACGAGTCCTACCTGGCCGATGGCACTGTCGGCGTGGGCGCTATTACGTCCGATCAGGATTCCGGCTCCAAGACCGGTACTGGCTCCTTTGAGGTCAACAAGTACACCCTGGACAACCTCACGGTTAAGGGCGCAGAAACTGATGGTGGACCTATAAAGGACATCAAGGTTGTGGACGGCCTTACCGTTTACTCCGAACACGGCGAAATCACCTTCACCGTCAATGCGGAAACCGGCGTGGTTAGCTACACCTACACCCTGACCGATGCGCTCACCGATGACTCCACCGGCAAGCATAACGACAACACTCTCGCCACCGGACGTGACGAAACCGCTGACGGCGCTGACTCCTTCGAGTTCAAGGTTGGCGATACCGTTCTCGGCAAGCTGGAAGTCAACATTGAAGATGACGCCCCGGCAGAAGTGAAGCCCGATGCTATTACCATCACCGGCACCACCGATACCGGAGGCGACCTCAATGCCTTCTGGGGTGCGGACGGCGCGCATCAGACCAAGGGCGCTACCTTTACCGTGAAAGACGGCGCGGACAGCGGCCTTACCTCCGATGGCGACAAGATCATCTACCAGCTCAGCAACAACGACACCGTGCTGAAGGGCGTTACCGAAAACGGCGACGTTATCTTCACGATTACCCTTGATGCCGCAAACAACAAGTACATCGTGGATATGAACGGCAAGGTTGACCTTGATGTGAAAACGGAATCCCTGACGTTTGGCGATACGGAAAGTGGCAACGAAAGCGTCGCTTACATTAAGAGCGGCACCGGCGATGCGCTTACCTACACCAACCCAGGCAATGATACACTTGTTGCCACTGTCACCGCCAATGGCGCAATCAGCAACTCCAGCCACGGCATGGGTGTTGGTAATGCCAAGTTTGGTAAGGATAACGAGATGAACTTCATGTTCACCAAGCCGCAGACTCACGTTGAGTTTACCGCGAACATGAATAGTTCCCTCACCGGCAGGTGGACTGCAACCGGAATGGATGGCGAGCAGCTGAGCGGCACCTTCACCACTACTGGCGACCCCGGCAAAATCGTAATCGATGCCGGTGGCAAGGTGTTCACCAACGTCACCATTTACGGTGAATCCGGTGATGCAAGGATTTCAGACATCACCTGCAACACCAAGCAGACTGTACTGGACGAACACCTCCAACTGCCCATCCAGATTACGGATGGCGATGGCGATAGCGTTACCGGCAACATCGGCCTGACCTTCACCGAGCCCACGCCTCCGGTGGCTTCGCCTGATACCCAGAGCATCAGCGAAGATGGCCCGCAGTTCGTAACCGATAACGTGCTGGGTAACGACGTGGACTTCGACGGCGACCCGGACGCCACGGATTACCTGACCGTTGTCGATGCACAGCACGGTAGCGACCACGGTACAAACGACAAGGGCACCATCACTGTGGATGGCAAGTACGGCACTCTGGTAATCAACCCGGACGGCACCTACACCTACACTGTGGACAAGGATTCCTCGGACGTTCAGGACCTGTACGCTTCCAGCAAGCAGGGCGATGAAATGCTGCAGGATAACTTCACCTACACCATCAAGGACGCTGACGAAACAACCTCCACAGCCGAAGTCACCATTGATATCACCCCGGACAAGTTCATTCTTGGCGGTTCCGGTCAGGATACTCTGAATGGCGGCCAGGGCAACGATATCCTCGTTGGCGACCCGGGTGGGGCAACTGTGCAGGAAGGCTCAACCGAATACAGGGATCTCAACATTGCAATCATTGTTGACAGCTCTGGCAGTATGGGCAGCAGCGGCATGGCAAGTGCCAGAAGTGCTGTAGAAAACCTGTGCGAACAGCTCCTTAAGTACGAAATGGCGCATGAAGGCGAAAACGTAGCTTTCACTATCATCGGGTTTGATGCTAGCGCCGTGCGCATACCGTCCACCATTGAACTTGGGCAGGAGTATACAAAGAATTACACCTGCACCTACGGTGAACTGAGCATGGAATACACGCCCGGTACAACAAGCTACTATAGCCTGGACGGAACGAAGCTTCCTAAAGAGCCAAATCCGGGGTGGAGAGAGGAAGAAACCTACTACCGCATTGATAGCAACGGCCAGCTAACTCACATAGTGCGCACTGGTGGTGCATGGAGTGATAATTTCAAGTACACCGATGTGAACAACAGTGACTACTCCCTCACCTGGGAGACATACACTGGCGTTTCCGAGGCATTGAAGCAGTGGGTTAGCGAGAACCTTGTCAGTGGTGGCGGCACCAACCATGAAGCCGCTCTTGCAGCAGCCAAGGAATGGTTTGAAAGCGCCGTTAAGGACAACCCGGATGCCAAGAACATGACCTTTGTTGTCAGCGACGGGCTTCCGACTTACCACTACGCAGATGCATTCAAGGTGGGCGGTACTGAATTCAAGGTTCCGGAGTACTACCAGACTGGCAAGGTTATCCACTATGACAAGAATGGTAATATTGTTCCGGAAGGCAGTAGCTCCGCCGAATACAAGATTAATGACAAGGGCGTGTTCGTAACAGAAGGTGACAAGTCTGTGAAGTCAACTGCCATCACCTATGATGAAAACGGCAAGCAGACCAAGGCTACAAGCAACGGCAACGACCAAAAGGTTCTGCAGGGTAGCGGTAGCAGTACTTCGGATAGCGACAAGTCTGAAGCTCTTGAAGGCACGCACGATACACAGGCCATGATCAAGCAGTTGGTCGAGCAGCTTACCGAACTCACCGGCAAGGATGCGGAAATGCTCATGAAGGCTATCTTCATTGGCGACACTTCTACCGATAAGGGTAAGTCTGGTCAGGCCTTCCTCGGCAACTTCGATTCGACCGGTACTGCGGCGAATGTGCCTACTGCTGCGGAACTTAGCGCCATGCTGACCCAGATTCTGCAGAACGAGATTCCGGGCTTTGAAGCAACCGATATCGTCAGCTCCGACTTTATTAATGGCGGCGCAGGCGATGACATCATCTTCGGTGATGCCCTGAATGCGGACTTCATGCTCACCTCCGAATGGCAGAGCGCTCATTCGGACTGGACCCCCGATGCGGATCTGGTAGATGGCGGCTCCATGGCCATTGTTGAGGATTACCTTGCCAAGACCAAGCACGGCGGTGATGCTTCCAAGATCACCAACGATGAGTTCCGCAAGTTTATCCTTGATAACGCCGAAGAGTTCGGCAAGAGCGATACGGTGAAGGATGCCGACAGCAACCCCAGAGGCGCCAATGATACCATCAGCGGCGGAGCCGGCGATGACATCATCTTTGGTCAGGGCGGAAATGACATCCTTGTTGGCGGCGCTGGCGATGACATCATCTTCGGCGGAACCGGCAGCGATGTCATGAGCGGCGGCACTGGAGCCGACACCTTTGTGTGGCTTGCCGATGACCTTGACGGCAGCAAGGACCAGATTCTGGACTTCAGTCTGGATGACGGCGATGGTCTGGTCTTCAAGGGCATGGACATGGACGACCTGCTGAATGGCGGCATCAAGGACGTGTCTCTTGATGACAACACCCTGAAGTTCACTGTTACCAATGACGGCAAGAGCGTAAACCTTGAAGTCACCTTCCAGGAAGGCGAAATCCAGGGTTACGCTGCCGACAACGGCAACCTTACCGGTGATGACCTCAACCAGGCCCTGATTAAGGCCATGATTGAGAACGGCAACTACTAATCTGACTTACAACCAATAAACAGCCGCCCCGGACGAAAGTCCGGGGCGGCTTTAATTTGCGAACCGTTTGTTATTATACCGCTATTCGCCAATCAGACTGTAGAATGAAACATCCGGTTAGGGCATTTTCACTTTGAAAAAGTGCATACGCTCTGACCGGATCTGCCTTCAAATTCTTGTCGCCAAATAATTGCAGGGTGGATTTACCTATCGTCAAACAAGCATTTGAAAACTAAAATGTATATGACACAGTGTACTTCAAACAAAGAATGCTCCGGTTGACGCACTTTAGACGCATCAACCGGAGCATTCCAACAATAGAGGCGCAACACTCGGCGCAAAACAAACAGTATTATGCACTCGTCAAAGCGCCCTACCCGGGTCCAGCGCCGGGGCGCTGGCCGCCGGAGGCATAAAACTAAACCAAACCAAATAAGCTAAACTACTTCCTGAATCTTTCAGCCAGTTCCAGACCCTGAACGCGCTCGGTGGTTCCGGCCTTGAAGGCGCGGCAGCAGCCGGGCGATACTTCGTCAATCAGGATGGGGTTGCCGTCCTTGTCCAGCCCCCACTCGATCTTGATATCCCAAAGGTCCAGACCGCGCGCCGTGAACATGTCGCGGATGGCCTGCATAACCTTCTGGTTACGCGGCCAGAGGTCTTCCATCACTTTGGCGCTAACCACGCCAAGGGCAGTGAGGGCGGCGGGCACAATGGGCGGGTCGCCTGCGGCATCGTCCTTGAGGGTAACTTCAAATACCGGATTGGGCAGGAGCATGCCGTCCTTGATGCCGGGCACCATTTTGTAGCGGCGCAGGAAGCTGCCGGTGCCTACCCAGCGTGCCACCCATTCCAGACCGGGGGTGAACAGGCTGGCCTTGACCACGTCCATGGAAATGGCCTTGAGGTCGTAATCAAGCATGTGGGTTTTGGCTATATTTTTAGCGGCTATTTCTTCAAAGATGGCCGAAGTCATCAAAAGGCAGGCCTCGCCCTGACCGGGCACGGTTTCTTCTGCCAGATTGTTGCCGCCCGGATCTATCTCTCCGGCGTCATTCTTGGTGACACGATCGGTAAAAAGCAGACGCAGGGAACCCTGCTCAAGCTCATAAACATCCTTGGTCTTGCCGCGATAAACCAGCTTCATACTTTGTCTCCTTTATTAAAAAGCTTGCCGGTGCGTTTTTCTAATCCTCCCTGTGCCGCCAATGCAAGAACTATTTCGCCCCTATCACTGCGCAGAGCAACACGCTGATTTTACTGAAGCTGCACTGCCGCTTGCTGCGCAGCAGATGTAGCATTTTTAAACAAACGGCGTTAAAAAAAGCATGACCGGTCAACACAGAATCCGGCAACTTGACGGACAACACAAACTACCAGCCAGAAAGACTGGAGGCGCATATGAATACCGACCAGCATAAACGTCCTGAATGGGACACGTTTATAACGATAATGCAAAAGGAAATAGTCCCGGCCCTTGGCTGCACCGAGCCAATCGCCATTGCGCTGGCAGCGGCGCGCGCTGCAAGGGAGCTGGGAGCCGCGCCGGAACGGGTGGAAGTAGCCCTGAGCGGCAACCTGCTTAAAAACGGTATGGGCGTTGGGGTTCCGGGTACGGGGGAAACCGGTCTGGATATCGCAGCCGCAGCCGGGGCCATTGGCGGTAACGACTCGCTTGGGCTGGAAGTGTTGCGCGACCTGACTCCCGCACAGGCCGAGGCCGCCAAACGCATGGTCGCGGAAAAACTGGTCTGCATCAATCTGGCCGATACGCCCGACCTGCTGCATGCGGAAGTGATTGTCCGCTCCGGCACGCATTACGCCCGCGCAGTACTCAAGCACGAACACACCAATATCGTGCTGGTGGAAAAAGACGGCGCAGTTGTCTTCTCCACTGATGACGATGCGGCAGAACAGAGCCGACGCGCTGCCTGGCCCCTGAGCATGGAGAAAGTGCATGAGTTTGCCAGTCAGGCTCCCTTTGAGCTGATCTCCTTTATTCTTGATGCGGCAAAAATGAACGCAGCCGTGGCGGAAGAAGGACTGCGCCACAAATACGGCCTGCAGGTGGGCAAGGTGATCGAGGACAATATCGGCAAACACCTGCTTTCCGACGACTTTAGCACCTACGCCATGAAGCTGACCGCTGCCGCCTCGGACGCGCGCATGGACGGCGTCTCCATGCCGGTCATGAGCAACTCCGGCAGCGGCAATCAGGGCATAACCTGCACCATGCCGGTGGTGGCCTTTGCCCGCAAGCTTGGCTCCACTGAAGAACAGCTTGCCAGAGCGCTGATCATGAGCCACCTCGGTTCAATCCATATCAAGCACCATCTGGGCAGGCTGTCGGCCCTGTGCGGGGCCACGGTTGCCGCTACCGGGGCCAGTTGCGGCATTGTCATGCTGCTTGGCGGCGGCCTGCCGCAAATCTCCAATGCGGTCAAGAATATGGTGGGTAACGTTGCGGGAATGATTTGCGATGGCGCCAAAACAAGCTGCGCCCTGAAAGTGGCATCGTCCGTAAGCGCGGCAATTCAGGCCGCCTTTATGGGCATGGGCGAGATTGCCGTAAGCGGCAAGGATGGCATTGTGGCCGCCGATCTTGAAAAAAGCATCCAGAACCTCGGGCGGCTGGCCTCGGAAGGAATGGCCGGAACGGACAAGGTAATCCTCGACATCATGGTCACCAAGTGCCAGTAGAATCAGGCCCAGCCCCCCAATAAATTACGCAAGCAAACAGCGCAGCGGCGCATAAAAGAACAGCCGGGCATGCCCGGCTGTTCCTGTTTATCCAGTTAGTGTACTAGCTGGTATTCCAGCTATCCGACGCTTACTTGAGACGTTCCATCACGCTCTTGAGTTCCTGAGCCATGCGGGCAAGCTCCTGCACAGCTGCGGAGGACTGCACCATGCCGTCGGTGGTTTCACCGACAACGTGGCTGATTTCGTCAATGGCGCGGTTGATTTCGTCCGAAGTGGCGCTCTGCTCTTCCGCCGCAGTTGCGATGGAAGTTACTACCGAGGAGTTGGACGAGGCCAGCTCCACGATTTCGGTCAGGGCTTCACCGGACGAGTTGGCCAGATCCGTGGCCTCGGTCACGCCGCGGGCCGCATTCTCCATGTCCACCATGCTCCTGCGGGTGGAATCCTGAATGGAGGTAATGTTGCTGCCTACTTCCTGGGTAGCGCTCATGGTCTTTTCTGCCAGCTTGCGTACTTCGTCCGCAACCACCGCAAATCCACGTCCGGCTTCGCCAGCGCGGGCGGCTTCGATTGCCGCGTTAAGAGCCAGCAGGTTGGTCTGATCCGCGATGTCGGAAATCACGCTCATTACGCTGCCAATGCTCTCGGCCTGCTGGCCAAGCTCTTCCATGTTCTTCTGCATGGCCTGAGCCACGGTGTTGACGGTGTGGATGGAGCTTACAACCCTGCTTACCAGTTCTGAGCCGCCCTCGGCCTTCTGTCTGGTAAGTTCGCTCTGTTCGGAAGCCTGACCGGCGCTGCGGGCAACTTCCAGAACGGTGGCGTTCATTTCAGTCATGGCGCTGGCAGTGCTGTCAACGCGGTCGCGCTGCATTTCCGCCCCGCGCGAAACCTGCTCAACCTGTGCGGAAAGCTCTTCCGAAGCCGCTGCTACGCGGTCGGAAATATCGGAAGCTTCACGCGCAACTTGCAGCATGGTTCTTTCCTTGGCGCGAATTTCAGTAAGGTCGTTAACAATTTCCAGATGCCCGCTGGTCTTGCCCGAGGCATCGTGCAGCGGAATAGCGGTTACATTGATATCCATGCGCACGCCCTTGGGCTCAACAACGCACTCGCCGGAGGCGGGCTTGCCTTCCTTGATGGCGCGGTTGCCAAAACAGTTGGCATTGCCGCAAACATCGCCCTTGAAGTGCTTGGCGCAGCCTTCACCCACAAAGTTGCCGCCCAGAACGTCCTGACCGACCTTGTTCAGGAACATGATGTTAAGGGAATTATCGCAGGTCTGGATAGGTACAGGCAGCGCATCCAGAACGCCGGTGTAGGCGTCGCCCACAGTATTTATCGCATTGGCGATGTTGGAGTAGGAGCCAAGGAATTCCTTGGGATCCAGACGATTTCTGAAGTAACCGGACAGGATATCGTTAGCCATACGGGATGCGCCAACGGTAACCTTTTCCAGCACAGCCGGAATCTCGCGCATGGCATTGACCATATCGCCGATCTCGCCCTTTTCCTTAACGTCGAGCTTCTGGTTGAAGTCGCCTCTGGCAATAGCCAGAGCAAAGTGGGAAACGCGATTCAGCACGCGTACGATGCCAATAACAATCAGGACAGCCAGCACGATACCGAAAATAAATCCACCGGCGCTGATGCCCATCATGAAGGTCTGCGCGGTGTCATTATTACTAAGGGTAAGGGTGCCGAATTCCACCATCTGCTTGTCCACATCGTCATTCAGGCTGCCGCTGATCTCACGGATGTTCCTGAGGTTCTCGACCATGCCGCCAAGGGCCTTGGACGAGCCTTCATTCAGGGCTGCCATCTTTGCCATGCCGTCCTGCAGGGCCTTGTTGTCTGCCATCAGCGCATTGTACAGCCTGCGGCCTTCGCCAGAGGTAATAGTAGTGCTGATAGCTTGCAGGTCCTTGTCAAGACTGCCCATAATCTCGATTACGCGAGTGCCCTCTTCTGGATCACGCGATTCAGCATAACGGCCCAATCTTGAACGCGTCGTGGCCAAGTTGTTCCAGCTATGCGAGATAATGTTCAACGCATCAATGTTGTTAACCCTGTGAGCCAAATCGCCCAGTTCGGTAAGGCGAGCCATCATGCTGCGAGCGTTGAGCTGCACCACGTCAGTATACTGTGCGTAGGCATCAATAACGTTCTTGCTGACGATCTCGGTGTTCCGGTTAAACTGTTCGACGCGGGCCTGTATCTGGTCCAGATAATCCTTGCGCACGCCGTCCTGAACGAACTCGCGTGCAGCCTTGATTGTCTCCAGTATATTTGCGGATGCCTTCTGCGCATCAGCAATTGGGCCGCGGTCATCGATATTATCCAGAAACTTGTAGATATCCCCCTCAGCAATATTGGCCCCCGCAACAATATCGCTGGCATACACGTTAAGACGGGCCAACCGTCTGTATTCAATAAAGCCATCGCTGGCCGAACCAAGCCCCCGGTACCCCAGGACGGCTACCACGCCCAGCAGGACAACCATCAGGACAAATCCGGAAATGATCTTGATCTTTGTCGTCATAAATGCCCCCACTGTAAAAATTTAAGTTACTATCTATACGTTACTAAGTAATAGCATGCCTTAGAGCTATCAACAATAATTTTATTTTATTTCTTTAAACAAAATTTCATAAACTCTTGCCCCTTATAGCATAACAATACAGTGGCAATATTTCTTTAATACATTTTAACATCTTTCACCCGCAATCATATACAGCTACTGCCATTTTATGAGTGACACTATTTAAGCCTGACACAGCACCTGTTTCCAAAAACACCACTACAACATAGGTAATTCCCGCACTACTGCATTCAAATACAGATATCACACGAGAATAACAGAATATACTCACGCAGTTTATCTACACATACCAATTCGGCCAATCCAGATAAAACTTTATGCCTTTCACCCACAAAGCCAGACAGCAGCCCATTTTCCGGCAAATAACAGATTTGCGGCAACCTGCCAGAAGCCGGGCAGCAACATGAAAACCTATTGATCCTGATGAAAAAGAATACACGCCCCTGTATGTGGGCAGCTTGCAGTTGTATGCTAGGTCATGCCGGGCTGACAGGTAAAAAGGAGGGAGCCTTATGTCGAAGATTATCGCTACAATCCTTGTATCGGCAACAATGATACTGGCCGGTTGCGCCGCATCGCCCCGCTATGTGGTTGTAACCGCGGACTACAATATTCACATAGCCAACACCCAGCCGGTAATTGACGCGGATGCCGATACCGTGTCCTTCTATGATAAGTCCAGCCAGAAAGTTACGCTTGCCAAGGAAGAACTGAAGAAGGTCACACTGCTTGCAGAATAGGGCAGATTAGCCTTGAGAAAATAATACACTGGTAATGCCCCTGCGAGGCTGGGGAAAGAGCTTGTCCTTGCAGAGCGGGCTCTTCGCTGCCCTCCACTACCCGGCAACGCGGCGGCGTTGCATCCAGGTATGGGGTTACAGTTTGCGCTTTTCGGATCGGGCTAACTTTTAGCAGGGTAGCCAGATACAACAAAACCCTCATGAAGCGGTTACCTGCGCAGGTTGCCGCTTCATGAGGGTTCCGTAAAAGGCGGAATAACTAAAACTTACAGTGTAATCGCCTTGCGCCCGATGCTGAAATACGCAAATCCCAGCCGGGCCAATGTAGCGGCGTTGTAAAGATTGCGCCCGTCAAAAATTATCGGAGCACTGAGAGTCTTTTTGATGCGCTCAAAATCCGGAGTGCGGAACTGGTTCCACTCGGTTGCCACCAGCAGGGCGTCCGCGCCTTCAAGAGCGGCGTACTGGCTGTCCACAAGGGTTGCCTGTGGAGTACCGGCAAGCTCGTGCCTGCCGCGCTCGGCAGCAACCGGATCGTAAATCCGTATATTCATGCCTTGCCCTGCAAGCTCGCGAGCAATGGCCAGCGGCGCGGACTCGCGCAAATCATCGGTGTTGGCCTTGAAGGCCAGTCCCCACAATGCAAGCGTTTTGCCCTTAACCCCGCCCTGCGGCTCGAAATATCCGGCAATGCGCCGGGCCATCAGCAGCTTCTGGTTGTTATTGACGTCATCAACGGCCTCCAGCAACTGGGGGACAAAATCATGCTCGTGCGCGGTGCGGATAAGCGCCTTGACGTCTTTGGGGAAGCAGGAGCCGCCGTAACCCATGCCCGGATAGATAAAATGATAGCCAATGCGATGATCGGCCCCGATGCCGGTGCGCACATCGCCCACATCTGCCCCTACCTGCTCACAGATATTGGCGATTTCGTTGATGAAAGAAATTTTTGTGGCCAGCATGCAGTTGGCGGCGTACTTGGTCATTTCAGCGCTGCGCACGCCCATGGAGATGAACTTGTCGCGGCTGCGGGCAAAGGGCGAGTAAAGCTCCTTGAGCAGCTCCGCAGCATATGCGGAATCAGTACCAACGATAACGCGGTCTGGCTTCATAAAGTCGTTAACTGCGTCGCCTTCTTTCAGGAATTCGGGGTTGGACGCGACATGGAACTCAATATCCACTCCGCGCGCCGCAAGCTCTTTGCTTACGATTTCCCTGACCATATCAGCCGTGCCGACCGGAACGGTGGATTTATCCACGATTACCAGCGGTTCCTGCATGGCGCGCCCGATTTCACCGGCCACAGCGCGAACGTAGCCGAGATCGCACGAGCCATCGTCGCGCGAGGGGGTGCCCACGCAGATAAAGGCCGCGCGCGCGCCGTCCAGCCCTTCCGCAAGGCTGGTGGTAAAACGCAGTCGTCCGTCCTTGCGGTTATGGTCTACCAGAGTCTCAAGACCCGGCTCAAATATATGGATGCTGCCGCCGTTGAGTTTATCAACCAGCGCCGGGTTGTTATCCACGCAAACCACATCGTTGCCCATTTCGGAAAAACAGGCCGCGCTGACCAGACCAACATAGCCGGTGCCAATAATGCATATTTTCATCGTTCACCTGATTACGTTACGATTATTACTGATATCCAAAAACAGCTTCTAATACGCAAACAGGGCCTTGTCCACTCCCGGCAATACTCTTTGCCAGCGCAATATCTTGTTTGATGCATAAAATCATGCGCGCACAAACCACAGCGAAAACAACCACCGCCACCTTCTTGGGAATTGACAAAACCCGCCCGGCGGTTGAAAGTTTTCTGTTCAGTACAGGAAATTATTGTGCCGCTTCGGCGTTTATCCATAAAAACGCGTCCAAACGATCAAACCGCGTATTACAAACCTGAAAACAAACCACAATCCGCGTGTGAGCATATATGATAATCGGACTTGGCCTTGATCTTGTTGAGATACCACGCATCGCAGCCTCATGGGAGCGCTTTGGGATGAGGTTTGCGGCAAAAATCCTGCACCCGCTGGAGCAGGAAAAGATGCCAGAAAATCCGGTCAGCTTCATGGCGGCGCGCTTTGCTGCCAAGGAAGCGGCCGTCAAGGCGCTTGGAACCGGCTTTACCGAACGGATTGGCTTTCAGGATCTTTATGTCTCGAACCTCCCCGGAGGGCAGCCGGAAATGAACTTCATCAACGGCGCGCTGGAGCGTATGCGCGAACTTGGCGCGGGCCGCAGCCTGCTAACCCTTACGCACGGGCGCGACACAGCGGCGGCAGTTGTAATTCTTACACGGTAAACGGTAAGCGGATTTTTATGCGCAACAATCTCCTGTTCTCTCCTTTGGCCTCCCCTCAGGATATTGCCGTCTGGGATGCAAAATCAGCCGAAGCTTACGGCGTGCCAACCTTCCTGCTCATGGAAAACGCGGCGCGCGAGGCCATGCATGTGCTTAAGCGTTACTGCCAGCCGGGGCCGGAGCTTTCAGTTGCGGTCATTGCCGGGGGCGGCAACAACGGCGGCGATGGAATAAGTCTGGCCCGTCACCTGCACAACCTCGGCTGCCGGGTACTTCTGCTTACCCTGCCAAGCCCGGGCAGCTATCGCGGCATCTGCCGCAAGCACCTGCGCATGGCGGTGCTGGCAGGCGTAAGGGTGCAGCGTTTGAGCATGAAAAACGGCCTGCCCTGCCTGCCCCGCAAGTGGGAATTCGGCAAGGCGCCTGCGTCCGTTTCCGCTGATGCAATTGAATGCTCCCGTAGTACAGCCGGGACTGGCAAGGACATGAAAGACGCGTCCAGCCGCGCGGGCTTGCAGGATACACTACTAGGCACTCAACCCGGAGTACTGCCTGACGTCATAATTGACGCAGTGCTTGGCGCGGGCTTCAAGGCTCCACTGCGCCCCGGCGTTGCGACCCTGATTCGCCAGATTAACACCTTGCGCGAGCAGGGGACTTTTGTGTTCTCGCTTGATATTCCAAGCGGTCTGGGAGCAATCAGCGGACGCCCGGAGCCGGAAGCCGTGCGCGC
>JAJDJF010000041.1 GCA_030267065.1 Desulfovibrio sp. OttesenSCG-928-C06 | reverse complement strand
ACGCGTCAATGCTCGCAGACTGCGGCATAACGGTTATGATTACCAGTGGCGGGATCACGCCGTGCGCAGCCATGCTCTTAGCTTTTGCGGGGTGGTGGACAAGCACCGCCCTATGCGTCAGGCCATGCTGGAACTGCTCGGCAAGCGTTTTCCACTGCACCGCCCGGAAGGACGGCTGGATTTTTCCAGCATGATGAAGCTGTTTGCAGACAGCCGCATCATTCCCAACGAATCAATCTCGCGCGAGGTGAATTTTCGCCTTTTTGAAGGCGCTTCCTGCGGTTCTCTGGTGCTGAGCCAGAATATCGGTGAGGATCAGGATGTTTGCTTCACGCCGGAACGCGAAGTGGTGCTGTACGAAAACAGCCTTGACCTGCTGGACAAGTGCGTTTTTTACGTCAAGCACGACAAGGTGGCAGAAAAAATTGCCCGTAACGCCAGGGCACGGGTACTGGCCGAGCATTTGCCGGCACACCGCGCGCAGGAAACTCTGGATATGGCGGCAGAATTAAGCTCCCGGCCGGGGGCACGCGCTACCGGCGCGGCTGCGGAAGGGGCTTTTTACCTCACCCTGCTGCAACTGGCCCGGCACGGATCACATAAGCTCAACACCCCGTGGCTTTTGAAGCGTATGGGAGAGCATGCGGAAGACGCGGAGAGCGCTGCCGGAATACTTGTTTTGCTGGCTGAGGCCGCCATGCCGGAATCGCCCCTATACCGGGCAGAACTGGCCGCGCTTTACAAGGAACAGGGGCTGGAGTTCTGTCGGGAACTGGCTCGTACCGGAATGCATGCGCAGTCTGTGGAATGCAATCTGGCTGCATCCTCCTTTGCTTTGCTGACTGGTGAGCCAGAGCTGGCCTTCGTATTTTGCCAGAGGCAGGCCGGTGCGCTTGCTGCGGATGAAACAGGTGCCACTGCGAAACCGGATGCTTCAGATGCGCCTGTTTCCGGTTTTGCCCGCTTTGCCGCTGCCGTTAAAACGGAAGAGGCGGACGCAGGAAAGCGCCTGTATGCTTTTTATCTGGACTGGGCAGAGGTTTTGACAGGCTGCGGGTATCTGGCCCAGCCCGGCTTCCAGATGCGCATCATGCGCGGCTTTATGCCGCAGACGGCGCTGGAGTGTCTGTTTCTGGCCCAGACAGAATCTGAAGTCGGGATGGAAGTCAATGTTGACAACTCGGAGCTTATGGAGCTTTTGCACCGTGTCTGCTCACGCCTGCCCGGTTACGAAAGTATGGACATGGGCTTTCTGGCCTACCTTTCGCTGTATGATCAGCAAAACTGGCAATTGCAAGCCAGCTACGGGCTTGGCGGCTTACGCTGTCTCAAGCTTGAAGAACCGCTCTGCGAACTGGTGGAAGCCGCAGGCAAGGCCGCAGGGGCCGGAAGAGAGGCTGATTTTTTCCGCCTGCTTGCGGAGGCTCCGGCTTCGGAGTATATTATCCGGGTAGTCAGGGAACTGCTCAAGGTATAGCAGGGCCGCGTTCCGGCGGTTTTTGCGGTCCACTCGGTTGTCCTGAATAATTTTTACGATGCTGCGGCTGCCCCGCCGTGCGCCTGTTTTTGGGGCGTGGCTGGCGGCGGCTTTAACCAGTTATGGAACCGGGATATCATGATAGAGTATCTGCGAATTCAGGATTTGGCCCTGATTGAAGACATGGAGCTGGAGTTCGGGCCGGGCGTGAACGTTCTTTCCGGCGAGACCGGCGCAGGTAAAAGCTTTATCCTTAAAGCTCTCAACTTTCTTACCGGTGACCGGCTGGAAGCAGATCTGGTACGTCCGGGCAAAGAGAAAGCCACAGCCGAGGCTGTTTTTGTGCTGCCGGGTGGCGAAGAACTGCTCATACGCCGCGAACTGGCAGCCGAAACAGGGCGCAGCCGCCTGTTTATCAATGATCGCCTTAGCTCGCAGGAAAGCGTGCGCGAGCTCAAACCCTCCCTTATTCTGCACACCAGCCAGCATGGTCAGCAAAAGCTGCTGCAACCGGCCTTTCAGGGCAAGATTCTGGATGACTTCATGTCCCGCCCGGATCTTTTGCAGCGCCGCGATGAGCTGATGCGTACCCTTGGCGAACTGAGCCGCCGCCGCGAAGAACTTGAACAACGCTTCAGGGCACTGGAAGAAAAACGCGACGTGCTGGAGTTTCAGCGACAGGAAATCGACAAGGTAAACCCGAAAGACGGCGAGGAAGACGAGCTCGAACGCCAGCGTCAGGAACTGCGCGAGGCTGATACGGTAAACGATTCCGTTGAGCAGGCACTGCTGGCTCTGCATGGCGATAGCGACACCCAGGGCATTCTCGACAGTCTGGCCCTGCTGGAGCGCGCGGTCAAACAGCTGGCGGCAATGGACGAATCACTGACTGACGATCTGCAAAATATTAAGGAAATGTACCCAAATCTGGCGGATTTGGCCTCGCGCCTGCGCAAGGGGGGGAGGGCGCAAACGCTTTGATTATGATGCCGAGGCCATTGAGTCGCGCCTGTTCGCCATCTCGCAACTCAAGCGCAAGCTGCGCCGCTCTTTGCCGGAAATTATGGCTCTGCGCAACGAAGTGGCTGAGAATATCGAATTTCTCGATTCATGCGCTCTGGATCTCAAGCAACTGGGGCGGGAAGAAGATGCCCTTTGTTCCGGGCTGTCCGCGCTGCTGGCTGAACTGAACCCGGCCCGCCGGGCCGCAGCCGCCCAGCTCCGGGAAATGCTTGAGGCCGAACTGCGCGGCCTTGGATTTTCCGAGCAGGTGCAGGTCGAGTTTGTGTTCAGCGGGCGCGAACTGCACCCCGGCCGCGCCGACTGCATGGAGGAAAAAGCCCAGATTTTCTGGAAGCCTAACCCCGGGCAACAGGCCCAGCCGCTGGATAAAATCGCCTCAGGCGGCGAGCTTTCGCGCTTTTTGCTGGCACTTGTCAGCATCATTGCCAGACGCATGTCCGAAGCGCCAACGCTGATTTTTGACGAGGTGGACGCCGGAGTTGGCGGCATCACCCTGAACAAGGTGGCCGACAAGCTGCGCGAACTGGGCAGCAGCCGCCAGATGCTGCTGATTACGCACTGGCCCAATCTGGCCGCCAATGCCGGTCGCCACTTTTTTGTGCAGAAAGAAGTGCTGGATGGCGAAACCTATACGCGCTGCTTCCGCCTGGAAGGCGCAGCCGTGGCAGACGAGATTTGCCGCATGGCTGGTGGCGGCGAGCAGGGGCGGGCGCTGGCACGCGAGCTGATTGTCAACGGCTAGACACTCCACCCGGAGTATGCTTTTACCACACGCCGGGGCCGTCTTATCAGGGCCGGGCAAATGCAGCCGCGCGGTAAACCGGGCCGTAGCCCCGGTTATATCCTGCTACGGCAGGTACAACCTGATGGGCAAGCTGGCTTGGACTCCGGTCAAGGCCGGGCAGAATATTATGCAAAAAAACAGCGGGGCGCACGCCATGATGCGTAAGGTCTTTTCTTTTATTTACGAGCACAATGCCTGGGATTTTGGTTCCGGTCTTGGTTCCATGCCGCAAACAACGCTTGAGTACCGTTATTTTCTCGAGCGTTTTATCTCGGAGCGGCAAATCAGCTCTGTGGTGGATTTTGGTTGCGGTGACTGGCAGTCCTCCCGCTATATTTTCTGGTGGGGAGCGGAGTATACCGGGTATGACGTTGTCCCGGATGTTCTGGACGCGAACCGGAAGCACTACGCCTCTGACAACGTGCGTTTTTTGACTTCACCGCAGGACCGGCGCCTGATGCGCTCCGCAGACCTGCTCATTGCCAAGGATGTGCTACAGCATTGGCCTGATGCGGAAATCAGTGAATTTCTGGAAGCGGTGAAGGGCAAGTACAAGTACATCCTGATCACCAACTCCATCACCCCTGAAGATGAGCTGAACCGGGATATCCTGCTGGGCCAGTTCCGGCCGCTGGACTTGCTGCGGCCGCCGTTTTCGCTTGATGCCGAATGCGTTCTGACCTGGAGCATCAACTGTACTCTGCCGAGCGGCGAGGAGCACTCCTTTTCCAAACACACCTTGCTGCTTGCAGACTGGTAGCGGCATGACGTTCAGGATGACTGCTGGCGGGATGGGGTTAAAAGGGCTGGTAGTTGCATGGCGTTCATGAAGAGCGGAAGTCTGTTTTCCCCCTGCATACTTCGCTTTAAATGATTGTCTGAAGTCGGTACGGACTAGTCTTCAAACGAGCGCACATAGCTGCGGTACGCCCGTCCGACAGGGGAGTTTGGGTCAAGCTTGTCCATGGCAGCGCCCAGATTTTCCGGCTTTACGCGATGTTCGGGCTGAGGCTTTGCCAGACTACCGCCCGTAGCGGCGCGGTCTTGCGGCGGGTAGAGCGGGACGCGATCTCGCAGTAGCTCAAGGCGTACCTTGGCAAAATACTGCTCATCCATAAAAGCGTTGGCCCGGTTCAGGATTTCCGGAATCATGAAGGTAAGCTCGTGCATGAGCATACTGTCTTCCGTGCCGATAATCAGGGTGCGATCCTGCACTCCCAGCGGCAGCGCTACAGCGCAAAGGTTGTCGCCCATAACAATGGGCCAGCTTTCCCAAAGATGCGCAAGATGATAGTTGCCACGCCCCTTGTGACGCGAAAAGAAAGCCTTTAGCGCGTCCTGCAGGCTTTTTGTGGCGCGCGCTCTGGCCGGGCCGCGTTCTTTTTCCTTACCGTATGCCATTCTGGAACTGTTCCGTCTGATTTTTATGTTCGCAACGCGTAGCGTACACCAAAGCCACGCTTCACTCAATCTTCATGATTGGCGGGCTGAATGGCAGTGTAAAGTGATGCATGTGGCGCAAATATCAGCCCCAGGCAGTCTCCCACCCCTAAGACGGAACTGCCCTGAACACTGTTTCGATAATTTCGGCTTCTACCGTGGCAGAGCTGATGTCAGTCACCTTGCGCAAAAAAACAGCGCTGTTTTCAACCGGCATCAGGATTTGCAGCAGCACATCGGCGGCAAATTCGCTGGATTCAATAATGCCTCCGTGGTCCTGCACCAGTAGCCGGAAGCGCTCAAACATGGAGTAGGGCGATGGTAGCAGGATGATGTCCCACTTCCGCACAATGCTTTTACCGGCTGCATCCAGAGCCAGTTTGGCCGCTTTGGAATAAGCGCGCACCAGACCGCCTGCGCCCAGCAGGATGCCGCCGTAATATCTGGTAATCACGCAGCAAACATTGAATACGCCCTCGCTCTGGAACACGTTGAGAGTGGGCAGGCCGGAAGTGCCCTGCGGTTCGCCGTCATCGCTGTATCTGGTTTGCCTGTTGCGAATGATGTAGGCGTAAACATTGTGCGTTGCGTCATAATGCTTTGAGCGCATTTCGCCTATTCGTGCCAGCGCTTCGGCTTCTTCCTCAACAGGCCAGACCCGCCCGATGAAACGGGAACGCTTTTCCTCAAATTCCGCTTCGCCGTAACTGGAAGGGATAAGGTAACTGACTGTTTTTTTATCGGACATATCTGGTTGCTTTTGGTTTTACTCGGCACTCAAAGCGCATGGTTGTAAGAGAAAGACAGCAGGGTTATGGCGTATGGCTGTTTGCCTGCGCAGGCTGCATCAGGCAGGCTGAAGCATCAAATTGCACCATCATCAATGGGCGGTGGCGCTGGCTTATACATGCAACAAGGCTTGTTCTGGATTGAACTATCACCATAGGCCAGTCTTGACCGGTCCTGAGCCGCGCTGTTACCATAGATGGTTAGGTAGGCACTTTTCAACAAAAGTTTTATCCTGAAGAAGGCGGCATGTATATTCTGTTGGCACTTGGTCTGTGGCTTGGCGGTTTTTTACTTTCCGCGTTCAACTATGCCAACAGGATTCTCGCAAGCATTGAGCCTGCGGCAGCCCGCAAACACTGGCAGCCGTCATCCATTACCCCCATGTTCGGGTTGTGCCGTATCGCGTGTCTGCTGTTGATGGTGGCTGGCATTTCCATTCTGGACCTTAGCGACAGTGTTGACGTCTACTGGGTTTATTTTCTGCTTTGCGCATTTTTTGTGATTATCTTTTCCCTGTTTTTTTCCAGCGTGCTGGCCTGGCGCTATGTGCGCGGCAAGTTTCCGCAACAGGTGGAGGCTTTCCGGCTCAACCGGGAGCGTTCGCTTTCCGGCAGGCGGTAGGTTCTAATCTGATTTTTTTTTGCGCTGGTGTCGTGCAGCAGACATACAGGAAATAGCATTTGTATTACTTAGCAACTTGCTTTTATGCCCGTTTTTTTGAACGCCGTGTGCCGCACTTGAGCGGGCATGGTGGACCGTCACACAAGGCATACTTTACATCAAGTAATGATGTATAATATTAACAGAAAGATTGTTTACCAACCAAGCCAAAGTGGAGGCATGTATGTTCACCCAACTGACAGGCGCGGACTTTGACGAGAAAATCGGCGCTACCGAAGCCGGCGTGCTGATTTTTTTCAAAAAGCTCTGCCCGCATTGTAAAAATATGGAAAAAGTGCTGGAGAAGTTCTCTGCCCAGCGTCCCAATCTGGCCTTTTTCAATGTAGATATCGAAGAAGAAACCGAAGTGGCCCAGAAAGTTGGCGCCGAGCGTCCCCCGACGACCATGATCATCAAGGGCGGCAAGATTGTCGGCCAGAGAACCGGCCTGTTCAACCCCAAAGAAATGGCCGCTCTGTACGATTCGTCCAACTAGATTTCTTGCCCGGTCCAGTGAGATATTTTGCAGGACATATCTTTCCTGCTTTTGCGTAACCGCAAAGCCCGTCTTTCTTGTAAAGACGGGCTTTTTTTATTCCACGTCCTGCACGCAAGGCTTGCCGCGCCGCAAGTTCGGGGCTTGTAGGGCGGGAGCGCTTGATGTAGGTATGGAGCCAGTCAGGTGCTTTCACTCCCTGCAAAAAAGCGGCGGCACTGCTGGATAAACAGACCAGCCCCGTAGTTTCGCAGTTTCGTGTAGTACCGCAGTTCCGTGATTGATATGGATTTTTTGCCATCAGCCTGTTGCCGGATGTCTTGAATCAGCGCCGGAGAGGTAGAATGCACCTTTGTATTGAAGCTGTTTTTATGGAACGCTGATCTGTTACCTTGCCGCGTCCGTAAATATTATGGCGATTTTCGGCTGGGAAAAATATATGCGAATGAATTTGAACCAACTCAGCGTTTTTTATCTGGCTGCGCGTTACCGGCGAATGACCGAGGCAGCCCGGGCGCTATACGTTTCCACCCCGGCAGTCACCATGCAGATCAAAAAGCTGGAGAACTGGCTGGGCTTTACTGTTTTTGAGCGCGGGCACGGCGAACTTGTTCTTACCGAGCGAGGGCGCGAGCTTTACGAGAAGATTGAGCCTATTTTCAGCCAGCTTGAAGATCTTGAACGCTATCTGGAAAGTGCGGCCAGCACGGAAGAGATGGAAGTTCGCTTTGGCTTTTACCATATCGCCGGAATATATTTTGTGCCTGATCTGATAGCCCATGTTCGCTCCAGATTTCCAAAAATGGTTGTGAAGATGGAAATGGGCACCAAGGATGTGCTGCTGGAAAAACTCGCCCAGCAGCAGGTGGATGCTATCATGATCATCGGCAAGCCTCCGGCTGGTATAAAATGCAAATACAAGCGCATGTTCGACGAGGAACTCGCGCTGATTACCGCCAAAGACGGCAAGCTCGGTAGTATAGATTCCATCTCGGTAAAAGAGCTTGACCGTATTCCGCTGATGTTGCAGCAGGAAGGTACTGGAGCCCTGAACACAATACGCGAGTTTCTTGAAAAACATCAGGTGGAACCGAACATCCTGATCAAGAACATCAGCTCTGACGTTACCCGGCAGTTCATGCCCAAGATGCTTTCCGCCGCTTTTGTGGGGCGGTTTATCATTCAGAAAGAGCTTGCAAGCGGTAAATTTCACGAGATCAGGATTAAGGAAGGAAACCCGGCTGCCAACTATTATCTTGTTTATCCGGACACTCCGGAACTGCCGGAAAAACTTGATAATTTCATCGAGGGGGTGGAAGGCTTTGCGCCCCGGCCTGTTACTGGAGAGGATAAATCCTTTTAGCCGCAGAAGTTGTGACTGCTCCCTCCATGTTTTAGCCGATTGGCTGTTTTGTAAGTAATTTTAGCTAGAAATATTGTCTGTCACTGCCGTCAGTCGAATTCGAAATGGATTTGGCTGGCGGCAGTTTGCGTTATTCAACCCGGTTGGACGTAGGGCAAGGGCAAATAGGTCTGGCGGCATTTATCTGGCTTCTTTCATCATCTTGAAAAAGCGGTGATTTATTTGCTTGTTAAGTTTTTCTTAAGAGTAGTTAAGTATAATTATCTGGATGGATATTGTACAAAATGCATTTCCGTATAATATGAGCGCTCCGTTCTTTATTTCACAAGTGAGTTGAAGCGGATTTTACTTTCGGGCTGCTCCGGATATTCCGCATTGCTCAATGGTCCGGACCCCTTGTGATGTAGCGGCGGTTACCGGGTGAGGAAAACTGAATCTGGTGCGCATTAAAAATATAAGCAGGATTGTTCAACTTTTCATTACTGCATGCGCTCCACACTTCCTCTGGATAAAATGCTGCCGTCTGTAACCGGAAAACTGAATTATTACTAAGGGTGTTTATGAAAAAGAGTTCCCACTCCAACCAGTTTGTCAAGGAGCGCTAACTGATGTCTTCCACTACTCAAAACGCAGCCGGTAATGTTGGCAAAAGCGTCTGGTATTACACGGCTTCGGCTATCGGTATTCTGATTACCTTCGGGTTCGGAATGCTGCCGCCCATTGGACCGATTACCCCTATGGGCATGAAAGTGCTGGGCATTTTCATAGGCATGCTTTTTCTCTGGTCGTTTGTCAGCGTGCTCTGGCCCAGTCTGCTCGGCATTGTTGCCCTGATGATCAGCGGTTACGCCCCGGCCAGACAGATTCTGCACATGTCTTTCGGCGATACCGTGCCGAACCTGCTGCTTTTTGCGATGATTCTTTTTGGCGGCATCCAGCACGCCGGGGTTACCCGCTACATCAGCCGCTGGTTCCTCACCCGCAAGGTCATCAACGGCAAGCCGGTGATGTTCAGCTTTGTGTTTATCTTCACTACCTATGCGCTTTCGGCTCTGGCTTCGACCACCGCCGCGCTGCTGTTCATGTGGGCCGTGCTTTACAGCGTGCTTACTGACGTAGGTTACAAGAAAGGCGAAAAGTACACCTCGCTGATGGTTATCGGCGTGCTGTTCGGGGCTATTTCCGGGCAGGCTGCCAAGCCTTTTGTCGGCTCGGCCCTGATGATTCTGGGCGCTTTTGAAAAGACCTCCGGCTTTCAGGTGGATTTTCCGCAGTACATGCTCTACGGCTTTATCATGAGCACCGTCGGCACTATCCTGTACTCGCTGATGATGAAGTTTATCTTCCGTCCGGATATGTCCAAAATCAAGGACATCAGCATTGAGCGTTTTATGCGCGACAAGCTGCCGCCCATGGATTTGCGCCAGAAGATCATGTTCTCGGCCCTGTTTGGCTATCTGTTGATGGTTATTCTGCCCAGCTCCCTTCCCAAGAGCATCTGGATTGTATCGTTCCTTGCGCAGTTTGGCGCGCTCGGCATGGTGCTTATGTTCGTTGTGGGCCTGTCTCTTTTCAAGATTGGCGACAAGCCGGTCATGGAATTCAAGGAAGTGGCCTCAAAGTATGTGGTCTGGGACGTATATTTTCTGGTCTGCATGGCCATGGCAATATCCGGGGCAATGGCAAACAAGAGCACCGGCATTACCGAATTCCTCAAGCTCAGCCTTGATCCGCTGCTGGGCGGGCATTCGCTGATCGGTTTTGTTGTTATCCTGATTGTGTTTGGCGTGGTTATTACCCAGCTTGCCAACAACGGCGTCATGGGCGTGCTGCTCATGCCTGTTGTTACGCTGTTCTCGCAGGAAGCCGGAGGTAACCCGGAAGCCATCACAACCATGATCATTTTTGCCATGCATATCGCAATCCTGACCCCCGCAGCATCGCCTTACGCGGCCATGCTTTACGGCAACAAGGACTGGATAGATGGCGGCGATGTCTTCAAATACGGCCTGGCCATTGTGCTCATGACCATTTTGATGTTCACGGTCATCGGCGTTCCGGTCATGAATATTGTCTATTAGGGGGGGTGCAAATTTCGCTTTGTTAATTTGTACTTTTAAATTGGCCGTTGCTGGCGCAATGGGTTATAAACAGACGTTTTCAGAGCGAAAAGAGCATCACAGCCCGCGAATTTTTCAACCACAAAGTCTTTTATGACAGGAGGTTTATCATGAGCGTTGAACTGAAAAAACTCACGCATATCATCGACGAGCAGTTCGCTGCCGAAGAGAAAATGCTTAACGAAATCAAAGCCGGCAGCTTCAGCTTTGACAATCCCTATGTAAAGCTGAACCCGTACATCATCGCCCCCCTTACCGCTCTGGTCTACTTCAAGACCGATGCGGATACCGAAGCCACCGTGCTGGTAAAGGGCAAGGAAAAAGCCGGTGACATGAGCTTCACGTTCCCCAAGGGCCGTGAGCACTACCTGCCGATTTACGGCTTGTATGCCGACTATGCCAACCAGGTGGAAATCACCCTGGGCAGCGGCCAGACCAAGACACTGACCATCCAGACCGAAAAGGCCCCCGATTCTGTGCACATGCCTACCAAAATCGACACCACTCCGGAATATCTGGAAGGCAACGTCATTTTTGTAAGCCCCACTTCGCCGGGCAGCACCGCTGCTTATGACTACAAGGGCGATGTGCGCTGGTACGGCACCCTTAACTTCGCCTTCGACCTGAAGCGCGTAAAGAACGGCCGTATCCTCATCGGCACCCACCGTCTGCTGATGCCGCCCTACCACACCACCGGTATCTTCGAAATGGGCATGATCGGCAAAATCTACAAGGAATACCGCGTTCCCGGCGGCTACCACCACGACCAGTTCGAAATGGAAGACGGCAACCTGCTTATCCTGACCCAGGATCCGCCGCGCGGCACTGTTGAAGATATGTGCGTGCTGGTTGACCGCAAAACCGGCCAGATCATCAAGAGCTGGGACTACCAGAAGTGCCTGCCGCAGGACGTTGGCGGCTCCGGCAGCCAGGACGCTCACGACTGGTTCCACAACAACTCTGTCTGGTACGACAAGAAGACCAACAGCCTGACCTTCTCCGGACGCCATCAGGACGCCATTATCAACATCAATTACGATAGCGGTGACCTGAACTGGGTTATCGGCGATCCCGAAGGCTGGCCAGAAGATATCGTCAAGAAGTACTTCTTCAAGCCGGTTGGCGACCTGAGCAAGTTTGACTGGCAGTATGAGCAGCACGCCGCTGTGGTGCTGCCCGATGGCGACATCATGTGCTTTGATAACGGCCACTGGCGCGCCAAGGTCAAGGACAAATATGTTCCGGCCAAGGACAACTTCTCGCGCGGTGTGCGCTGGCGCATCGACACCGACAAGATGGAAATCGAGCAGGTCTGGCAGTTCGGCAAAGAACGCGGCCAGGACTTCTTCTCCACCTACATCTGCAACGTGGAATACTACGGCGAAGGCCACTACATGGTGCATTCCGGCGGTACCGGCTTTGTGAACGGCGAGGCCGTTAACAGCCCGGCTACCTCCGCCAAGACCAAGGACGGCGAGCATGTTGACCTGAACTCCGTCACCGTGGAGATCAAGGACGACAAGATCATGTACGAAATGCACATTCCGGCCAACTACTACCGGGCTGAAAAGCTCCAGATGTACTGCAAGGAAGATGTGCTCAGCTTTGGCAAGGGCGAACTGCTCGGCACCCTCGGCGTGACCGAAGAGTTTGAAACCATTCCCGAACTGGAGCAGGGCGGCGATGTGCCTGCGCAGTACAAGCTGAAACTGGCTCAGGAAGCCGACCGCCTCGTGCTGCGCGGCTCCTTTGAAAAAGGCCAGCTGGTCATGCTGCTGCTTGAAGGCGACAAGACCCACTCCTACTTTGTGCCCACTACCAAGCGCCCCTTCCTGGCCATGTGCGTAGGCACCTTCCTGGACGCTGACGAGCGCTCCGTGGAATTCCCGGTCAGCTTCGAGAACATCTCCGGCAAGTTCAAAGTGTCCGTCATCATTGACGAATACAAGTACGACACCGGCATTGAGCTGACTGTTTAAAACTAGTATATGGACCGGCGCGGGGGTTAAAACTCCCGCGCCGATACGATGCCACAGGTACATTTAGCAAAATTTCAGGCGTTTGCCGGGTTTTCCGGGCTGACGCCAGCGGCGTGAGACAAGGCCGCGTTCGCAATGGCTGTTTAAAGCAGGCCTGCCAGCCATTGACGGGAACGCCACAAAGAGCTTCACGCCAGGAATGTAATGCGCAGCAAGGAGACTACAGTGGAAAATACTTATGACGTACTGATTGTGGGCGCGGGCCCGGCCGGGATGACTGCGGCCATATATGCCGTGCGTGCAAACATGAAAACCCTGATGCTTGACCGGCTTTCGCCCGGCGGGCAGATGATTAATACCAACGAGGTGGAGAACTACACCGGCACCGGCAAACTCAGCGGCGCCGAGCTCGGCATCAAGATGTTCGAGCATACCCAGGAACTGGGCGTGGAGTTCGATTACAAGACCGTTACCGGAATCACCGATGAAGGCGAGTTCAAGGCTGTTACCTGTGAGGAAGACAACACGGTTTACAAAACCCGTGCCGTTATTCTTGCTACCGGCACCACCCCGCGCCGCCTTGGCGTGCCTGGCGAAGACAACTGGGCCGGCGGCGGCATCAGCTGGTGCGCTATCTGCGACGGACCGCAGTACCGCGGCAAGGAAGTTGTGGTTATCGGCGGCGGTAACGCTGCGGTGGAAGAGTCGCTCTTCCTCTCTGATATCTGCACCAAGGTTACCATCGTGACCATGCTTGACCTTACTGCCGACCCCAAAGCTTGCGACCAGCTGCGCGCCAGAGACAACGTGGATATCTACACCTGGCAGGAAGTGCTGGAGTTTACCGGCGAAGATTGCCTCACCGGCGTGCGCTTCAAGGGTACCAAGGAAGATCAGACCGAGCGTTACGTTACCTGTGACGGTGTGTTCGAGTACATCGGCTTTGAGGCTACCTCCAAGTTCTTCGACAACCTCGGCATTACTGACAAGACCGGCTGCATTACCGCGGACGGCTTCATGAAAACCGCCGTGCCCGGCGTGTTCGGCGCTGGCGACATCACTGC
>JAJDJF010000043.1 GCA_030267065.1 Desulfovibrio sp. OttesenSCG-928-C06 | reverse complement strand
AATGACAGCGACTGGCTGGAAGAGCGTAAAAATGGCGATATCCTGCGCAAGCCGCTGAGTGTTTATGAAGTGCACGCCGGATCATGGCGCAGAAAGCACGATGGCGGTAACGGCTTCTTGACCTATGACGAACTGGCTGAACAGCTTATTCCCTACGTTAAGGAGCTTGGCTTTACACATATCGAATTCATGCCGCTGGCTGAACACCCGCTGGATTTATCATGGGGCTACCAGACCGGGCATTATTTTGCGCCCACCTCGCGTTTTGGCACTCCGGAACAACTTAAAAATTTCATCAATCGCTGCCATCAGGCCGGAATCGGGGTGATTCTGGACTGGGTTCCGGCGCATTTTCCCAAGGACGAATGGGGACTGGGCCGCTTTGACGGAACCGCTCTTTATGAGCATATGGACCCGCGCCTTGGCGAACACCCGGACTGGGGCACCTACATCTTCAACTACGGCCGCAACGAGGTACGCAACTTTCTGCTGGCCAACGCGCTTTACTGGCTCAAGGAG
Organism: Desulfovibrio sp. OttesenSCG-928-C06; assembly: GCA_030267065.1. GTDB lineage: Bacteria > Desulfobacterota > Desulfovibrionia > Desulfovibrionales > Desulfovibrionaceae > WRHT01. The sequence continues at coordinate 12,655 of JAJDJF010000043.1, read as the reverse complement.
TTTCATTTTGACGGCCTGCGTATTGATGCGGTGGCCTCCATGCTCTATCTGGACTACTCGCGCGAAGACGGGCAATGGTTGCCCAACGAGTTTGGCGGCAAGGAGAATCTGCCTGCCATCGAGCTTTTGCGCCAGCTGAACGTTGTGGTACACGACCAGTTCCCCGGTGCCATGACCCTAGCGGAAGAATCAACTGCCTGGCCCGGAGTTTCGCGTCCGGTCTATACCGGCGGGCTTGGCTTTACCTTCAAGTGGAATATGGGCTGGATGCACGACACGCTGGAATATATGGCGCAAAACCCCATCTATCGCGCGTATAACCATAATATCCTGACCTTTTCCATGCTTTATGCTTTTAGTGAGAATTTCGTGCTGCCGCTTTCGCATGACGAGGTTGTGCATGGCAAAAGATCGCTGCTTTCCAAGATGCCGGGTGACATGTGGCAGCAGCAGGCAAATTTGCGAATGCTCTACACCTACATGTGGGCGCATTCCGGCAAAAAGATGCTCTTTATGGGTGGCGAATTCGGGCAGTGGAACGAATGGGCAGAAGATAGGGAATTGGACTGGCCCCTGCTGGACTTTCCGGCGCATAACGGCATCAGTAATCTGGTGCGCGACCTGAACTGTCTTTTGCGCAGCAATCCGGCAATGCACGTTGATGACACGGACTGGAAGGGATTTAGCTGGGTCGATTTTTCCGATTATCAGGCTTCTGTCATCAGCTTTATGCGTCAGACAGAGGGCTGCCCACCGCTGTTCTGGATTTTTAACTTCACGCCGGTGCCGCGCTATGAATACTGCGTGTCTTGCAAGCAGTTCGCCCACTATACGGTCTGGCGCGAGGTTTTGAATACTGACAGCGAATACTATGGTGGAAGCAATCTCGGCAACCCCGGCCACATCAACGCGCACGGCCTGTGCCGGGAAAAGGGACATCTGTCCCTCACCCTGCCGCCGCTTGGCGCTTTGGCGCTGATGCCGGTATTCTAGGAGTTGTCTTCTGTAATCTCCTTGATATTGTTCGTTTTTTTTTCTGGAGTGATTGCGCGTTTTTATAATGCATTCATGGCGAGTTCTGGCGAGTTTTATCTCTGCTTCTTGTGGAGGCCAGACCAGGGAGTGTTTTTCTGAAAAATCAGCCATATTCCAGTTGGGCTGTCATCCGGGCAGCAATGCCTTTTCATCTTTATCAAGATAGTATAGTATAAGGCGATTGGGCAGGTCATCCCGGCTTGCCCGTACTACAAGCGGAGATAAACCGGAGCGCCCGGCTGGGTGCAGCTTTTCCGGCTTATTATATTTTTGATGAAATTACTCAGGTCTTTGTCGTTCAGGCATAAAGTACTGCTGTTGCTGTTTTTATGTATGAACGTGCCCTTTTTCATTACAGGCTATCTGGCCAAAAACGTCACTGAGGACACGCTGCTGAATGAGAAGCGTGACAAGCTCTTTGCGTTGGCCCGAGTGCTGGACGTGCGCCTTGGAGATGGCGGGTATGATGCCATAATCCAGGAGCATGACGCAGCCGGGTGGAGCCGTGAGGAAAAAATCCATCTGCTCAATACCGCGCTTCAGGCGGTGACGGACGAGGTAGGTAGTGCTTCCCCGGGGCTTGGGGTCGGCTATTACAGCCGCGAGCTGGATGCCATCATCACCTACGGCCCGTCTTCGCAATTTCAGCATATGGTTGGTGTATCTATCCCACAGGAACACCCCGGCCGTATCGTCATGAGCGCCAACATTCCCAAGGTCAAGTTCGGCAGCATGGTGCGTGGCGATATCCTGAATGCCATGATTCCCATTGAACGCGGCGGCAAGGTTATTGGCTATATCTGGTCCAACGAGCTTACCACAGACATTACTTCCCAGCTTGGCGAAATTTCACGCAACATCGTTCTGGTGATGCTCTTCTGCTTTGGCGTTACAGCAGCGGTTATCCTGCTGCTAACCAGACGTACCGTGCGCGACGTGGACCATATAATCCGCGGTGTGCGTAATATGCGCGGCGATTTAAATTACCGCATTCCCGAACTTTCCAGCGAGCTTGGCCTTGTAGCCCACAATATCAACGACATGGCGGAAGATATCGGACGCGCCGCTGCTGAGAGCGACCGGGCAATTTCCATTCTGCAAATTGTTATGGGCAACGTGGAAGCCGCAGTATATGTGTGCGACCCGGCAACAATGGAGCTTGTCTATACCAACAGTCACTTGAACGAGATGCTTGGGCGCAATGATTTGCAGGGTAAAATCTGCTACGAGGTTTTGCAGGGGCTTAAAGAGCCGTGCGAGTTTTGCCCGCAGAAGCAGCTTTTTGATGTGGACGGTGTGCCTTTAATGGAACCGCTGCACTGGGAGTTCCATAATGAACGCCTCGGACGGGATTTTATGCTCTCTGACCGTCTGGTCACCTGGCCTGACGGCAGACTGCTGCATATGGAAGTTGCCACGGATATAACGCAGCGCAACGCTCTGGCTCTGGCAGAGGCTGCCAATATGGCCCAGCGTGATTTTCTGGCCCGCATGAGCCACGAAATCCGCACCCCGATGAACGGCGTGCTGGGCATGACCCGGCTGGCAATTCAGGCCGACCCGCCTCCTGCGCAACTGGAGTACCTGAAAAAAATCCAGTCCTCAGCCTCGCTCCTTCTTGGTATCATCAACGATATTCTGGATTTTTCGCGCATCGAGTCAGGCAAGATGGAGATAGAGAATACTCCCTTCAATCTGCATGAGCTGGTGGATAATATTCGCGAGCTTATCCTGCCGCGCACCAACGATAACAACCTTGAATTGCGCATTAACGTTGATGCCTCTGTGCCGCTTTTTGCTGTGGGCGATGCCCTGCGTATTTCGCAGGTATTGCTGAATCTTATGGGCAATGCCTCCAAATTCACCCTTAGTGGTTATGTAGGGCTTGATATGCGGGCGGAAGTCCTGCCGGGCGGCAAGCTGCGGCTGGACTGCGCTGTAACCGACAGTGGCATTGGTATAAGCGCAGAGCAGCAACAGGCTTTGTTCAAGCCCTTCTCACAGGCGGACGCATCTACTTCGCGCCAGTTTGGCGGCACCGGTCTTGGGCTTTCCATCTGCCGTGCGCTGGTGGAGCTTATGGGCGGCAGTATCCGCATGGAGAGCATTGCCGGTGAGGGCAGCACTTTTTCGTTTTTCGTCATTCTGGATTGTTTTGATGGAGAACTCACGGGCGCAGTGGATTCCGTAAGTAATGAACTGGCGGGTGTTGACTATGCAGGGCGCAAGTTCCTGCTGGTGGAAGATAACCAGATCAATCAGGAAATCGCCCTTGCCATTCTGGAAGAACTGAAGGCTGATGTTGATGTTGCAGAAAACGGCGAAGAAGGCCTTAAAGCTTACTTACGCAAGGACTACGATCTTATCTTCATGGACGTGCGCATGCCGGTCATGGACGGGCTGGAAGCTACAGAACGCATACGCGCAAGCGACAAGCACGATGCGAAGTCCATTCCCATTATCGCCATGACAGCAAACGCCATGCGCGAGGACCGTGAGGCCACTCTTGAGGCCGGAATGAACGGGCACATCGCCAAACCCATTGACCTTGAGGAACTGAAAGCGGTTCTGCACAAGGAACTGCATGAGCGCAGCAGTATGTAATTTGCGCCTTTTGCTGAAGAATCATCAAGGTTAATCAAGTGCAAATAGTTTTGTTTGAACCGGAAATTCCGCCCAATACCGGAAACGTTGCCAGACTTTCGGCAGCTTTCGGCCTGCCGCTGCATCTTGTAGAACCGCTTGGTTTCAGTCTTGAGGACCGCTATCTGCGCCGGGCCGGTCTTGATTACTGGCCGCATGTGCGCCTTAAGGTCTGGCCCTCGTTTGACGAATATCTGGACAAGGGCAGGGATGGCCACCGTCTGGTCATGACCAGCAGCCGGGGTGGAGAACCCTTGCAGCGCTTTGCTTTTACGCGTGAAGACGCGCTGGTATTCGGCCCGGAAACGCGCGGCCTGCCGGAGAACGTGCTTGAAAAATCCGATGCCCGCGTGCGCATTGCAATCCATGATAGCGTGCGCAGCATCAATCTTTCATCAGCGGCTGCTGTTGTGGCTTATCAGGCCATGGCTGGTACCGGCCTGCTCGACCTGATTTCCTGATTTCCCGGCGGTACCGATGGATTTCTTTCTTCCTGTAAACCATCTCTGGTTGCCCGTTGCCGCAGTTGCTTTGGACCTGCTGCTGGGCGATCCTCACTCATGGCCGCATCCGGTTAATCTGCAAGGCCGAGTGTTCACTCTTCTGCAAGCACCACTGCTTGAGGCACGGCGTTTTTTGCGCCTTTCCGGAGCGCTGGCCCTGCTTGCAGCGCTGGCAGTGACAGCACTGGTTATTTGCTTTGCGCTGAATATACCTGGAGTGCCTTGTTTCATCCTTTGCCTGATTGCCGTATATCTTTGCTTTGCTGGACTCGCGCTGGGCTGCCTGCTGCGTGAAGGAGCCAAGGCCTGCCGCGCCATTGATGCTGTACCCGGTGATGCTGTGACAGGACCGGAAGCCGGGAATTCTGATAATCCTGACAATTCTGGCAATTTGGGCGATGCGCCTCAAGTTGCGCAAGAGCCTTCCGGGAGCGCCAGAGCGGAATCTGTGGAGTCCCCCGAGCTTCTGGAAGCGCGTCGGGCCGTATCCATGCTGGTCAGCCGCGATGTTTCCCGGCTGGATAAAACATCCCTTTACCGCACGCTGGCTGAAACCCTGAGCGAGAACTTCACGGATGCCTTTGTGGCTCCGTTTTTCTGGCTGCTTGCAGGTGGTCCATTGGCCTTGTGGCTGTATAAATGCGTGAGCACAGCCGATTCTCGCTGGGGCTACATGCATGAGCCGTGGACGCTACGCGGCAGGGCCGGGGCGCGGCTGGACGATGTGCTTGCCTATATTCCGGCACGCTTGTCAGCCCTGTTTCTGTACTGGAGCATGTACCCGCGTGTTGCTTCTGGCGGCAGTGGCGTATCATGGCCGGGCTGGAAGATTTTGCGGCAGGACGCGCAAAAAATGGAAAGCCCCAACGCGGGCTGGAGCATGGCTGCCGTGGCCTGGCTGCATGGCGCTTTTATGGGCGGTCCCGCCGTATATGCCGGAAAGGTAAAGCAAAAGCCCGTTCTTGGCCCTGCCGGGAATTGGGATGGCGTTAAAATTGACGCCTTGCTGCGGCATCTGCGCCGGGCCGGATTGCTTGTGACCGGCGTATTGACCGCAATTCTTGCGCTGGCTTCAGTTTTGGTGAATTAGAGCAAATTAACAGAGAAACGCGTAAACATCTCAAAGTTGAAATATATATGCCACTGATTAGAGAATCCGCTTATTCCGCTCCCTTCTGGTTGCCCGGCGGCCATTGCCAGACCATTTACCCCTCGTTTTTTCGCAAGGTGCAGGTGCCGGATCTGCAAACTTACCGCCTCAACACTCCTGATGGCGATTTTCTGCTTCTGGAACGCGCGCAGGCCTCCACTAGCCGCAGCAGACTGGTTGGCTCTTTGGATACCACGAACAGTCGGGTGGTGATTCTGAGCCACGGACTGGAGGGGCATTCACGGCGGCAATATATTCTGGGTATGGCCAGAACTTTTATGGATGCGGGCTGGGATGCAATTGCCTGGAATTTTCGCTTCTGCTCGCCATTTGCGCCGGATGGCGTTGGTGAGCCAAACTTTGCGCCACGCATGTACCACAGTGGCGAAACCGGCGATTTGCGCACCGTTCTGGAGCACGCGCTCAGCCTTGGCTACACGGAGATTTTGCTGGTTGGCTTCAGCATGGGCGGTAACCAGATTCTGAAGTTTTTTGGGGAGGATGGCGATGCGCTGCCTTCGGAGGTCCGGGGCGGGGTCGCCGTATCTGTACCGTGCGATTTGACCGCCAGCTGCCGCGAGCTTTCGCGCGGCTTCAACAAGGTTTACGTCAAGAATTTTTTGAAAACCCTGCTGCTCAAGGTAAAACGCAAGCACGCGCAAACTCCTGACCTGATCAATATCGAAGGGATTGATTCCATCGAGAGTTTTGATGAGTTTGACGGGCGTTACACCGCGCCCCTGCATGGTTTTGCTTCTGCCGGGGATTATTGGGCCAAAGCCTCATCAAAGCAGTTTTTGGGCGGCATCCGGAGGCCGGTTTTGTTGCTCAACTCCATGAACGATCCGTTCCTGCCTGCGGAATGCCTGCCCTATGACGCGGCGCGCGAGAGCGAATATCTGTTTCTGGAAACACCAAACTGCGGCGGGCATGTAGGTTTTACCGCCAAGGACCGACAGCCGTGGGGCGACCGGTACTGGTCGGAATGGCGGGCTCTGGAGTTCTCTTTGGGAATAACCGGGTAGAATGGTTATTTTGTCATGGAGTGCTAGATATCCAGCACTTGCATGAGTTCTTCAATATTTTCAGCCAGCCAGTCCGGGTTGGCTTTTTTTATGCTGGTTGCGTCAGCCTCGCCGGTAAGCACACCTGCACTCAGACAGCCGGTGTTGCGGGCCGCAATTATATCCATTGGGTGGTCGCCTACCATCAGGGCTTTTTCCGGGGCCACTCCCAAGGGCTCCAGCGCTGCCAGTAGATGCTCGGGGTGTGGCTTGACCTGACTTACGTCGTGCCGGGCAACCAGACAGGCGCAGTAATCCGCATGATCCGGAAAGACGATGTTGATGGAATCGCGGCAGTTGCGGGTGATGATCGCGCTTGGAATACCACGCGCTTTCAGCCTGTTCAGCACCGGAATGGTAAATGGAAACAGCCTGCTTTTACGGGCGGCCTCAACTTCAAAGGCAATAAGGTTTTGCTCCACTATGTCATTGACCTGGGCGGCCTTTTGGGGCGGATAGCCTGCAAGTAGCCCGGACAGTGCTTCCATTACCGGCTTGCTGGTGTCGTAGTTGGCCAGTTCTTCCGGCGGCAGAGCCTGCTTGAGCGCTGAATAAGCGCTGTGGCGCATGGCATTGAAGTCCAGCGTCAGCATGGCGAGAGTGCCGTCAAAGTCAAAAAGTACGGCTTCGGGGGTGCGGGGTGGTCTGGCTAAGGTGCTCAAGATTATTCTCTGCTGTCTGTCTTGCCGTAGTCTTTCAGCATATCCGCCCAGATTGTCTGTTCAGATGCGGCAAGTTTGAGTTTTTCCGGCAATGCCGGGGCGTTGTTTTCGCTTACACTAAAAAGCCTCATGCCGCAAAGCGTCATAGTGGTACGGGGCGCGCTACAGTCTATTGTTCCAGATACTCCTCTGTTGGTTGACAGTATGTTGCTGTCACGCTACCTCTAACCATTCTTATTTATTCACATACAAGCCTATTTTATATAGCAGGAGAATATTCATGACCAATCGTGAATCCATAGACAGTTATAACGGCAAGGCTGAAAAGCTTGTCAAACAGTACGAAAGCTCACCTTTTGCCGAAGTTTACGCACCCATTATGGATGTGTTCCCCACAACGCCCTGCAAGTTGCTTGATCTTGGCGCGGGAAGCGGGCGTGATTCTGCCGCTCTGGTCAAGAAGGGCTTTACCGCCGTTACCGTTGAGCCTAACGCTGAAATGCGCAAGTTCGGGCAGATGATTAACAATGACAAGGGAATGACCTGGGTTGACGATGCGCTGCCTGAGCTTGGTGCTCTCAAAAAGCTTGATCTGGAAGGTCCTTATCCGTTGATTATCTCAGCCGGTCTGTGGATGCACTTTGACGATGCCGAGCTTGACGCTTCCATGAAGAGAGTGGCTGAACTTTTGGCTCCGGGCGGTCGGTTTGTTCTCTCGCTGCGCCACGGTCCTGTGCCTGCCGGAAGAAAGATGTTCTCCACCCAGCCTGAAGTGATTATCGAGCTGGGTAAAAAGTATGGCCTTGCGCATGTAAAGCACATCCTGCGCGAAGATTTGCACGGGCGCGAAGAAGTCAAATGGACTTTTATGTGCCTTGAAAAGCCTGCTGCGTAAAGTTTTTATCCAGGCAAAACAGCCCACCCCGTGAGAGCGGAGTGGGCTGTTTTTATTTTGTATGGTACTGGCAAGAGCTGTTCGCATCCGCGCAATAGAGAGCTTCATATGTGAGAAATCACTTCAGCGCTGCCTGATTGAAATGAGTTAATCTTTGCGTGTTGCCGTGCGCAACCACTACAGGACAGGACTAGCTTATTGTAATGCCGCCGCCGTCTTTCACGGTTATGATGTCGCCGTCCTTGATGCTCTCAAAGACTTCCTTGCTAACAGTATGAATGGGCACACCACGGTTGTAGAGCATCCAGCCCATGACCGAACCAAGCGAGAGCACGGGCTCGGCTTCGATGCAGATAATGGCGGCCGGGGCTAATTTTGCCCGGATAATTTCCAGCATGATGCCGGAACCGGAGCAGGAACCTTTGGCGTAGGGGATGCAGAGAACATTGCCGGTAAGGGATACGCCTGTAAGGTCGTGATGCACGTCGTGAATTGTGCCGTTCACAGCGTTTACGCCGCCCCAGAAACTGAGAGGCTTTCTGGATGCCAGTGCCTTGCCGCTGGCGCTGCCTTCAACAATCATCTTGCTTTCAAGTTCACGGGCCATCTTACCACTCTCCTTTCACAGCAGCTTCAATGCACTCGGCGGTACTCATAAGGGCCACCATGCCCCCGGCCAGACTCGGCACATACTGGGCTACCTTGCCGGAGTTTGTAACCACGGCCTTGAAGCCCCAGTCTTTCTCGGTATCGCTGACCATGATGCAGGTGTCCTTGATGAAGGTCACGCCCTGCGCCTCAAGGTTCTTGCGCAGGTCAGAGCGGCTGGCCAACTCGTAAACAGTGCGGCTGGTCTGAATCCAGAACTTGGTGCCTTTGGCTACTTTTCGCCCGGCCAGAAGATCGCGCACTTCAAGCACCTCGGCATAGGACGAGTGCGGGCAGCCGAGCATGACCATATCAACCTTGCCGTGTGCGGCGGTGGTCAGGCGGTTTTTGACTTCGTTCATCTTTTCCGGGGTGACGGTAATACGCTCGTAGCCGGTTTTGCTTTGGAAGGCTTCCTCAATCGTTCTTGCCTCTGGGGTGTGCCCCACTGCATGGAACAGGGCCGTAGAACCGCCGGAAGCGGCAGCGGCTGAGAAGGTCTTGAGTTGATCCTTGGTTGTGCTTTCGGGCAGACCGTTGATAACCGGCACGCGCTGGATGGCGATTTCGCCAACCAGATAGCCAAGCACGGCGTAATCCACATAGTCGTGGAACCATTCCGGGCCAAATCCCTGCAAGTCAAACAGTATCTGTCCGGCCCGGTTTTCGGTCAGGTGCAGACCGTATTCGGGTACCCGGCCAACCACGGCACAACATACGTCCACCAGATCTGGCAGACGGTTGGTTCTTGCGCCAAGCACAGAGTTCACATAGTTGACCGCGTTGGATTCTGACCAACTGATATGCTCGCCAAAGGTAGGTATGCTGGTGCACTGGTAAGGGGCGCAGGTCCAGGTGGGGCTTACGCCAAGGGCCATGTACGCTTTTTCCAGCCGGTCAGACTTGGCGGCGAATTCGGGCGAAAGATCCATTACACGCCAGTGTTCGATATCGCGCGAGCCAGGGTTGATGGTGGTGGGAACAGCAACCTTGGCGCCGTTTTGTACCAGAAATTCAACAAACTCCGTTCCTGCATCATAAATGGTAGTATAGGCAGCTGCGTCAATGTGCGCGTTCTTTACTTTGAGCAGGCGATTTGCGCCATAAAGCTCGCCAAATTTGACAACCACCTCCATGGCCTTGCGCACGCCTTCGCCGCGCTTGCCGGAAAGCATATCTTTTTCTTCATCTGTCAGGTGCATCATGAACTCCTTTATGAAGGATATTGGGGCTTTCAGTCGTACTGCTTCCACCGATATGCCGCTTTCTGCGATGGCTTCCGCGGCGAGCGGTGGGAATAAATCCTGTTTGTGTTTTAATCACCCGGTTAGCAGGTTACGTTTATGGTAAAAAACCGCAAACAGTATTTTAGAGAAATCATTTTTCATTAAATATTTCAAGAGAAAGATTCATAATTATGAATGATATTTTAGAGTAAAATACTATTGATAACAATTTTAGCGATTCTGATTATAGCTTGCAGTAAAAGCATCTGGAGGATTTTGCCGCCTGGAGTATAATTTGTACAAAATTTGAGAATGTAGTGAGGGGATATAATGATTTATGAGACTGAAGCATTGTTTTTGTTTGACCAAAGGCGCGCAAGCAGCTTTTCGCCGCAGTTACTGACAAAAAGCCCAAGCCCGATCAGGGCGGCCCCGCCAAAATCCTGCGGGCGTAAATCCGTTCCCAGAATTAACCACGAAAGCAGCACACCAAGAAGCGGGTTCAGTAAATGGTAGGAAGAGGCGGTTGCCGCGCCGCGCATGCGGATCAGCACAAACCAGATAGCCATTGCCGTCATGCTGATGAAGGCCAGATAAAGAATGGCAATGGCCGATGGAAGGGAAGGCGCAGCCGGAACCCTGCCGACAGCAGGGACAGGGGAAGCAGAAAGACTGCCCCGCTTACGGAAAGCCAGAAGTTTAACTGGGGTAGAGGCACTGCCTCGGCTTTGCCTCGAAATAAAACTGTACCCAGTGAAAACGCCAGGGTTCCGGCAAGCGCCATTACCAGACCAATTACGGATCTTCGCTCAATCTCCGTAAGGCCGGTAAGAACTAAAACTCCGCAAAAGCCGATCAGGATTCCGGCCAGCTTTGGCGCGTTCAGCCGCTCAAGCTTGAAGGCAGCCGCCAGAGCGGCAGTCATGAAAGGCGAGCAGCTTACAACTATCACCACCCAACCGGCGCTGATGTATTCCAGCGCGGAAAATGTCAGCCCCAGATAGATGACGTTGTTCAGTATACCCAACAGGAAACCGTGCCGGATATAGCTTTTATCAAGCACTCCCTGTCTGTTGGCCCAGCAGAACGGCAGCAGCAGGGCGGCACTGACAAGAAAGCGCAAAACCAGCGTGGTGGCGGGGTCAAAATCATTGATAGCCACCCGCCCGGCAATAAAAGCAGAACTCCAGATCAGGCAGAAAACCAGTACCAATATGACGAAGCCGGACTTGCGCATTGCCTGTTTTACCTTTTGCCGCCATGCCTGCCCGGGGCAGCTGGCAGCCGGGTGCGGTATTTCCAGAACTCATTTTTACAAAACGATTTCCAGCCTGAAGTTCTGATTGCAGTTGAACTGAAAAAACAATATTTGTAAAATTAATTAATATATTCATGTAATAAGTTTTGTTTATTATGCTGGAGATTTTTCATGAGTATGGATGCAGGTTTATTCAGTGACAGGCGCATCACCCTTGAGCAGTTACGGACTTTTGTAACCGTGGCCGAGAGCGGCGGTTTTAATGCTGCCGGGCTAAAGCTTGGGCGCTCGCAATCGGCTGTGACGCAGAGTTTGCAAAAGCTTGAAGAATATCTGGAGTGCCTTTTGCTGGAGCGACGGCAGGGGCACATTATCGGCCTGACTCATGACGGGCGGCGGCTTTTGCCAGAGGCAAGAAAGATTCTGCTCAGTCTGGACAATGTGGTGAGTGTGTTGCGCCGCCCGGAATTGAGCGGGCATATCTCGCTGGGGCTCTCCAACAACTTCAATGCGGTTGAGCTGCAAATGGCTATTGCGTCCTGCATTGAGATGAACAAGGGGCTGCGTGTCGAGGTCATATCATCCCTTACCGGGCATCTGGCGCAGATGCTTGAGCAGGGCGCTCTGGACATGGCAATTATGCACTCGGTGGGCGAACTGGAACCAGCGGACCGCCTGCTCAAGGAGGAAAGCATTTACTGGGTGGCGGCCAACCCCGAAGCTGTATTGCGCGAGGACGACCTGCCGCTGGTGCTGTTCGGTGACGGCTGCGCTTACCGGGAGGCGGTTGTGCGAACGCTGGACGAGGCCGGGGTGAGTCATTACCTGTCGTACGTCAGCGCCTCGCACGAGAATGTCTGCGGGGCTATTGCGGCCGGGTTCGGAGTGGGCGTGTTACCTAGAAGCGAGCTGCGCGAAGGCATCAGGATTATCCCGGAAAACGACCGCCTGCCGGAGCTTCCGCTTGGGCGTATCTTTATGCGGACCCGCAATAACAGCCCGATAATATCCCGCTTTCGCGATTTTATTTGTAGCGCCCCATGTCTTTCCGGCAGTACGGAAAGCAGGGCGGTGCAATAAGAAAAGCCCTGCGTGCTGGCCTGTTCAAGGCAACGCGGGGTTTTTCTTTGAATGCGCCTTAAAAAACAGTTTTACAGCTGCAACTTAGCTGGAAGTATCCTGGTTCATAACAACATTTCCGCCTTTTACATTCAGTTCGGTCTGATGTCCCTTGAGTACTCCCGAAGGGGCGGTGCAGTTTATAAGCTCAACCTTGCCGTTAACGTCCAGTGTGGTGTCGCCACTGAAGGTGCATTTTTCGAACGAGACACTGGTTTCGCCAGTCCAGATACTGCTGCCTCTTAAAGAGCTGTCGCGAAACCTGATGGTTGAATCACGCCAGGCGTTGGCCAGATTGATCTTGCCGAACGTGCAGCCGCTAAAGTCAAGCTGCACGCCCCACCCGTGGATAAATGGACGCCCTTCGCTAACGTGGGTGGAGTTTTCCGGATCGTTGATGTTTTTGAAGGCGATGCTGCCGGATGCGTTGCCCTGATAAAAATTGTTCCTGA
>JAJDJF010000040.1 GCA_030267065.1 Desulfovibrio sp. OttesenSCG-928-C06 | reverse complement strand
GATAAACAGATTATAAGAAATTCGCCGCCCGGCTGAACCGAGCGGCGAATTTTTTTAGTTCCAAAAGACCAATATCACCAAATAGCTTGTAATTATAAAATCTTACAGCCCAGCCCCGGCAACAAAGTTTACCGGACCAGCCCCGATCTTGCCGGGGTGGAAGCTGTATTTAAGGGCCCGCAGCAGGAATTGCTGCCCCTTTTTAACTGCTTCCTCAAGCGGGTAGCCCATGCCGAGGAAGGTGGTGATGGCTGCGGAAATGGTGCAGCCGGTGCCGTGGTTGTTGTTGGTGGCAATGCGCTCGTGCTCAAGGGGCAGGATGTTACCGTCCGCCGTGCAGAGCCAGTCAGTGAGCTTGCTCTTGTCGCTGCCGGGGCCGCCTACGTTGAAGTGACCGCCCTTCATCAGCACTGCCTTTGCGCCGGACTTGAGCAGCGTGGCTACGGCCTTTTCCATGTCCTGCATGGAGTTAATGGTCACTCCGCTCAGCACTTCGGCTTCCGGCACGTTTGGCGTAAGCAGATCCGCTTGCGGAACAATCTTTTTGCGCAGCACGTCAATGGCGTCGTCCTCAATCAGCTTGTGCCCGGACTGGCTCACGCATACCGGGTCAACAACCAGCGGGAAAGAGCGTTTTTCCAGTTCCGGCACCAGCGCTTCCATAATCGGCGCGTTGCAGAGCATGCCGGTTTTGGCGGCATGCACCTCAAAACCTTCGTAAACCGTTTGCAGCTGCAAGGCCACAAAGTCCGGCGGCACAGGCATGATGCCCTTGACCCCGGCCCCATTCTGGGCAACCAGCGCCGTAATTACCGACAGCCCGAATCCCTTGAGAACAGTAGCGGTTTTGAGATCCGCCTGAATTCCAGCTCCGCCGCCCGGATCAGTGCCAGCTATGGTGAGAATATTCGGAAACTCGCGCATGTTGACCTCGGATATTGTTATGATTGTTTAAAATTTTCGCCAAAAGCGGCATTGCCGGAATATATTTGATGCCGACCACCTGACCAGCTGACCGGATATTCGCCGATGTTCACCTGCTGTATATCTTGGTAGTAAAGATGGCGCTTGCAAGACCACCTGCCTGCCTGAACGCCTACCGCCAGCCCATCAGCAAACCATCAGACCGACCCCGGATAATCCCGGCAGGCTTACCCGTGAATGGCCTTTCTGATGTCGCGCACCGCTGCCGCAATGTCGTCCGCGCCAACAATGGCGGATACCAGACAGAACATCTTTGCGCCGTGTGCGGCCACATCCGGGATGTTGTGCGTCTTGACGCCGCCGATACCAACAAATGGAATCTTGTGATTCTTCACCACATAATCAAGATATTCAAGCCCCACTGCCGCGCAAACATCCTTTTTGGTTTTGGTGGGATACAGCGGCCCAACCCCGATATAATCGACCACGCCGGATTTTACAGCAGCATCGGCCTGCGCGGGCGAGTGGGTGGAAAGCCCCAGAATCATGTCCGGCCCGATAAGCTTGCGCATTTCAGCCACCGGCAAATCTTCCTGCCCGATGTGCACGCCGTCCGCATCCACCAGCCTTGCAATCTCGGAAAAATCATTGATGATAAAGCAGGCCCCGGCCTGACGCGTCATTTCGCGTATGACCTTGCATTCTTCATACATTACGCCCATTTTGCGTTCTTTGTCGCGATACTGGATGATTTTTACGCCCGCGTCCAGCATTTGCCGTGCCACGTCAACATTGCTGCGCCCGTTGGAAAGCGGCAAATCCAGAATTCCGTAGATGTCGGTTTGCGGTAAAATTCGCTTCATTGTTGACCTCATGCTGCTTGCTTGCGAGGCTTGCGCCCCGTGATTGACTCAAAATTTGCCGTTATCAGGGCCGTTTTATCCCAGAATACGCGCCAGAACCGCGTCCGCCTGCATGGCGGCGGCCTGCATCACACGCGGGGCCAGTGGCGGGTTGGCCTCGTCCGCCTCGGTGCTGAAATCGCCTACGCAGACCATGTTCCGGCCCAGCTTGCGGCTGCGCATGGGCGCGCCGCCAAAACCACCAAGACCGGAAGCGCAAACCAGAAAAACATCACGCTCCATGAACAGATTACAAAAAATCGCCTTGTACTCGGCCTTGTCCAGCGCTTCCACCAGAATATCGCATCCGGCGTAGACTTGCGGCAGGCTTTCCGCCTCCAGCCGCCCGTTTATCAGTTTCAGATCCAGTTCCGGATCAAGCTCCAGCAAACGTCTGCCAAGGGCTTCCACCTTTGGCTGGCCCACATCTGACGGAAAAAAGAACTGACGGTTAAGGTTGGAGGCATCCACCAGATCAAAATCCGCAAGAGTAAAACGCCGGATGCCGGAACGCGCCAAAAGCATGGCGCAGTTGGAACCAAGCCCACCGCACCCGGCAATGCCCACCCGCACCGAAGCCAGCCGGTCCAGCTGCCCGGCTGAAAGGTAGCGCTCCAGCCCCTGTTGCAATACCGTCATAGAATATCCAGTCGTATTAAATGCCTCCGGCGGCCAGGGCGCTGCCCTGGACCCGGCAGGGGGATGATCCCCCTGCACCCCGCAGTAGGGGGTAGGCTTTATAATTTAAAGTGTGCGATACGCCCTGGCCGCCGGAGGTATCAACAATAAATGCTAAGCAGTCCTCAACGCCTCTGCCACGCCTCCGGTCAGTTCGGACGCGCCGCTACCGCCAAGGAGCCAGTCGGAGAACACAGGCTGGTAGCCAAGACGCAGTAAATCGGAGGACATTTCGTCCACGCTGCGTCCGTCCGAAATATCGAACTGCGGCTTATCCTCGCCGGATTCTTCCGTGGCCTTGCTCACGTCCGGGTCGTGCCCACCCACAGCCGTACATACCCCGGCAGACACGCGCGTAACCCCAAGGGGCAGCAGGCGATCGCGCAGCCATGCCGGTTCACGCGTGGAAAGGGTGATGCCAGCCTGCGGCAGGTAACAGCGCAAAGCGACCATGGCCTGCACCAGAATGGCGTCCGTGATGTCTTCCGGCACAAAGGCCACCTCACCGCCCTCGGTGTGCGGGCGCATGCGCGGCAGCGAGATGCTGATTTCGGCTTCCGGGTACTTGCGCATCAGCCAGCGGGCATGCGCCGCCACTGCCGCCATGTCCTCGCGCCAGTCGGTCAGGCCCAGCAGCGGACCGAGGTTGACGGCGCGGAATCCGCCCATGAGCGCACGTTCGGGCGCATCCAGACGGAAGTAGAAGTCGCGCTTTGGCCCGCCGGGGTGCAGATCAAGATACCGCGCGTGATTATACGTTTCCTGAAACATGGTCATGCTGTCGGCCCCGGCTGCCACCTGCATGGCGTATTCCTCCACGGTCATGGAGGGGACTTCTATGCCTACGGAGCTGAAGTATCCGGCCAGAACCCTGATGCACCCAGCCAGATAAGCCGCGCCGGTGCGTTTGGGGTCGTCGCCGGTCAGGGCCAGAATCTTGCGCAGTCCGGTGGCGGCAATGGCCTTGGCCTCGGCTTCAACTTCATCAAGATTCAGCATGCGGCGCTTGATGTCGCGCTTGGTGCTGAACCCGCAATAAACGCAGCGGTTGGTGCAGAAATTGGCCAGATAAAGCGGCGTGAAAAGCTGGATGCCGCGCCCAAAGTTGCGCATGGTTTCGTCCTGCGCGCGCCTGGCTATGACTTCCAGAAAAGGCCGGGCCGCGGGTGAAAGCAGTACCGGAAAATCCTCTTCACGCAAAAAAGTGCGGCCCAGTGCGGCGCGTACGTCGTCTTCCGTGGCGTTTTCCGCTATCGCTTTTACATTGAGCGATTCTATCCGCTTGAGTTCAGCGGCAAATCCGTCTTCAAGTGGTGTGTACATGTATGCCTCCAGACTGACTACAGCCGTCTGTCTATTACTTCAAAAATCCGGTCAGGGTGCCTTCTTCCGGCGAAGAGGCTTCTGCCCCCTTGCCAAGCACGCGGCCAAGGCCTGCCAGATAGGCGTTGCGCCCGGCACGCACGGCCTCGCCAAAGGCAGCGCCCATGCGGACCGGATCTCCGGCAGTGGCAATGGCGGTGTTTACCAGACAGGCGGCAGCGCCCATTTCCATGGCCTCGCAAGCCTGCGAAGGCTTGCCGATGCCCGCGTCCACGATGATGGGCAGCTCGATTTCCTCAAGCAGGATGCCGATCATTTCTCTGGTAGCCAGCCCCCGGTTGCTGCCGATGGGAGCACCAAGTGGCATGACGGCGGCAGCCCCGGCGTTGACGAGGTCACGCGCAACATAGAGGTCGGGGTTCATGTAGGGCAGCACCACAAAGCCTTCTTTGGCAAGAATCTCAGTGGCTTTGGCAGTTTCGTAACCATCCGGCAGCAGGTGGCGCGTGTCGGAAATGACTTCAATCTTGATCCAGTCACCCACGCCGGACGCGCGGGCGAGGCGGGCCAGACGCACGGCTTCGTCAGCACTGCGCGCGCCGGAGGTGTTCGGCAAAATCTGCATGTGTTTGGGGATCTGCTGCATAACATTCCCCTTGGCGTTGCTGAAGTCCACCCGGCGCAGGGCCACGGTGATTACTTCCGACCCGGATGATTCGGCGATCTGCGGGATCATCGAGTCATTGCCGTATTTTCCGGTTCCGATAAACAGACGGCTTTTAAGGGCGCGTCCTCCGATGGTAAATTCGTCGCTGTAGCTCATTGACCTAGCCTCCGCCTACAAAGTGGATAATCTCCACCTCGTCGCCTGCGTTGAGAATCCTTTCTTTGAAGGATTGCGGTTTCAAAATCTCTCCGTTCAGTTCAGCCACAACCTTGTGAGGATTAATGCCTTTTCCGGCAAGGTAATCCTCAAGGCTCAGGCTATGCGGGCAGGTTTCCGGCTGCCCGTTAACGGTAATGCTGATTTCACTCATAAGCTTCCCGTGGATGACGCGGGCAATGCTGCGGCGTGCGCCCCGTGCGGGGCGTTTTTGCGGATGGGCGGCTTTTGCCAGAAAGCGATTTATGGCTGTGGCAAAAAAGAAACCGGCCCTCCGCAGGAAGGAGGACCGGTATGTCGACAGATCTCGCTTCCCTACGGCAGTACTGCTGCGTCAGGTTCAAGGGGTCTGGCTTCATGCCACTCTCAGTCCGCATTGTATGGGCGGACTCCCCCAGCGTTTTTTTACAGGTACGCCCAGACGCTGCAAACGTCAAGGGCCTGGGAAAAGGTAGTGGCTCATTTTGAATCTGACGTAGTATCAGGCCAGAACGAGCCGTTACCAATAAACATTTCTATTCGAACACAATCTCCACGGTGCGGTCGTTTACGCGCACCAGCTCATGCTTTTTAAGCTTGCGGGAAAGATCAATTACCAGACGGTCGGCATTGCTCTGCCTGCCCAGACGCGCGCTCTTGACCAGCTGGTTGGAGGGAATCGCAGGGGCGGCAAGGTTCTTCCATGCCCCCGGCAAGTCCACTACCAGACGCTCCGGATCGTGCAGCAGAAAATACTTGGCAGGCAGGGCGCTGTCGCCTTCCAGCAACAGATACATGCCGTTGCCGCGGAATTTGAGCGTCGCCGTCTTGATGCTGCCTTTGCCGTGCGTAACGGAAGCGGCCTTGTCGGACGCAGCCTGAGTTGCGTTGGCCGAAGTCGCAGCAGTCTGGCCAGCAGTTGTTTTGGCAGAACCGGATGCGTTGCTCTGGCCGGAGCTGACGGTAGCGGCCTGGCCGGAGGCCTGACCAGATGCTTGGCCGGAAGCCTGGGCAGAAGCCTGACTGCCGGAAGTGCCTGCGCCAGAAGTTCCAGCTGCGCCCGACGCTGGGGTACCAGTTTGGCCGGAAGCCGCAGCGCCAGCTTGCGCCGCAGTCTGACCGGATGTAGCGGATGCCCCGGAATCCTGGGCAGAAGCGCCAGTCTGCGCCGTGCCGGAAGGAGTAGACGGAGCAGATGAAGCAGAGCCGACAGCACTGCCGGTATCTGAACTGCCAGCAGACTCGCCAGCAGCACCCTGTGCTGCATCACCAGCGGATGAGCCTTCGTCAGGGGGTGTCAAACGTCCGCTGCCAACCGGCTGGCCCGCGCCGTCCTGCGGCTGGGCTTCCTGCTGGCTGGAAACAGCGTTTTCCGTATCGCCGCCTTCGCCTGAAAACTGCTTCATATGCACGCCAAGCACCAGTGCCATGGCTATGATGACCACCCCCAGCAGGAGCATGGTTATATACTTGTTCATTAATCAGTCTCTCCTTAAGGCAATTAATCAGACAGGCGTACCGGGCGCAAAAATCCCGAACAGAACCACCCGTGGCAATCAGGAGCGGTTACGCCCGTTCAGGAAAGCGAGAAAATCTTTTCCGGCCTGAAAATCCGGCGCCATGTCAACGGACATGGCCAGATACTCTTTCGCCTTGTCTGTTTTCCCGCATTCATACAGAACTCTTGCAAGGTTGAAAAGCACATGTTCATCGTCCGGAGCCAATTCGCGCGCGCGCTCGTGAAACTGCTGGGCCAGAACATAAAGATTACGCTTGCGCAGGGCAGTACCGCAATCGCTGAACATAAACTTGTGTTCGCGGGCAAAGGGACCATCGCTTCTGGCCAGCTGCTCAAGGCTCTGCAAAGCGTCGCCGCGCTTGCTTTTAAGACGGATCAGCGCCAGCGAGAACTCGGTGCGGAACCCCTGCTCGACTCTGGCAATCTCCTCCTCGTCCATCTCGGCGGCAGAGTTGTCCACATCATCAAGCTCATCGATATAAACCAGTTCCTGGGCCTGCTGAACGGAATGAACGCCGTCATCTTCGGGAGTTCCCCTGACTACGGTATACGAGTGCCCGCTGTCCTGCTCCATTCCGGCGGTCAGGTAGCTGACCAGATCGGTGGCGTCGCTGTCCGGCATGGCAGTGCGCGCCGTGCCTTGCTGTGGAGCGGGTGCCGGTTTTGCCGGGTCGCCAGAACTAGCGGGACTGGCGGGACGTGCAGAATTGTCAGGACTGGCCGCACCAGAGGGGCCTGCGGGACCTGCTGATACGGACGGCCCTGATAGACCGGGCGACTTCGCAGAACCAGATAAATTGGCAGCCCCGGCAGACTTGACCGAACCGGCAGCAGGCGCTGTTCCGGTCCTGCCCGCAGCTTCCGGCGTTTTGGCTGCTTCTGCCGGTGAAGACGCGTTGCCGGGAAAGAGCGGTTTATGCTTGTCGCTGAACGCGGCATAAACGCGGAAATCCGTAAAGAATTCCTCCACACTCAAACGCTTGACGCCAGCTCCGGGATTTATACCGGCGCTTCTGCCGGACTGTTCCCGTGGCGCTTCCTGTAACAGAAAGTTACCATCAGGCAACCCCCAGGCGTGCCAGCGGGGAGCATCGGACGAGGCGTCCGAATCGGCGACCTTGACATAAACGCCGAGAAAAACTGGTTCACCGCGCATAAAAAATCCGGTTATGCCTTCTTGCAGGTTAAATCATTGCGGCCCGATATCCCTATACTACCCGGCTCCCAGCCGGAGGGCAATCAGGTCAAATGTTAAAATATATATCCCATTTGCTTAAAGCATTTGACGGAAAAAGAAAAGACTTGAAAAAAACAGGGAGGTTGTCGACCAGCCGTATACCGCCGGATACAGCGGAATATCCCACTGCCGTCAAATACTTCCAGCCATTGCCGGATGTTACTGGATGCTACCGGAATTGGCAGATACAGCCGGATATTGCCGGATATAATCAGATACTACCGGACGCGGCCCGGCTCCGGATGCTCCCCATACTGCCGCAAACCACCGCAAACCTTCTGGAGACGGCCAAATACCACAAGTACAGCACCCGGCCTCGCGCAAACATGGCGTGGCAAGACCTGACGCGGCCCGCCTGCCGTTCTGGACTACGCGCCCGGATTGGCGTATCAACTGCGGATATTATTGATTCCGCAGCAAGCGGCCCGCTCCACCAAAACAGCGGTGTGGGCATCAGGCACAGTAACCGGCGCGACAACCGGCGCGCTTGCGGCAACAGCAAACTCATCAGCCACAAAGCCTCACGGCATTCCGGATAAAACAATGGCAAAAAAACACAGTAAAGCAGAAAGCAAAAACGATCTTCCACGTCAGGAACGCGGCGGCCTTTTTAACCCATTTGCCGCCCTTGGCGAGCAGCTTTCCTCCCGCGAGCAGGCTGGAGATAAAAAAAGTTCCACTGCGCAGGGCGCAACCGGCAAACACGGCACTGGCGCAGCAGGCAGCGGACAATCAGGTAAGAACACCGCGCGACAATACGAAAAGCCCGGCCAATCCGGTAAATCCATGAAGTCCGGCAAGGTTGCCCCAAATACCCCGGACACATCGGATCATGAAGACGCGGCCCTGTTCATGCGCACGGTGGGCAGTCCCGGCTTCCGCCCCATCAAAAAAGATAGCGGAACCAAGCGCAAACCGGAGAACACAGCCCGCCGCCAGCAGGCCCCGGAAGAACTAAGCATGGCGGAACTTCTGGAAATGCAGGAGCGCCACTCCAACCAGCCCGCCAGACCGGATGACGGCGCAAAAAACAGCGCCCCGGCAGCGCCCGGCGCGGCGTTTGCGGCTTCGCAATCTGATGGGGAGCGTCTTTTTGCGTCCACCGCTTCCCCGGCGGACGAGGCTGGCGCAAAAGGAGCAAAGCGGACCTTCAGCCCGGAAGAAGAGCATCTTTTTGCTCAGGCCATGCATGGAGTGGCCCCTGTGGACGGAAAGGGCCGCGATCTGCCCTTGAAAAGGGAAGAAAACAAAACCGCGCCCACAGCCAACCCGCCCTATCTTGATGACTTTTTGCAGGGCAAGTTTGAATTCGCACTGGAATACACAGATGAATTCTTTGAAGGGCACGTCATGGGCGTTGACCCGCTCATTCTTGCCAAGCTGCGCTCCGGACAGTACAGCCCGGAATCGCATGTAGACCTGCACGGACAAAACTCCGAGCAGGCCTACGAATCGCTGGTGACTTTTATTCGCCACGCTTACGGCAAGGGGCAGCGTTCCCTGATAGTCGTAACCGGGCGCGGCAAAAACTCGCCGGGCGGCCTGAGCATCCTGCGCCAGAATATGCAGGACTGGCTGACACAGGAACCGCTCAAGCGCGTGGTGCTGGCCTTTTGCACGGCCCAGCCAAAGGACGGCGGTACCGGAGCCATCTATGTACTGCTGCGCAAATACAAGAAAAGCTCCGGCAAAATCCGCTGGGACAAAAGCGGCTGGGGCGGCGTGGGCGTACTGTAAAGAAAACGCCTAGAATCTGCCCGCCCGTCGCCCGTCCAGCTACCATTCAGCCAGCCGGTTCAGATTGCCGCTTACCGCTGCCAGCGGTGTGGCTTGCGCAGGCGGCCCGCTGGCAAACTGCCGCTATTGACCCAGATCAAATTCCGGGCTGGACTTGTCCACAAAACCGGTTACCACGCGGCAGTTCCAGAATTGCTTTAGCAGCGCCGCAAGTTCGTCACGCGCGGCCAGCACAGCCTGCTCGTTCAGGCCGGTAAAACCGTCCAGCGGGAAGAAGATCGAGCTGGTCGAGCCGGTAATCTTGCCAATCTCGCTTTGCCGCCAGGTCCAGCGGCGGGTGCGCACCTCATTGCCGGAAACGTAAATCATCTCGCCGGATTCCGGTACTTCAACATCGCCACCGCCAAAGGGAATAAAACTGTCCGCTGCCGTAGCCGGGCGAATCTCGATATCGCCCTTCATGGTGTCCAGATCATGCGCACCAAGCGGGATGCGGTGCTTTACGGACACCGCGTTGCCAAGGTCCACCGCCGGGTTGATGCTCGGAAAACCCTTCTTTTTGGCGATGCGCCCCAAAAGAGCTTCGATGGAACACATGAACTTGTTCGGGTTCATGTCCAGCGAGCGGAAGGCCTCGCGGTAGGGCAAAATGGCTGGCGCTTCCTTGATGTTCACGCCGTCAAAAGCGGCCTCAGCCTCATTGATGCTGCCGGATAAAAGCTCGCTCACAGCAGGCATGTCCTTGCCGTTATCCAGCCCGTAAGCGGCAACCACGCCGAAACAGACATTGCCAAGCACATCAAAAAACTCACTGGAAACTTTGAACTTCATACAAACTCCGTAAAATTTGCGTCGAATAGCTGACTGTTGCATACAGATAATCGGCAACAGCATTAATTATGAATCTGGATAACACGCACCCAGCGCGGCGTGTCATCAGCTTTTTGCCTTTTGCGTTTTCTGCCTTTTGCGCATTTGTCAGCGCATAATGCCGGGCAACCCGTTGTCGCAACTCCGGTCAAAACGTAAAAATCAAGCCTACTTAAAAAATACGCAACCCGCTAGGGGCTGTCTTTAGATAAAATACGCAAGGGGGGGCTTGCGGTTAAAAACGCAGCCACAATATCCTTGCAATATGAGCGGTATTATTGAATAACCGGGGTATGGAAATATTCGAGAACGTTGTCTATCAGCTCGGCCTGCTGGCGGCCTTTATTCTTGGCATTCTGTGCGCGGCGCACGCGCTGCTGCACAAACGCGAGCCAAGTTCGGCACTGATCTGGGTGGCGATCTGCTTTTCCATTCCGGTGGTTGGCTCGCTGCTTTATGTACTGTTCGGAGTAAACCGCATTCACCGCCACGCCACCAAGCTGATGCTGCGCAGCCGCAAGCTGGCCCGGCCCGGCAATCTTTCATCCCCGGCGGATGGCGATGGCGGCAAACCGGGGCAGTGCTTTCACCCGCAGGATGACGGGGAAGATAAGATCTTCTACCCGCCACAGGAAGAACACGCGCATGACCACTGCGCCGAGTTCCCCATGGAGGTGCCTGCGGCCCTGCTTCCGGCAAAAATACGCACCATGGCGCGCATTGGCTATTCAGTAATGGGCATGCCGCTGCTGGCCGGAAATAAAGTCGAGATTCTCTACAACGGAAACGAGGCTTACCCGGCCATGCTGGAAGCCATTGCAGGCGCGGAACACAGCATCTACCTCGACACCTATATTTTTGACAGTGATGAAGTGGGCATGGCCTTTGTGGACGCGCTGGCACAGGCCGCCGCGCGCGGAGTGGAGGTGCGCGTGCAGGTGGACGGTACCGGCACCCTGCTGACGCGCCCGCGCATCGACAAGGTTCTGCGCAGCCGGGGCGTGACCGTGGGCCGTTTTATCCCGCCGCGCCTTTTCCCCCCGCAGCTTTCCATCAACCTGCGCAACCACCGCAAACTTCTGCTGGTTGACGGCAGGCTTGGATTTACGGGCGGCATGAACATCAGTTCCATGCACATGCTCAAACCTGTTGAGAAAAAGGGACTGCTGTCCCGACTGGGTCTTTCCGGCCCAAACCAGATGCAGGATATCCACTTTCGCGTACAGGGGCCGATTCTGGAGGACTTTCAGCGTATTTTCGCCCGCGAGTGGCAGTTCACCACCGGCGAGATGCTGGAGTTGCCGCAGGTCAGCATAAAGCCGCAGGGCTACTCCTTGTGCCGCACCATTCTTGACGGTCCGGACGACTATCTTGAACGCTTTCACTCCACATTACTGGGGGCTATTTCCGCAGCCAAAAACAGTGTGCGCATCATGACGCCCTACTTCCTGCCGCCCCGCCCGCTGATTACCGCCCTGCAAAGCGCGGCCATGCGCGGTCTGGACGTGGCCATAATCCTGCCGGAGGAGATGGACCACCGGGTGGTCAAATGGGCCACCACAAACGTTTTGTGGGAATTTTTGGGCCGTGGGATACACATCTACTATCAGCCCGCGCCATTTAACCACTCCAAGTTGCTGCTCATTGACGGCTATTATGCCCATGTCGGCTCTGCCAATCTGGACGCGCGCAGCCTGCGCCTGAACTTTGAGCTGACAATGGAAGTATTCGACCTGCATGTGGCCGGAGAACTGGAACGCCACTTTGCCGAAGTTCGCGCCAAATCACGCGAATGCACGCTGGAAGAAATCAACGCGCGCAGCCTGCCGGAAAAAATGCGCGACGCGGCCTTCTGGCTGATTAGCCCGTACATGTAAAACGGGCAAAACAGCGTCATACCACAGGCAGGCCAGAAGCAACCAGACTCAAGGAATAACAGGATGATTCAGTCCGTACTTGCCATATCAGCCGGGGCCTCGGCCGGGGCCGTACTGCGCTGGCTGCTGGCCCTTGCGCTCAACCCGGTTCTTCCGCTGTTGCCGCTGGGCACGCTGACCGCCAACCTGATTGGCGGTTTTCTCATGGGCATAGCGCTGTGCGTTTTTGCCGCCCACTCATCGCTGCCGGTGGAATGGGCGCTGCTGTTCGTAACCGGCTTTCTGGGAGCGCTGACCACGTTCTCCACTTTTTCAGCCGAAGTCAGCATGATGCTTGTGGAGCAACGCCTCTGGCACGCTGCCGCGACCGTGGCCCTGCACGTTTGCGGATCGCTGCTGATGACCTTTCTCGGCATGGGCGCTTTCAAGCTGGTTGCAAAGATTCTGCACTAGCGCCCCATAGCGTCTGCCCAAATTGAACCAAACTGCAAACCACCGCAAAAATTTGGCTTTTAAGTGAGCTTGCCCAAAGCGCATTCACCAAAATACGCAGCGCGGCCCGCTGCCTTGCTCACGCAAAACAACGGACCGCGTAAAAAGACCGTCGCCCAGTTTCTCAGGGGCAGTTCCGGCTACTTCTCAATACCGGTGCGGCTCTCCACTCCATTCGCAAAGTAGTGTTTGACCTCGCGCATTTCAGTAACCAGATCCGCCATATCGATCAGCTCTTGCGGGGCATCGCGTCCGGTCAGGATGATTTCCATCGATGAGGGCTTCATGCTCAGGATGCCTTTAAGCTCGTCCAGTTGAACCAGCCGGTTGTGCATGGCCCCGAGAATCTCATCCAGAATCAGGATATCGCACTCGTTGCGCCTTACAACTCCCTTTACGAACTCCACGGCCTGCTCCACTTCCTGCTTGAGTTCGGCCTTTTCGTCATCGTTGAGAAGCCAGAAAAAGTTCCGCTTTTTTTCAAAGCGAAAAATCTTGAAGTACGGCTCCAGACGTGGCGCGGCAATCAGTTCGCCCGTTTCAAAACTTTTGAGGAACTGGACCATGTAAACCTTGCACTCGCGCCCCACGGCCCGCAAAGCCTGACCCAGAGCCGCCGTGGTTTTTCCCTTGCCGTTGCCGGTGTATATCTGGATGTAACCGTTTTGCAGTTTCATATTACCTCTCTTATTATACATCGCCCTGCGCCTGGTGCCGATAAAACCTTATAAAGCTCTTGTGTCTTTTGAAGGCTAAACGCTCCAGGCGCTACTTCTGGAAAACATTTATGATAGACATCTAATCATCGCGGCACAGCAGGTTCACCACCCGTGCCGCAGCGCAGGCGGCCCCGTAGCCGTTATCGATATTAAGCACGGGAACTCCGGGCGCGCAACTTACCAGCATGCTGGCAAGGGCAGTCTCGCCGTTGCGGGCCACACCGTACCCAACCGAGGACGGCACCGCGAAAATAGGACGCGAGGTCAAACCGCCCATAACCGAAGCCAGCGCCGCGTCCAGCCCGGCAATCACAATAATCACGTCATAAGTGTTGATGCGCTCCAGATTGGAGGTCAGCCGCCACAGGCCCGCCACGCCGTTGTCTTCGTACACGCTGTACTCAATGCCCAGATATTCCAGCGTTTTGGCTGCCTCCCACGTTACCCTGCCATCGGCGGTTCCGGCAGAAACCACCGCGACCTTCCCGCGCGGGCGGGACGGCATGCAGGCGGCAAAAGCCACGCGACCAATCTCGTGATACTGGTATCGCGCCTGTAAACCTGCCGGAATGGAGTAAAAAAGCTCAGGCTCAAGGCGGGTAAACAGGATGGGGTTCTCCCGGTTCTGATGCTCTTCCAGCAGAGCCAGCAGCGCCCCGCGATCCTTGCCCTGACAAAAAACCGCCTCCGGCAGGCCGATACGCGCCTTTCTGCCGTGATCAAAAATAATGCCGTGCATGCTCCGGCCCTGATTCTGACCGTTCTGGCTGTTCTGGCCACTCTGACCGCTTTGCTCTTTCTGGTCGCGCTGGTCGCGTTGATCACCTTGATCCGGCATTCTGGCTCCCTCGTCATGACTATGGAAAATATGCGGTGCCGCCCGATGACGGCACCGCTATAAAAGCTTTTTTGCGG
>JAJDJF010000004.1 GCA_030267065.1 Desulfovibrio sp. OttesenSCG-928-C06 | reverse complement strand
ATCTCCTTTGACAGCAAGGAAGAGCAGCAGGCGGAAAATATCCGCAAGATGATCCTGGCCATGAGCGAGGACATCCGCGTGCTCATCGTCAAGCTGGCCGACCGCCTGCACAACATGCGCACTCTTGATTTCCAGAAGCCGGAAAAGCAGAAGCGCATTGCACAGGAAACAATGGATATCTACGCGCCGCTCGCCAACCGCATTGGCCTGCACCGCGTAAAGATGGAGCTTGAGGACCTGAGCTTCCGTTACATCAAGCCGGATGCCTACGCCCAGATTGAAGACTGGCTTGAAAAACACCGCCAGTCCGATACCGAGTACATCACCAACGTGCGCTCGATCATTAGCGAAATCCTTGAGGACAACGACATCCACGGGCAGGTCAAGGGACGCATCAAGCACACTTACAGCATTTACCGCAAAATGACCGCCCAGTCCCTGACTCTGGACGAGATGCACGACATCATCGCTTTTCGCGTTATTGTGGAAGATTTGAAGGACTGCTACGCGGTGCTTGGCCTGGTGCACTCCAAATGGATGCCACTGCCGGGGCGATTCAAGGATTATATTTCCATGCCCAAGGGAAATATGTATCAGAGCCTGCACACCACCGTGGCCGGGCCACGCGGCGAGCGCATGGAAATCCAGATCCGTACCGAGGAGATGGACCGTCTGGCTGAAAACGGTCTGGCCTCGCACTGGCTTTACAAGGAAGGCAACCGCGTAAGAGCCAAGGATGTACGCCAGTTCAACTGGTTGCGCGAAATGCTGGACTGGCAAAAGGTAGAGAGCGATTCCAAGGAATTTTTGCGCACCCTGCGCTTTGATCTGTTCAAAGACGAAATTTATGTGTTTACGCCAAACGGCGATGTAAAGGTGCTGCCGGATCAGGCCACGCCGGTAGACTTTGCCTATCAGGTGCATACCAAGGTCGGCGACCACTGCGCAGGGGCCAAGGTTAACAGCAAGCTGGTGCCGCTCAGTAACCCGCTTAAAAGCGGCGACTATGTGGAAATCATCACCAACCAGCAGCGCCACCCCAGCCGCGATTGGCTGAAGTTTGTCAAAACAGCCAAGGCCAGATCGCGCGTTCAGCACTATATCCGTACTGAAGAACGCGGCCGTACCATCGAGCTTGGCAAGGATATTCTGGAAAAGCAGGGCCGTCGCTACAACCTGAATTTTGTGCGCGCGGTCAAGGAAATAGACGAGCAGAAGCTGCTGGCTGAGTTTCACCTCAAGAGCATGGATGATCTTTATTCGGCTGTCGGCTACTCGCAGATTCAGGTGCAAAAGGTCATTCGCGCCGTACAGAATATTCTGGAGCCGGAAAAGGCCGCTGCTGTGGCTGCCGAAAAGGTTGCCCAGACTGTCTCCGCACACGGTGAGGAAGATTCTAAAAAGGCCGAGAAGAAAAAGGCTGACAGTATCTCGATTTCCGGCGGTGGGGATGATATTCTGCTGCGCTTTGCCAAATGCTGCAACCCGGTTCCGGGTGACCCCATCATCGGATACATCAGTCGTGGGCGCGGCATTACAGTTCACACCGCTGATTGCCCGACTATTCTTGCAGCCGAGCCGGAACGCCTGCTCTCCATCAACTGGGACGGACAACAGGAAGAGCCGTTCCCCACGCGCATTCATATTGTTTCCAAGAATATCAAGGGTGTGCTGCACGATGTTTCCGGCGTACTGCTCAAGGAAGGCGTGAATATCAATTCCGGTACCATGCGTTCCAATGTGGACGGGCGCTCGGAAATCAATCTGGTTGTAGAGGTGCGCGATACTGTCCAGCTTTATCAGGTCATGGCCAAGCTGCGCCAGATAGACAATATTTACGAGGTCGTGCGTAGCGTTGCGCAGGACGGCAAGTCACGGCAGACTGAAACTGTAGAGTAGATCTGCCTGTATACGGGCGTCTTCTGTTTTGTCTGAAAGAAGCGTATTTTGGGCGCAGAATTACGTCAAAGGCCGATTTTTACACATGATTGCACATATCAGTGCTGTTTTTGTGTAAAAATCGGCCTTTGTTTTATCAAGGTCTGGTAAAGGCAAGACTTCCAGCATGATTAAACTGGCTGCGGCAAAATTTCAAAATTAAAATACTTCAGGGGGATCAGGCTGGATTTGGCGGCAGCTTTGGAGTTGATCTCAGTAATCTGCAGAACGGCAACCCGGCAAAGCAGATTACCCCAAGAACCATAAAGCCCAGAGAGAAGCTCAGGTGGTCGCCCATGATGCCCATGAACTTGGGCACTATGCCAAGCCCGATACAGGAGCCGATAGGTACGGCCAGCCCGAAGATTATCGGGTGCTGGGCCAGTGGTATGCGCTCGGTAACCATGGTGAATATGGCAGGAAAAGCAAAGGGCGCTATCAACGGCTGAATGAACATGCCGGTCAGGGCCAGTCCAAACCATGGCAGGCCAGTCATAATCAGGGTTGCGCCCTGAATGCTGAAAAATAGCTGGATGGTACGCCGCACCCCGATGCGCGGCGTGAGAAAACCACCGGCAAGCACAGCAACCGGGCAGAGCAGGCGTGTAATGGACAGAAGCTTGTTGGCGTCGTCCGGGCTTAGTCCGCGCTCAAAGGTCAGGTGCAGGGGCAGAATATTGTAGGGGACAAACTCGCCAACAACGCCAATGGCCATGCTCCAGGCAAAAAACCAGAGAATCGGCATGGAGAGGGCTTCTTTCAGGCCGCCAAGGGATGGCGGGTTGGTCTTTTGCCTGCCGCCACGCTCAGTCAGCACGAAAACCACGCTCATGACCAGCGACACGCAGCCCATCATGATGACCGCGCCTCTCCAGCTGCCGCCAAGGGCTACACCTGCCTCGGCAATAAGCGGCCCGAGTATGAAGCTGAGCGGTGGAGCCAACTCATGCAGGGCCAGTGATTTGGTCCAGAGTTGCGGCTGGATGATGGTTCCCATGGTTGCCATGGCTGATGTCATATACAACCCGGCCACTGCACCCAGCATTATGAGCAACACAGTGAAGGCCGTTACGCTGTGTGCTTGCGAAATGGCGATAAGGCACAGTCCGCTGCCGCATACTGATATGCTTATGAGGTAAAGCGGATAAACCCGCGCGGCTACAAAGCTGGAAAGGGCCATGCTGACTGTAAAGCCGATGGAAAGATACAGGAGCAGCCCGGTGGTCTGGGAGTGGTTCAGACCAAGGTCAGCCTCGATATACACCAGCAGTGGCCCGAAAATGGAGCGGTTGGTGTAGTTGACGAAAAACATTATGCTCAGCAGCATTACCCATGGCAGGGCCTGCTTGAATCTGGCGGCTTGTTCCATGATCCGGCCTTTGATTTTTATCAGCGGTATTTCAGCGCATGTTCTGCGCTTTCAATATATCACGCCGGTCGGAGCGCACTTGTAGCGACAACCCGACCGGCGTGTAGCGTATTTTCGTTTTCAAATGATTGCTCAACGCCCGGCAAAGCCGCTCTGCAATCATCCGGTAACAAGGATTGGATGAAATCCCTGCATAATATTCCTAGATTCCCAAAGACTCCCTGATGGCCTGAAAATCAAGATTGTTGCTTACCATCTGCGCGGCCTGCCTGATTTTTACGGCATCGCGCAATTTGTAGCGGCCCAGCATTTTCTCCATGCGCTTGGCTACGTTGTAGGTATCGTCACGAACCATGATAATGGGCACGTTGAGCGCGTCGGCTCTGGAGAGAATGATGTCGTTGGGGTAGAGGTTGCCGGTAAGAATCAGGCAGGAGCAGTCGCCTTCAATGGCAACCAGCTGCACATCAGCGCGGTCGCCACCTACAATTACGGCCGGTTTGGAGGAACGGCGGAAGTAGGTCATGAAGTTCTCTACCTGCATGGTGCCAATGAGGAAGCTTTCGACCATCCTTTCCGGGGTACGCTGGGCGGTAATGATACGCCCGCCAAGCCCTTCGGCCAGAACGTCGGTGCGGATGGCACCCATGAGCGGGTCATTGGGCAGGATGCCGAGCACCTTGACCTTGTTGCGTTCAAGGAAAGGTTTGACGATGTTTTCCACTTCGCTCATCAGCGGCGGCGGCACAGCGTTGAGTACAACGCCGGCCAGATTGTCGCCCAGAAAGTCCTTGAGTACGAGTAGAGTGTCGTATTTTACTTCATGCTCCATGCGGTCGATGATCACGGCCTTCATGTTAAGCTCGCGCACCAGTGTGATGGCGTCCAGACCGCAGTAGCGCCCGGAGAACATGTTGCCGGAACCGCCCATGAGCAGCATGTCGCGCCCTTCGGAAAGTTTTTCTTTGGCAGCCTTGATTTTTTCAAGAATCCTGGCGCTGTCGCTGCTTTGGCCGCTAAAGGCCTTTACCTTGAAGTCCTGTGTAACAACCAGCGGGGTAACAGTTTCCAGCGGGGCGTCCAGACCTAAAATTTCCTGCACATAGGCTGCGTCCTCATCACCGGACTGTCCTTTGCTTTCGTACGGGATAGGGCCGATTGGCTTCATGTAAGCCAGGTTGACGCCTTCCTGCTGAAGACGCAGGCCAATGCCGATGTTGAGCGTATTCTTGCCCGCGTAGGGCATTGTGGAACCAATATATAATGTTGGGGCGGACATTTTATCTCCTGTGCGCTGGCTGGCGCATCCCGCGTCCTGTTCTGCGGCGGCACGCGGCTGTGTTGTTCAATTGTACGGGTTTGCTTTTGAATTTCTCTTTTGCCGGCAGAAGAGCCAGCCGCGCAAACCGGGCGAGATTACTACATTCTTCTCCATTGGCGCATATGGGCTGAGCTTGTTCAGCTGTAATGCGCTATGTGTACCGGCCTTAAGCTTTTCCCAGCAGGATGCGCATGTCCGCAACCACGGCGCCCTTGTCGCTGACAAGAACGGGATTGCAGCTCGCTTCCTGAATTTCCGGAAAGTCCTGGGCCATCTGGGACATGATCAAAAGCACGTCCTCCAGGGCAAGAAAGTTTATGGACTTGTGACCGCGCAGCCCTGTAAGCACCGGGAAAGCCCTTATCTCGTGAATCATCCCGCTCACGTCCTCAAGGGACAGCGGCGCGATGCGGCAGGATAAATCCTTGAATACCTCTAGGTGGATACCACCGTATCCGAAAAATATCATGGCCCCAAAGCGCTGGTCGCGCTTGAAGCCAACCACTATTTCATGTGCATTTTGCGGCGCCATTGTCTGCACCGTGCACCCGGTAATGTACGCATCCGGGCGCAGTCTGCGCGCACGGGCGGTTATGTCGTTGAACGCTGTACGCACGGCAGCCTGGCCTTCAAGATTCAGGGCAACGCCGTTAACATCGGTACGATGCGGGATTTGCGGCGAGGCAATCTTGAGCGCCACCGGCTGACCGAACTGCTTGGCGATTTGCGCCGCCTCATCGCTGGTACGGGCAAGCTTGGTCTTGAGCATGGGCATTTCGTAAGCCTGAAAAAGCTCCTGCGCCTTGCTCTCGGTCAGTTCCAGCAGACCCTCGTTTTTGGCCTGCAGAATGATTTTTTGCGCCTTGTTCAGGTCGCGGCGGTAGCCAACTTCCACCGGCAGGCTGGTCTTCTGCCAGAGGCGGTAGCGGTACATGGCTGCAATGGCGTGTACCGCCGGTTCCGGAAAGCGGTAGCAGGGGTAGCCTGCTGCCAGCAATGTCTGCTCGGTCTGGGCCAGATTTGCTCCCCCCATCAGGCAGCAGAAAATAGTCTTGTCCGGGTAGTTGCGATAAACCTTTACCAGTTTTTCGACCATGCACTCCAGCGAGCCGAAAGGCGGCGGCGTGATCAGCGTGAGCAGCGAGTGCACGTTGGGGTCTTTCAGGACCGTGTCGCACCCGGCGGCCAGCCTGTCGGCATCGGCATCGCTCATTACATCCACCGGGTTGAAGAAGGTGGCGTAAGATGGCAGCACTTCCTTCAGCGTGGTGATGGTCTGCGAGGACAAAGATGACAGGTTCAGGCCGGATTTTTCGCAGGCATCGGCGGCAATGATGCCGGGCCCGCCAGAGTTGGTAAGAATGGCCAGCCCCGGTCCTTGCGGCAGCGGCTGTTTGGCAAAGCCCTGAGCCAGATTGAACAGTTCTTCAGTATTGTGTACCCGGATAACGCCGGTTTGCTTGAAGGCGGCTTCATAGGCCATGTCCAGCCCGCCGGGCGCGCCTGTATGGGCCGATGCAGCGCGTGAACCGGCAGCGGTGCTGCCTGCGCGCAACAGGATAACCGGCTTGCGTCTGGTGGTAAGCTGGGCCTGCTTCATAAAGCGGTTGCCGTGCTCAACGCTTTCCAGATACCCGGCAATGACCTTGGTATTGGGATCCTGCCCGAAGTGGATAAGCATGTCGGATTCATCAATCACAGCCTTGTTGCCGAGGCTGACGAACGATGAAATGCCGATCTGCTCGCTTTGGGCCCATTCGATGAACGAGGAAGCCAGTGCTCCGGACTGGGAAAAGAATCCAACCGAGCCTTTGGTGGTATCGCCGCAGGCAAAGGTGGTGTTGATTCTGGCATAGGTGTTGATGAAGCCAAGGCAGTTGGGGCCAAGCAGCGAAATGCCTGATTCGTGGCAGATTTCGATAAGCTCGTTTTCAAGCGCGCTGCCTTCGGCTCCGGTTTCCTTGAATCCGGAACTGACTATGATGGCGGCCTTGCCCTTGATTCGAGCCAGGCTTTTAAGCACTGATGGCGTTTGTTCTGCCGGTACAGCCAGAATTGCCAGGTCAGGCGTTTGCCCGCTTTTGGCTATGTCTTCCAGGTTGCGAAACGCCGGTAGACCAAGTATGGTTCCACCGTCCGAATCAATGGCGGAGTTGACGGGAAAAATTTTCCCCTGATAACCGTAATTGATCAGGTTGGAAAGAACGGTGTTGCCGGGCTTGCCAGTTTTGTCCGTAGCTCCGATTACCGCTATGGACTTCGGTGTAAAAAGCGGAGCCAGATATCCCTGCTGGTGCATTGTTGTCTCTGATTTTGCGGCGGAAGTTCCGGAAGGCTGGGCTTGCCGGATGGTTTGCCTCTGGTATGCGCGCTGTTTCGCCTTGCCTTGCGGGGCGTTTTTTATTGAACCGGCGCGTTTCGCCTGCAGCTCTGAAAAAAAGACGGCGTGCAGGCGTGAATCGGGCGGCAATCCGCACGGTAAGCCGGGCGGGTCGGTAAAACGCTTTCTCCCGTTGGAGGGCAAACTGCGCCAGATACGGACATCACCTGTTTCAACCGCGCTGGCTAAAAATTATGAACCGAAAAGGCATCAGTTATGTTAGAAAACTTGCAGTTAGATATTCACTATACCTTCAAGCAAGTCAAGCACCTGAGCACCGCTTTGACGCACAGTTCTTATGTAAACGAGGAACCCGGCGCAAGCGCGCATAACGAACGTCTGGAATTTCTTGGCGATGCTGTTCTGGAGCTTTGTATTTCCAAGGTGCTTTTCAATGCCTACCCGGAAGCGCGTGAGGGCGAACTGACAGCAATGCGCTCGAACCTTGTCAGCCAGACAGCTTTGGCTGCCGTGGCGCGCCAGCTTAAAATAGACAGCTACCTTATGCTGGGCAGAGGCGAGGAGGCGCAGGGCGGCAGGCAACGCGACGCTTTGCTTAGCGACGCTCTTGAGGCAGTATTTGGGGCGGTTTTTGTTGATGGCGGGTTTGAGGCGGCAGAGCGTGTTATAGGCGGGCTTGTGGACAAGGAGCTTTCGCAGTTGCGTGAAAAGCTCAAGACAAAAGACAGCAAGAGCCTGCTGCAGGAACTCAGCCAGAAGCTGTTTCAGGACAGGCCGCTGTATATTCTTGCCGGTTCTGACGGTCCGGAACACGCGAAAATTTTTAATGTAAGGATGACCTTGCCGGACGGCAGGGAATACGAAGCTTCCGGCCCAAGCGTAAAAAGGGCTGAACAGGCTGTAGCCGCTCTAGCACTTGCGGAGCTGGAAAAATAGGCTGCACGTCATTTTTTTGTCAATGTATGCAAAAGCTTAAGATGCCAGCAACCGGGCAGGAATCAACTCGGAGGGTAGGGCCGGGAGTGGGGACACTCCCGGCCTCATCGTCTTTGGTCGCCTCTGCCGCTTTTTCGGCGGCGCCAAGAGTTGCTTTTTCCGGTTTTTAGGCTGGATCGCTTCCCGATTATGCGCCGCTCAAGCCGCCAGTCCTATTGGACCGGCCGCAGTATTGCTGTACCAGCTACCAGTACTGCTAGCCCTGAATGAGCTGCATAGCCATTTGCGGCAGGGAGTTGGCCTGCGAGAGCATAGCTACGGCTGCCTGGGTCAGTACCTGGTTGCGCACAAATTCGGTCATTTCAGTTGCCACATCCACGTCAGAGATGCGCGATTCGGCGGCGGTCATGTTTTCGGCCTGAATCTGCAAGTTACTGATGGTGTTTTCCAGACGGTTCTGGATGGCACCAAGGTGGGCACGAATCTTATCCTTGGAGTCAATTGCCTGGCGAATGGCTGCTACTGCGCGCTGTGCGGCTTGCTGTGTGGATACCGTATAGGCGTCCGCACTTGTTTCTGCCTGGTTACCAACGCCGAGCGCAGATGCGGTGGAGCAGCCAATGGTGACGTAGTAGTAGTCTTCCGAACAGTCGTTGCCGGAACCGAAGTGGACCTTCAGCTTGCCGTAGGAAACCAGTCCGCTACCATCGTGTGTGGTGGAGGAGAGGTTACCGTTGAGCAGGTAAATGCTGTTGAAGTCCGTGGCGTTGGCGATACGCGTGATTTCCGATGCCATTGCCTGATATTCGGATTCGATCATCAGACGCTGGTCAGAGAAGTAGGTACCGGTAGCGGCCTGTTCTGCAAGTTCCTGCATACGGATGAGCTTTTCGTCAACGATTTGCAGAGCGCCGTCAGCGGTCTGAATCAGAGAGATAGCGTCGTTCGCGTTACGCACGCCCTGGTTGAGGGCGGAAAT
This sequence comes from Desulfovibrio sp. OttesenSCG-928-C06, assembly GCA_030267065.1. GTDB lineage: Bacteria > Desulfobacterota > Desulfovibrionia > Desulfovibrionales > Desulfovibrionaceae > WRHT01. The sequence goes on along the minus strand of JAJDJF010000004.1, from coordinate 49,275 downwards.
ATCAGCGCGCATGAGTTCGCGAATGGCGAGGCCGGCGGCGTCGTCAGCGGCGGTGTTGATGCGCAGGCCCGAAGACAGGCGCTCGGTTGACGTTGAAAGTCTGCCATAGTGATTGTTCAGGTGTCTGGTGGCATTCATTGCCATCATGTTGCGGTTAATGACCAAAGACATATTATTCCCTCCTTGAAGGTTGTTATCTTGACTGATTTAAAGCAACTGGCGTGCCAATAATAAAATATGCTGTTATTTTAATATGTTATATGTGTGGCAAAAAATGCCTGCAAAGATTTACGGGCAGAAGGGAAAAATTTTCCCGCTGCAAACAGACGATTTTGTGACGGCAATTTATGCCCGGTGGCTTTAAAGGTGACTTTGCTTCATGCTGCAAGTGGCTGAAAACGAAAAGAATTCTACTTATACGCGGGTGGTGGGATGCGCTGTATGGCAAACTGCTCTCTGGTAGCCGATGAAAAATCCATGAAAAAGCGAAAGTCTGATTCTGATGCTAATCGGGAAGGATGATGATGACTGTGTCTGTAGCTTGCTATGAGCTGCTGGTATGGAACTGGTGGGTTTTGAAAAAGTTTGTGCGGGCTGGCAGCAGATAGGCAGTGGCAGATATTTGCTGCAGCAGTCATATCAGCAGATATAAAGGGAGAAATGAACTTTTTTTTCGGGTAACGCAAAATGCGGCTTGCGAAAATGCATTTTAAGCCGGGTATTTGTTCTGGGGTGATATTATCTGCGTAAAAAAAGATTTTATGCGTTCAGGGGGCGTTTTAGCGCTCCGTTTTTTTTCCGGATCGGGCAGCGCTTTGCTGAACGGGTAGAGCAAAGCGTTTTTTGCCTGTGCGTACCGGGATATTTTTACAGTCCGGCTGTGGCAGACTGTCTGGCCATTGTCAAACTGTGTAATGCCGGATAACGCTCAGACCCAGAACGCGGCAAAGGGAGAGTGCCGCCAAGCACTCTCCCTTTTGAGCCATTCAGCCGTAGGGCCAATTTAAACTTATTAACGCTTCATGTTGATTACGGTTTCCAGCATGGTGTCCACTGTAGTGATGGACTTGGAGTTGGACTGGAACCCGCGCTGGGTTGTAATCATGTGTACGAATTCTCTGGCCAGGTCCACGTTGGACTGTTCAAGCGAGTTGCCGTGCGTGGTACCAAAGCTGCCGGTGCCTGCCGCGCCCTGAGTCGGGTCGCCGGATTCGCGGGTCTGGGTGTACAGGTTGCCGCCTTCGCGCCGCAGGTTGGTCAGGCTGGAGAAGTCGTACAGGGTAATCTGGAACAGTTCCAGTGTTACGCCGTTGGAGTAACGACCGCTCAGGATGCCGTTTTCGTCCACATAAATGCTGGCCAGTTCGCCGTAGGTGTAACCATCCTGATTGGCGTAACGTTCAAAGAAGTTGTTACCGTTCTTGCTGCCGTAAGCGGTGGAGCAAGGCTGGGTACGTTGTCCGTCAGTTTCCATGCCTGCAATGGCTCTCTGGTCAGTAACCAGGCCGTCCAGAGATACGCTGGGGGCGGTGTCCGGAGTGCCGTCACCGTTGGTGTCATACTGTTCAAAGTTCCACCAGTTGCTGGTACACTTCATGCCAAGGTTCAGTTCGGTGTAGTAACCACGGGTTTCCGGGTTCAGGGTTCCTGCCGAGCCAACGGTGGGAGCTGCGGAGTTGGGATCCCACACTTCGCTGGCCTTGGGCTGGCCGCTAAAGTTGGCTGCAAACATGGGGTAGCCGTTGGAGGAAATCGGGGCGGCAACCCAGGTGCTCTTGTCATCAAAGCCGCCGGTGCCGGTTCCACCAGTGGTGGGAACATAAGCCATGAGATCCTTGAGTTCGCCGCTGCTGCTGAAGTCCATGACGCCGGTCATGAGCAGGCCCTTCATCTTGTCGGGCACGGTGGTATCAGCGGGAGAGCCGGTACCGTTCTGGAACAGGCGCAGGTCTTCTGCCGGGTCCATGGTCACGATGAATTCCCAGCGCTGTCTGGTCGGGTCGTAATCGGCCTTGTTGGGGTCGTAGCTGGGGTCAGTGGTATCTGCGGTGGTATTTTCTTCCACCGGGTCAAAGTAGATGGTGATGATGTGCGGGGTGCCGCCTTCGTCATACACAGTCATGCTTTGCTGGTAGCTGAAGCCATCGGTGCCCAGAGGCTTGGTCTGGGTGGCGTCCCAGTTGTCAAACAGGGCGGTGAAGGGGCTGCCGGTGCTGCTGGTGGCCTTTTCCACACCGCAGTTGGAGTCCAGGTTCACGGCGATGGTCATGTTGGTGGTGTGCCGGGGGTCGCAGCTGAATGAGGAGAGACGCACATCCTGCGGTACGCCGGTGCCGACGATGCGCGAGCCGGTGTTGCTGGCGCTGAGGGCAGAGGTGTTGCCCATGGTCAGATCCGGGCGTTCAATTTCCCAGCCCTGAAGAGCGTAACCGTGCGGGTCTACCAGGTAGCCTTCTGCGTCAAAGCGGAAGTTACCGGCGCGGGTGTAGTAGGCGTCGTCGCTGCCCTTGGGCACGACCTTGAAAAATCCGTTGCCGTTGATGGCAATGTCAGTGGCTTCGTTGGAGGTTTCGAACGCGCCCTGGCTGAAGTCGCCGTAAATGGCGCCGATTTGCACGCCGCGGCCTACCTGTGCCGGGCCGTTGGCCGAGTTAACGGTCTGGTGCACGAAATCCATGAAGTCCATGCGGGAACTTTTGAAGCCCACGGTGTTCACGTTAGAAATGTTGTTGCCGACTACGTTCATCTTCTCACCATGGGCGAGCAAACCGGAAACGCTGGTCCACATGCTAGCTGAAAGGCTCATAACTTACTCCTTTGTGGTGCCCTAATTTGGCGGAGGCACCGTTTGTTAAACTTGAAATCTTATTCTTTTTACCGCGTGAGCGCCGGGGCGTTTGCGCGGTGCTTTTGTTATCTTGTTGCGTTGCCCTAGCTGGAGGGGATGCCCACCCAGCCCACTTCGAGGTACTTGACCTGACGGCCGTCTTCCATGTGCAGGATGTATTCGCCGCCGATGTTTTCCAGGCTGACGACCTTGCCCGACACTTCGGTTGTGACCAACTGGCTGTTGCCGCTGGAATCCTTGGCGGTAATGTAGGCCTGATAGTAGCCGTCTGCCGCTTCGTTCTTGTAGTTGTCCATCGTATCCCACAGGTAGGTGTAGGTCTTGCCTGCTTCCATTGCCGGGAGCTGGGTGGTGTACACTTCTACGCCGTTGGAGTTGCGGATGGTCAGGCTTACATCTACTACATCGTAGTCGGAGCGGTAGTAGAAGGGGTCTGCTACCGGGCCTTCTTCGTAAACCTGATTGCCTTCCTCGTCCTTTTCCAGTTCGCCGTTTTCATCATATACCGGCACCTGGCCCTGACCCTTGCGGACAACGTTGCCAACACCGATAACTGCTGCGCCGACCATGTTGATGGCGTCTGCGAAAGTACGCTGCTCTTCAAGGCCGAGCATGGTTTCGAAGTTGGTGTTCATCTTCTGCATTTCTTCAACCTGAGTGAACTGGGCCAGCTGCGCGATAAATTCGGTATCTTCCTGCGGGTTCAGCGGGTCCTGATACTGGAGCTGGGCCACCAGAAGCTTGAGGAACATGTCCTTGTCTTCGGCAGTCTTGCTGGTGGTGGACTGAGCGGCTTGCTTTTCCGCAGAACCTAAAATCGAGCTTACTGACATCTTGTTCTACCTTCAGGCTGTTTTGGGCTACGCGACTATGTGTAACCCGGACTCGGCAATTTGTGCCTGTTGAGGTATATTTTGCATATTCCGGGCCAAAGTTTCGCCCTCGCTCGCCCTTGTGCGTGCCAACCTCAGGAAATTGGCCTGTGACGCCAGTTCCTGCTCCTTGTTGTGCTGCTCGGCGCTGCTCCAGTTTTGCATGTCGGTATGATTTTCCGGTCTGGTTTCCACGTCCAGCCCGGCAACCTTGAACCCCTGTTCTTCCAGACTGGTCTTGAGGGCGGCAAGTTGTTCACTTACCACGCGGGTTACTTCGGTCTGCTCGGTGCGAATCAGCGCCTTTACCTCGCCGTTGTTAACAGTAAGGGTAAGGGTGAGGCGGCCCAGATCCGGCGGGTCAAGGCGCATGGTGATTTGCTTGGAGCCGTCTGCCGCGTTACGGATGATGCCCTGTTCAACCTGCTCGAAAATACGTTCCTGATGCTGGGCCGCGCGGCTGTCGGCAAGGCTGGCAGAGCTGCCGGGCTGGTTGCCTGACTGAGCCTGCTGCGCGGTCTGGGCAAAACTTGCCCCGGTCAGATTTTCCAGCTTGGAGGAAAGAATTTCCCGGCCGGAAGCTGAGCCGTTTTCAGCCTTGAGGGATGCCTTTTCCGCATCCTGCTTGAGAGCATCGCTGAATTCGCGGCGTTCTTCACGGCTGTTGCCGCGTGCATTGCTGCCGCGCTCGTCGGTCAGGCGGTCATCAGTCATACGTTCGGATACGGAGCCGTTCCTGTTATGCGAATCACGCATGGCTTCGGCTACGCCTCTTTCGGTTTCGTTCTTGTCGGCCTTGGCGCTGAGTTCGGTCAGGATGGACTTGCGGCGAATGGCGGAGGAGCCGTACTTGTCGTCTTCCTCGTCTTCGTCCTTGAGCGCGGTTGCGCCGTCACGCATGATGATTTCCTGCCGTTCCAGCTTGCGGCTGCCGCGGTTGTCCACGTTGGCTTCCTGACTGGCGGCCAGCTTTGCGTTGTTCAGCATATCCCGGATGATTTCCGGAGTCATGGAGCGGAGCTTGTTCATCTGTCCTTCTTCATTGGACAGTTCGGCCTTGGCACTGGCGAACAGCTTGCTGAAATCCTTGCCGCTCAGGTTAATTTCAGCGTTATCGCCGAACTTTTCCAGAAGCGCGCTGGTGGACTTTTCGGAAAGATTGAAAATCTTGGAGAGAGCGTTCAGCTCTTCCTTTGTCATGTGCAGGGTGTCGGTCAGCAGGGTGGATTCCACGCCGTCCTTGCCGGTCGTACCGGTCTGTCCTGCCTGACCGGCTTGGCTAGCCTGTCCCATCTGGCCCTGCAGGCGGGCTTCAATGCTCTTGAGCACGTTCAGGCCCTTGCCCTGATAGGAAAGCTCTTCCATCTGGGCAATTTCTTCCGTGTTGAAGCCGATGCGTTGCATCATGCTGCTAAAGGCAATCTTTTCCTGATCATTAAGAGCTTCACCGCTGCGGCCCTGATTGCGCGCCGCGCCCATGATCTTGCCGACAGTAGGCAGTTCCGCCCCGGAGAAAAGGCCGGACATAAAGCCCTGCAGTACGTTTTCATCAACGCCGCCGTCGCGCAGTCTGCTTTCAAGAAAGTTGAGGTCGCGGGTCTTGAGCTTGCCGGTGTCGTCCTTGATGGAGGCGAAACCCTTGGCAATACCGGGGGTGAGCGCATCATTGAAGGGTGCCAGTCCGGAATTGTTCAATTCGCTGGACTCGCTAAGCATGGCCGCAAAGTTCAGGCCGCTACCTGCCTTGTCCAGCGCGTTTCTGCTGTTGGAAAAGGGGTTGCCTGCTTTTGGCGTTGTGGCCTGAATGCCTTCAAAGCTGAGATCAGGAAAAAATTGCATCGTAAGTCTCCTTGGCAGGTACTAATACAATGAACGTGCCAAAGCTTTGATGCGGAGTATTTTTCTGCGACAGGGGATGCGTTTTGCTTGCGGCTATACCATGCCGGGCAGCGGTTTTACGTTTTTTGCCGAAGTTATGCCGTGGGGCATGGAGCTGTTGACGGGATGGCAGAAGCGGAAGTTTTTGCTCTGAATTACAAGGCAGGAGCAAACCGGGTGGCAGGCCTGCTGCAAGTGGATCAAATACAGTAAAACGGCCCGGCTTCGCCAAAGATGGCAGAGGTCGGGCCGTTATCTATTATAATGAATCAGGAGTGGAGAGAGCACCAATCGCAATGCCGCATTTTGAACGGCAAATGCTTAAATGGCGCGCTTTCTGGTAGCCAGCACCAGCGAAAGATAGTTGGGCTGTTCCGGAGCATCCTCAAGTTTGCAGATAATCTGGTTATCGAGCCCAAGACGGGAGATGAATTTCATGTCCCTGTCCTGCTTGCTGTCTGCGTTGGAATCTTCCTGCCGCAGGCTTTCGCGGATGGCGGGGAGGTTGCGGTAGGCCTTGAGGAACACAGCGTTATCAGCCTGCCCCAGATCTTTGCCGAGGCCTGCCTTGTCCTTGATGCCGGGAATAACCAGAAGGTTCTGGCTGTTTTCGCACAGGATGGTGCGGGTCTCTGCCGCCGCAGCCTGAAACGAGGTGATGCCGGGGATGACTTCTACCGGGATTTCCGGTGCTTCCTGCCCCAGCAGGGTCATCAGGTAGCCAAAGGTGCTGTAAATCATTGGATCGCCAAGCGTGATGAAGGCAGCGCTGCGCCCTTCACGCAGGATGGGCAGGAGCTTGTCCAGATTGGCTTGCCATGCCTGTTTCAGGACTTCTTTGTCCGAAGTCATGGGGAAATCCATTTTCAGCACCTGCACGTTGGCAGGCAGATGCTCGCGCACAATTTCGTGCGATTGCGAGTAATCATTCTTGCTGGAGGAGGCCGCGAGAATCACGTCAACCTGCCCCAGAGTTTTTACAGCCCGCAGTGTCAGCAGATCCGGGCTGCCCGGCCCTACGCCGATACCGTAAAGAGTTCCGTATTTATTGTTCATGCTAGGCCCTGTTCGCAATGGAAGTATGAAGTAAATATTGTGGCGCTCAACTTGCTTGAGCGTTTTTTCAAAGTGCGGCATGCGCTCAGGCGCAAGGCAACTGTTGCTTTTATAGGCATTAATTCATTGAGTCCAGCATCTTTTGCAGCTTGGCACGCCACAAGGCTACGATGGCCTCGTTGGAGGCAAGGCCTTCGCGGTGGATCTGGATCTCAAAAGATTCTTTGCTGAGGCGGGAGGCAAAACTTTCGGCAGACTTGCCGTAAATCAAATCCTGCGTGTACTCGTCCGGCACGGTGACAAGCGGCACGAGTTTTACTGTTTTCATCTTGTTCATTTTGAGGATGTTCACGCAGTCCTTGAGGCTTTCTTCATTTTGCGCGGTGGCTACCAGATAAAGGCTGCCGCGCTTGCCCTGACGGAACAGGGCCCAGCTCAGGGCAGGGTAAGCCAGACTGCCGCCGTCCTCTATTTCTTTACCCACAAACACAACAGCCTCGCCGCTTTTGGGCTCCAGCGGGAAGGTATCCATAAGAATGGCCGCAACGTCGTAGGCATCTTCCTCAGAGCCAAGCAGCGGCAGAACGTGGGCTATTTTGCGCAGGCCGCCCGGTTGGGTTTCAAAGCTGCGGGCCACCTGCGTTATGTTTATGGTACCCTGATCCGGCAGGGTGTGGGTGGGCAGCAGCACCACCTGCGTGTAGCCGGTATCCTCAAGAATACTGAGCGCGCCGGGCAGGGAAGGGGTGTCCTCAACCGTGCCGCGTACCACGTTGCGCGCGGCGCTGTTGGTGAAGGCGCGCAGTACCGGGATTTTAGGGTAGGCTTCCTGTACTGCCTGCTCAAAGCTCAGCAGCGGCGTTCTGGCTTCTTCCAGTTCCGAGCCTTCCGAAACAATTACAACGGCTGTTCTGGACTGTATTGATTCTTCCGGCACGGCAGCCTGCGTTATGCCGGGCACAAAAATCATGGCATAAATGGCGCACAGGGTGGACAACAGGGCCAGAAGCCTTATTGACTTAATAAAACTGGCAGCTTTTGAATATATGGATGTGTTCATTGCCTTCTCCGCGTTTTTTCCGCTTTTGGCTTTGATGTTGTTTTGTCTGCTATTGTTCTGGCCTTGTGATTGCTCTGGCTTACGATTGCTCAGGGCGCTTCACCCGCGGTTTTATGCCGGTTACGGACTGCGTTTTTCTTTTTTATATGTTATCACTGATTCGGCAGTGCGGCTGGTGTTCAGTGCGGAACAGGCCGCGCCGGACGCAAATAGAACTGTTCCACTCGGGTTCAACAGCCAGTTCCGGCCGCTAGAGTGTGAGAATGGTGCAAAGCTGCCGCTTTTGCAAGCTTCAAGTGCGCTATAATCCGGCATCGTAAATATTGCCTTTGTTCCGTAAAATATTATGTTACTTTATGTGTGACTGACTGCTTGAGTTTAACGGAGAAGTAAGCTAAATCATACCCGTTAACTAATAAAATGGTGACAAGTATGCCTTATGGTCTTTTACAGGCCGCGCCAAAGGCGCTTATTCCGGCAGAACGGCGCTTGTTACAATTATAAAATGGTGAATAATGTACAGTTCAGATACCTTGGGCCAAAAGGTTGAACGGGCGGGAATCGACGTCGGCTCAACTACGGTCAAGCTTGTAATTTTAGACCAGGCAAACCGGATACTATTTCAGGATTACCGCTGGCATTATTCGGACGTGCGCCGTACCGTAATGGAACTGCTGGCCGAAGCCTCGGAGCAGGTGGGGGATATCCTGATTACGCCTGTCATGAGCGGATCCGGCGGGCTGGCCCTGTCGCAGATTCTGGGTATTCCTTTTGAGCAGGAAGTTATTGCCGGAACAAAGGCCATTGAGGTTTTTACCCCGCATACTGACGTTGCCGTTGAACTGGGCGGCGAAGATGCCAAGCTGACTTATTTCGATTCTTACGGCGTTGACCAGCGCATGAACAACAGTTGCGCTGGCGGCACCGGCGCTTTTATCGACCAGATGGCAACCCTGCTGGGGACTGATGCCGCAGGCCTTAACAAGCTGGCCGAAAAACACAAGAATATCTATCCCATTGCCTCGCGCTGCGGGGTGTTCGCCAAAACAGACATCCAGCCACTTATCAATGAAGGCGCGTCCAAAGAGGACATCGCCGCCTCCATCCTGCAAGCCATTGTCAACCAGACCATTGGCGGTCTGGCTTGTGGCAAGCCTATTCGCGGCAATGTTGCCTTTTTGGGCGGACCGCTAACCTTCCTTTCCGTACTGCGCGACTTGTTCGTGAAGACGCTCAAGCTCAAGGAAAATGAGGTTATTTTCCCGGAAAACGCCAAGCTGTTTGTGGCTCTTGGCGCGGCTTTGCTCTCCAAGCCGGATCACACTCCGGTGACCATCAAGGAACTGGTGCGCCGCTTTCAGGAAAGCCCGGAAAGCACCCTGACCGAGATTGACTTGTTGCCGCCGCTGTTCTCCAATGAGGAAGAACTTGCGCGCTTCCGCGAGCGCCATGCCGGTGCCACTGTTCAGCGTGGCGAGCTTTCCGCCTACTCCGGCAATGTGTTTGTCGGCATCGATTCCGGTTCCACTACCACCAAGGCTGTGGCCATTGGCGAGAGCGGTGAGTTGCTTTACTCATTTTACAGTAGCAACAAGGGCAACCCTGTTGACGTTGTGCGCGAGATGATTCGCGAGCTTTATGACCAGTTACCGCCCAGCGCCAGGATAGCCGGAGTTACCACCACCGGGTACGGCGAAAAAATCATCAAGGCCGCCTTCCGCGCGGATCATGGCGAAGTTGAGACCGTAGCCCATTACAAGGCTGCGGACCGCATGCTGCCCGGCGTGGAATTCATTCTGGATATTGGCGGGCAGGACATGAAGTGCCTGACCATCCGCAACGGAGCCATCCACAGTATTTCGCTGAACGAAGCATGTTCGGCTGGCTGTGGCTCGTTTATCGAGACTTTTGCCAAATCATTGCAGTATGATGTAAGCGATTTCGCGCAGATGGCACTGATGGCGAAACAGCCGGTAGATCTCGGCACGCGCTGCACCGTGTTCATGAACTCAAAGGTGAAGCAGGCCCAGAAAGAGGGCGCCTCCATCCCCGATATTTCCGCCGGTATTTCCTATGCGGTAATCAGAAACGCCCTGTATAAGGTTATCCGCCTGCGCCGTATTGACGACCTGCCGGCCAAGATTATCGTTCAGGGTGGCACCTTCTATAATGAAGCCGTGCTGCGCGCTTTTGAGCGCCTTACCGGGCGCGAGGTGCTGCGCATGGATATTTCCGGCCTGATGGGTGCCTACGGCGCAGCCATGATTGCCATGGAAAAGCATGCGCCCGACTATGTTTCTGATTTTATCCGCCCTGATGAGCTGGATGGCTTCAGCGTTGAAAAACGTGTGGATCACTGCCAGTACTGCGGCAACAAGTGCCGTCTGATCATCAATACCTTCAATGACGGGCGCGAGTTTGTTTCCGGCAACCGTTGCGAGAAGGGCGCGCGCCTTGAGAACACCAGGGCCGAAATGCCCAACCTTTACCAGTACAAACTGAAGCGTATTTTCGACTACCAGCCGCTCAAGCCGGAAGAAGCCCCGCGCGGCACGGTTGGCATTCCGCGTGTGCTTAACCAGTACGATAACTACCCGTTCTGGCACACATTCTTCACCAAGCTAGGTTTCAGGGTGGTGCTATCGCCGTCTTCCAGCAGTCGTCTGTACCAGTTGGGCATTGAGACAATCCCGTCCGAATCGGCCTGTTACCCTGCCAAGCTGGTGCACGGGCATATCGAGTCGCTCATTTCCCGCAACGTGGATCGCATCTTTTTCCCGTCCGTAACCTACGAGAAAAGGGAATTCGAGCATTCCAACAACCACTTTAACTGCCCGGTTGTCGGTTGCTACCCGGAAGTCATCAAAAATAACGTTGATTCGGTGCAGCGCAAGGAAGTCAAGTACCACAACCCCTTTCTGAACCTGAACGACCTTTCTTCGGTCAACAAGGTGCTCTATAAGGAATTCAAACCGCTTGGCATCAGTCATTCGGAAATTTCCCGCGCGCTTGAGTCCGCAGACGCCGAGATGTGCAAGGTGCGTGACGACATTCGCCGCAAGGGTGAAGAAGTGCTGGAGATGCTTGAAAAAAGCGGGCAGAAGGGCATTGTGCTGGCCGGACGCCCCTACCATACCGACCCCGGCGTGAACCACGGCATCGACAAGGTCATTACCGAAGAAGGCATGGCGGTTCTCACTGAGGATAGCGTGGCCCATCTGGGCGCGCCGCGCATCAACAAAGAATTGCGCGTGGTGGACCAGTGGACCTATCATTCCCGGCTCTACGCCGCTGCAGCTCTGGTTACCACGTCCCAGCATCTTGAGCTGGTGCAGTTGACCTCTTTTGGTTGCGGTCTGGACGCGCTCACCACAGATCAGGTGGACGAGATTCTTCAGGCCGAGAATAAAATTTATACCCTGATTAAAATAGACGAGGGCAACAACCTTGGCGCGGCGCGCATACGCGTGCGTTCGCTCAAGGCCGCCATGGAAGAGCGCGAGCATCTGGAGTTCAAAAAGCCGCAGAGCGACTCTGTGCCTTCACCCGTGCGCGTTCCGTTTGTGGAAGAAATGCGGGCCGAATACACTATTCTCGCGCCGCAGATGTCGCCCATTCACTTTAGCCTGCTGGAACCGGTATTTCTTTCCGAAGGCTACAAGATTGAGATTCTTGAATCTCCGGGGCGCGATGCGCTAGAGGCTGGCCTCAAGTATGTGCACAACGATACCTGCTATCCCTGTATCATGGTCATAGGCCAGCTTATCGAGGCTTTGCAGAGCGGCAAGTACGATGTGAACAAGACTGCGCTGATTCTTTCGCAGACTGGCGGGCAGTGCCGGGCCACCAACTATATTGGTCTTTTGCGCAAGGCTTTGAAGGATATCAACTGTGAGCACGTTCCGGTGCTTTCGGTGAATGCTTCCGGCATGGAAGGCAATCCCGGTTTCAAGTATACTTTTGCGCTGCTCAAAAAGTCGATCATGGGCATTATCTATGGCGACCTGCTGATGCGCTGCCTGTACCGGGTACGCCCGTACGAGCTTGAAAAAGGCTCGGCCAACGCGCTTTACAAACGCTGGGATGAAACCCTGCGCGAATCGCTGCGCGGCAAGAGCACGCGTTCTGAGTTCAGCGCTAATGTAACCGCCATTGTGGACGATTTTGAAAACCTGCCCATCAGCCATACGCCAAAGCCGCGTGTGGGCGTTGTGGGCGAGATTCTGGTCAAGTTCCACCCGGAAGCCAACAACAATCTGGTGGATCACATTGAAGCAGAAGGCGGCGAGGCTGTGGTGCCGGATCTGCTGGACTTCTTCCTGTACTGCACCTATGGCTCGGCCTTTGATCGTAAAAACTACGGTACCAGCGGCAAAAGCTACTGGGGGGCCATGCTGGCTACCAGCATCATCGAGTGGATGCGCGGCGTAATGCGCCGCCGTCTGGAAGTGAGCACCCGCTTTGGCGCTCCTATCCATATCAGGAAGCTGGCCAAGCTTTCATCCAAAATGGTTTCCCTTGGCAACCAGTCCGGCGAAGGCTGGCTCCTGACCGGCGAAATGATGGAACTGGTAGAATCTGGCGTGAACAACATTGTTTGCGTGCAGCCTTTTGCCTGCCTGCCCAACCACATTACCGGGCGCGGCATGATGAAGGCTCTCAAGGAGCGCTACCCCAAAAGCAATATCACGGCCATCGATTATGACCCCGGCGTGAGCGAGGTTAACCAGATTAACCGCCTTAAGCTGATGATGTCCGTGGCGCACAGCTCTTTGGATAAAGACAGCATGGAGCGGGTAAAAGCCAGCGGCAAGCGCTGCGCCAATCACAGTATGCAAAAGAACCATGTGTTGCTTAAAGAAATGTATTTCGGCCCCAAAATGTAAATAGCGAACCGGATTTTAAAGCCCCGCCCGTTGATATGCTCTTGGTCAAAACAAGGCACATCAACGGGCGGGGCTTTTTTATGTTGTGGGTGGACTGAGTGGATAGGGGTTAACTCAGGGGCAGTCGGTTAAGCATGTTTTGCATGTTCACCATGTCCCACGGCATGAGCTCGGCTATTGTTAGCGCAACCATGGTGCTTTGCTCAGCAGCATCGTTAATAAGTCTGCTTATCTGCTGCATGGTCATCTCACCCTTTCGGAAAATCGCCTCTGCGGCCTGCTCAGGATTGGTTGACTGCAAGGAGCGGAAGAAAGCGGGATCCAGCACGTCCAGATCCAGATGGATTGCCAGATGCCTGATGTTGTTATCCCGTATCCAGCGCAGTACCGGCTCGCTCGAGTCGGCCAGTTCCTGCGCGCTGGCTCCATGTATGCCCAGGCGCCCGATGGTTGCAGCCTCCTGCTCAAAAAGCGTTTGCAGGCCAACGAACATTACCCGGGAAGGCTGAAGAGGGCGTTTTACTTCCGCAGCAAACTCCGGGTCGCCTTCGCCAAGCAGGTTGGCAAGAACCATTGCATGGACGTTGCATATTTCGGCTGGTGTGCGCACATCAGGATGCGCATCAATCCATAATACGCCCAGATTACCTTCATGGCGTTCGTTCATGTAGGCAAAAGGCGCTTGCGAAACCAGACAGTCGCCGCCAAATGTGATGATTTTTTCCGGCTGGTGCGCATCAATCAAGCTACGCGCGGCCCGTAACTGGCGAAGCAGGGCGGTGCGCTCCATAACCCCGCCTTCCTTTTTGAGTTCAGCGCCGGTATACGGCTCTACCGGAACTTCCACAAGCGTGGCATCGTCTTGTGGGGCAAGCCAGGTCAGCAGTCTTGCGCCCAGCGGGTAAACCGGATTATCGCCGCCGCCTTGCCATTGTGGCATGAGCAGTCGCAGTGTTTTTGACTTTGCCATTTTTCGCCCTCCTGTTTTGAGCGGCATATAAGCTGGCATGATTGCCGTTATTTTACAGAATCAGCATGAGGCTTTATTTTTTGCCGGTATATCGTTACATTTTTCCGTACCACATTAATTGTCTGTATGGAAAGATAGTTACAGCATAAGCTTGGCAGACGGCACAGGCAACTAGCTGTTTGCGCATACAGGGAAAATATGTCCTGATTGCTCTGATTGAAGATTAGCAAGGCGGGCATGGCAAAGCAAAAAGCGTATAATACCTCAACATTAAGATTATATAGATGATCAGCAACAGCAAACCGTTACAGCACACCGGAGCCATTGTCGGCAGGTTGGCCCCAAGTCCTACAGGTTACCTGCATCTGGGTAATGCCTGGGCCTTTCTTTGCGCCTGGCTTGGCATGCGTTCCCGTGGCGGGCGACTGATTATGCGCATTGAGGATATTGACCCGCAACGCTCCAAGCCTGAGTACATTCATGCGCTGTGCGAAGATCTGCGCTGGCTGGGGCTGGACTGGGATGCCGGGCCGGGGGCGGCAGAGCCTGAGCATCCATGCGACCAGATTTCTGATGCAGGGGGCACTGCTCCCGCTCATCAGCTTTACCAGCAAAGCGGACGGCTGCATCTTTATAGGCAGGCCATGCTGGAGCTGGAAAAGCGTGGTCTGGCCTATCCGTGTTTTTGCACGCGCAAGGAGCTACGTTCACTGGCTGGGGCGCCACAGGCCGGGGAACCGGCTGAAGTGGCATATCCGGGAATTTGCCGTGGGCTGGGGCCGGAAGAGCGCGCCTCCAGAATTGCGAAGGGGCATAATTATTCCTGGCGGCTTCGCTTTCAGGAGAATTTTCAGGAACGTCATCTGGCATTTGATGATTTGGTTTATGGAAGAGTAAAGCTGGGCATGGAACAAACCGGCGGCGACTTTGCTGTTTGCCGCTCGGATGGGGTCTTTGCCTACCAGCTGGCAGTGGTGCTGGACGACATTGCCATGGGCGTGAATCAGATTGTACGCGGCGTGGATATTATTACCAGCACGCCGCGGCAGCTTTTTTTGTATGACCTATTTGATGCGCCGCCGCCGGAATACGCGCATGTTCCGCTGGTTCTGGATCATGAAGGAGAGCGCCTTGCCAAGCGCCATGCCTCTATTTCCCTGCGTGGCCTGCGCGAATCCGGAGTCCGGCCGGAGGCTGTAATTGGCTGGCTGGCTTGTTGGTCCGGTCTGCGCAATGAAGTTGCTTTAAGAAGTGCAGGCGACTTGTTGAACGACTTTTCATTTTCCGCAATCAAACACGAGCCAGATCTGCTCCCACCTGATATTGCTGATATTTTGCGTGATTTAAGCCGTTAGAGCAGTGTTTTTGTAATGCTTCAAGTTTTACTTTAAGTTTTATTCTGGTTACTGATGCTGCTCTTGCTTGTTTTACGGCGTGGCATTCGTTCGTATATTAGTCCTTGTAATGTTTACAGATATTTACAGCTGACATTTTTGGGAATACTTGCCGGGAAGATGGATTTGATATATTATAAAATCCGTGCACTAAAATTGCATCATTGTGTATGACAGTTCAACCAAAAGTCGGATGGAGCAGATGATGATTAACCCGGTTGATGTGTTTAGCAGGGAATGGACTACGGAAGTGTTTCCACCCGAACGAACCGACGAA
Source organism: Desulfovibrio sp. OttesenSCG-928-C06 (assembly GCA_030267065.1). Taxonomy (GTDB): domain Bacteria; phylum Desulfobacterota; class Desulfovibrionia; order Desulfovibrionales; family Desulfovibrionaceae; genus WRHT01. The sequence continues at coordinate 34,034 of JAJDJF010000004.1, read as the reverse complement.
TTTTTCGAGGCTCTGTTTGGAGATCCGGAAGACGGAGCCTATAACATAGAGCTTGTTTTTACCGAGGCGCAGGGCAAGCGGCTGGAGTTTGCCTTTAATCTGCATCGGCGCGGTTCGCAGTGCCTTGCATGCAACCTTACCAGCGGATTGCCCAAAGTTCTGGACAGGCATCCGATCATAAACGCCGCCGGTATAGCCAAACAGGTGGCCGCCAGAATGGAGGCCGAACTGGAAGGGTGGGAGATTGCCCGCACCAGACAGATTTCCGAAGCTTTGCATGTGGTGCCGTTTTTCATCACTCTGAAATAAAGCAAACAAAAAAGGCAGGTTTTTTACCTGCCTTTTTACTTGTCTTGTGGTCTTAAAAAGTTTTTTTGCTGCCCTGATATTCTTTTCTGAATTCAGCCCGCATCTGAATCTGCTGGTTATTCTGGCTGTGCTGCCGGGGGCTGTTCCTGACTGTCCGTGTTCGATGCTTCGTCTTCTTCTTTGCCTGTGTCTTGCTCCACGGCTTCGTCCAGGGGCATGTTCTGGTCGCTTTTGGGCATCTGGCCTGATGCGAATACTTTTGGCGGTAGTTTGCGCAGTGCGTCCTCCAGAACAGGCAGAACAGGCAGAACCGGCTGCCCCGCCAGCCCATGCGCGGTGGAAGCTGCATTCCCGTCAGCATTTGTAATTTGGGCTGGCGTTCCGTTTTCGGGTAGCGATTTCGGCGTGCCGAGGGCAGGTGTTTCGTCGGGGATGATTTCCACGTTTACTGTTCGGGCTGTTGCCGGTCTTCTGGCTGATTCGTCAGTTGATTCTGCAAAGGTGGTTTTGGCAAAGATTGTTTCAGTTGCTTCTGCCGCAGAAACCGGGCTTATAGAGTAGCGGAGCACCTGACGTAGCGGAAAAAATACCGCCTCGGCTTCCGGAGTGATGACTTTGAGCAGATCTTTATCTGGAGTGCTCACGTCCATGCAGGGCACTGATATGGTGCCGCCGCCGATGAAAAATATTTTGAGAATATGCGGAGTGGCCGCTGATCTGAAGGCTTCGTTACGCGCGTGCGTTCCGATTGAAGAGCGCATGAAGTCCTGCCAGGCTTCCTTGACCTTGTTGCGGTTGTCCCTTGTGTTATGGCGCGGGCAAAGTCCAAGCTTCTGGCTGTCAGGAGCCGGAGGGAAGCCTTGTATCCAGCCTGTTTCGGCATTTTGTCCGCAAATGAAGCAGGGAATCATCCGGTTGCCTGTCTGGTTATGCTGTTTATAAAAAAGCCCGGCTTATCTGTTGATAATCCGGGCTTTGCTTGCTTATCGGCTTTTGAGATATTTTACGCCGTTCTCAAAAAGCACCGTGCCCAGCGTTATGGCTTCCTTGCCGGCAAGGTCCGGCCTTTCTGGGTGGTTTGTCTTGTGGTTAAAGGCTTCCGGGTGCGGCATCAGGCCGAAAATACGCCCGCTGGGGTCGCATATCCCGGCAATGCCAAGCGGCGAGCCATTGGGATTGTACGGATATTCCATGGTGACTTCCCGGTTGTCCGGGTGCGCGTATTGCAGGCTGATCAGGTTTTCTTTTGTGATGCGCTCAAGCGTGGCATCATCCTGCGGCACAAAGCGGCCTTCGCCGTGGCGCACCGGCAGGTAGAGGTAGTCAAGTCCTCTGGTGAATACACAGGGGCTGTCCGCATTGACCTTGAGCCAGCACCAGCGGTCTTCATAGCGGGCCGAGGCGTTGTGGGTCAGGGAGCTCTGGCGCTGGAAGTATCCGCCATCCAGAGCCGGGAGCAGTCCGAGCTTGACCATGAGCTGGAAGCCGTTGCAAATGCCTATGGCAATGCCGCCCTGATCAAGGAAGGCGCGGAGCTGGTCCAGCAGGGGCTGGTTCTTGTCGTCTTTGGCGTATTGCCAGCGCTGGGCAGCGGCCTGGGCTGCGCCAAGGTCGTCGCCGTCAAGAAAGCCGCCGGGAAAAATCAGAAAATTGTAATCGGCCAGGCGCACCTCGCCGCTTTGCAGCTCTGAAAAATGAATGATGCGGGTTTTGTCCGCGCCGCCAACTCTGGCCGCGTATTCACACTCAACTTCGCAGTTGGTTCCGTAACCGGTAATGATGAGCGCGGAAACTTGTCTGGACATCTCAGCTCCTTGAGAGATTATGCTTGTGGAACTTGCGTTGCTTGCGCATAAAACTTTACGGGCGGCGCAATCGGCCCTTGTGCAATGGCCCGTTTTTGTATGTAAATCCGGGTCAGCTGGCCATTTATATCTGGCCGCTCCAAAAGGGGATTTAACATACCCTTTGCCGCCTTGCTCAGTCAACCGGTGAATGTTTGCCAAAAATAAGTTATGGTTCTTGATCAACTTTTTTTGACAGGCTTTTTTATTGCAAATGTTTGATTTGGGCGTTTTTTCAGCGTCAGGCTTTTTTTTGTGGCAAATTAGGATGCTGACGCGCGTATAAAAAATGTATATATTATTCGCGCTCGTGCGAGCAAGGATTCATAACGTGTAAAATGCTCCGGATATTCCGGATTGAGAGCGCAGGTACATAGGTGCCCTGCGGCTGCATTATTTTTAAAAGTTGTTTATTGGTCGGGTTACAGCGCTCATTATTCATAGAAATGTCATAGGAACAGGACATGCAAAAGACAAAATTTGTTTTTATTACCGGTGGGGTTCTTTCTTCTTTGGGCAAAGGGCTGGCCGCAGCCTCCCTGGGTGCCCTCCTCAAGGCCAGAGGCCTGACGGTCACTATCCAGAAACTGGATCCCTACATGAACGTTGACCCCGGAACCATGAACCCAACCCAGCACGGCGAAGTTTACGTTACCGATGACGGAGCCGAGACCGACCTCGACCTGGGGCACTATGAGCGCTTTATTGACGAGCCCATGTCCCAGCGCAACAACTACACTTCCGGTAGCATCTATTATTCCGTGATCCAGAAGGAACGCCGCGGCGATTACCTTGGCGGCACCGTGCAGGTTATTCCGCACATCACCGATGAAATAAAAAGCGCCATTCTCAGCATTGCCGAGCGTCCGGATGCTCCGGACGTGGCCCTGATTGAAATTGGCGGCACCGTTGGCGATATCGAGAGCCTGCCGTTTCTGGAAGCCATCCGCCAGATGCGCGGCGATCTTGGCCGTGACCGCTGCCTGTACATGCATCTTACTCTGGTGCCGTACCTGCGCGTGGCTGGCGAACACAAGACCAAGCCCACACAGCATAGCGTAAAGGAACTGCGCAGCCTTGGCATCCAGCCGGATATCATTCTTTGCCGTTGCGAAGTGCCGGTGAGCAATGAACTCAAGCGCAAAATCGCCCTGTTCTGCGACGTGGACCCGGATGCGGTGTTCTCTTCTGTGGATGTTGGCAATATTTACGAAGTGCCGCTCAAGCTGTTCGAAGAAGGCCTTGACCAGAAAGTAGCCATTTTGCTGCACCTGCCCGCCAAGAACGCCAACCTGACCCCGTGGCGCACTCTAGTTCAGGTGGCTGCCAATCCGGAACACTCAGTGAAAATCGGCATTGTCGGCAAATATGTTGAGTTGAAGGAAGCCTACAAGAGCCTTTACGAAGCGTTGAATCATGCCGGTATCGCCAACCGCAGCAGCGTTGAGCTTAACTTCATCAATTCTGAGGAAGTTACCACAAAAACTGTAGATTCCATTCTTGAGGGGCTGGACGGCATTCTGGTGCCGGGCGGTTTTGGTACCCGTGGCGTTGAGGGCAAGATTCTTACCGTAAAATACGCCCGTGAGAACAATGTTCCGTTCTTCGGTATCTGTCTGGGCATGCAGTGCGCTGTTATTGAATATTCGCGCAATGTCGCCAATATAGCCAAAGCCACCTCGGAAGAGTTTGCCCCGCTGGCTGACGACAAGGTTATTTACCTGATGACCGACTGGTTTGACCACCGCGCCGGGTGCAAGGTCTACCGCGATACAGAAAGCGACAAGGGCGGCACCATGCGTCTTGGAGCTTACCCCTGCAACCTGGAGTCCGGCAGCTTCTCCGAAAAGGCCTACGGCTGTGAGCTTATTGAGGAACGCCATCGCCACCGCTATGAGTTCAACAACCAGTACCGCCAGCGCCTTGAAGAGGCCGGGCTGAAGTTTACCGGCCTGTCTCCTGACGGTGAACTGGTAGAGATTATTGAAATTCCTGAACATCCGTGGTTTGTGGGCTGCCAGTTCCACCCGGAATTCAAGTCCACCCCCATGCGTCCGCATCCGCTGTTCAGGGACTTCATCAAGGCCGCGCTGGAAAACAGCAAGGGATAATGAATGGCTGACTGCAATACTTCCACTGCCGCAACCGGCGCGTATTCAAGCGATGAGCTATACGCCGCGTTAAGTTCCCGGCCCTTTGTCATAGCCGGTCCATGCGTGCTGGAAGATTACACGCTGGCTGAGGATACGGCTCTGGCCGTGGCCGAGGCCGCGCGCGCGGCCGGGCTGTTTGCTGTGTTCAAAAGCTCCTACGACAAGGCCAACCGCAGTTCGCTTTCGGGCTTTCGCGGTCCCGGATTGAAGCAGGGAGTGGAGTGGCTGGCCCGTATCCGCGAAAAAAGCGGGCTGCCGGTCATTACAGACATACACGAGCCGCATGAGGTCGCCCCGGTTGCAGAAGGAGTTGATATCCTTCAGATTCCGGCTTTTCTTTCGCGTCAGACCAGCCTGCTGCTGGAAGCCGCTTCCAGTGGGCGCGTGGTTAACGTCAAAAAGGGCCAGTTTCTGGCCCCGTGGGATGTAAAGCCGCTGCTGGACAAGCTTTATTCCACCGGCAACCGCAAGATTATGCTTACCGAGCGCGGAAACAGCTTTGGGTATAATAATCTTGTTGTGGATATGCGCTCTTTCCCGGTTATGCGCGAGTTTGGCGTGCCGGTGATTATGGATGCCACCCACGCGGTGCAACTGCCGGGCGGGCAGGGCGCAAGCTCTGGCGGCGACCGCCGCTACGTTCCGACTCTGGCCCGGGCTGCCGTTGCTGCCGGGGCCGATGGCGTGTTCATGGAGTGCCACCCCAATCCGGACAAAGCCATGTGTGATGGCCCAAACAGTCTGGAACTCAAGAAACTGCCGGGGCTCCTCAAGGAGCTGGCCGCGCTTTGGAGCCTCAGCCGTGAATACCTTAAAGACTGATCTTCCTAACCCGAAAGTGCTTGCCTCGCTTGAGCTTGACCCCGCGTTTCCTTACGCAAAGGCTGAGGGAATCCGGCTGCTGGCCTTTGATGTGGACGGCATCCTGACCGACGGCGGTCTCTATTACGATGCTTCCGGCCTGTGCATGAAGCGCTTTGACGTGCAGGACGGGGTAGCCTTCAAGCTGGCCCAGAATGTAGGCATTATCACCGCCCTGATTACCGGCATGGAGTCTTCTGCTGCCGAAAAGCGGGCCGAAGCGCTCGGGATTGAGGAATTCTACTCCGGCATTTTCGATAAGGTTGCCACCATGGAGGAGATTCGCAAAAAGCACTCTCTGGACTGGAGCGAGATAGCCTATACCGGCGATGACTGGCTGGATATGCCGTTGTTGCGCCGGGTTGGGCTTTCCATGACGGTTGCAGATGCCCAGCCGGAAGTGCGCGGCATGGTGGATTACGTCAGCCCGCTTGGTGGTGGGCGCGGCGCGGTGCGCCAGTTGGTGCGTCATGTGCTGGTTGCGCAGGGCAAGCTTGAAGAACAGCTTGGGCACTGGGCCTCCCGGTAATATTCCAGTCATGGTCAAAGTCGCTGGTGCTAGCCGGTTGTTGCCTGTTGGAAATACCTGCGGCAGACCGCTATAATTTCCAGTCCGGTTTTAGTCTGTGTTTTTTGAGGTTAAAACAGCACAAAAGCGACTTTACCAGCCTGAATTTTGAATTACATTACTATACCATATAAATTTATACCCGGATTTTCCGATCAGCCTTTTGGGCATTGCTTCGCGCTGCCTGCATTTCTATGAGGGCTTGATGAAAATATAATGAAGAAAATATTTATAGTTATCATATTGGCGCTATGCGCAGGCGCAGCGGCATTTTTTGTTTTCAGGTCGTCGGGGACTGGTTCCGGCTCTAGTGATTCTTCACATACCGCCTCTGGCCAGTCTTCCGCTGCCGGGCAGGCTGATGCCGGTCAGAATGGCGGCAATAGCCCAACGGTAATGAATCTGGAAGGCCTTGAACTTTCTCAGGGCGATGACGGCAAAGTTCTCTGGACACTGCTGGCGGAACAGGCCGAAATGCAGGAGCAGGGCGGGATGATTTACGCCACTGAGCCTTTTTTAACCTACTACATGCGGACCAAAAAGCAGGCTGAAGACGGGCAGCCCGGTGGAACCGGCGCTCCGGTCAGGTTTGGTGAGCCGGATGTGGCTGACACGCCTGATATAGTGACCGTAAAATCCCTTACTGGCGATATTGACCAGCAAACGCATAATATGCGGTTTATCAAAGAAGTGCTGGTACTGAATGGTGACAGACGCATGACCTCTGACGAGCTGTCCTACTCAGGTTCTGAAAGAATTTTGACCTCCCCCGAAAAAACTTTTTTTGCCAGCCCGAACATGAACGGTGACTCAGGCAAGGTTATGTGGGATTTGAATACCAACATGCTTTTTGCGTCAGGCGGGGTTACCGTTGACTGGGCAACTGTACAAAGCGAGAAATAAATGGTCCTGAAATCAAGATATGCAATTTGCGCCGTTTTACTGGCAATGCTGTTTTATTCTTTTTATCCGGCTGTTGCCCAGGCTGCTGCCGCCCAGTCCGCAAGCAGAACCGGGCAGGCTAAAGCAGTCATGACCAGAGTTACGTCAGATTCTATGATTTATGATTCAGACGCAGGCAAGGTCACTTTTTCCAAAAGCGTAAACGTTACCCATCCGGATTTCACGCTCAATTCCAACAAGCTGGATCTGTTTCTGGCCAAGGCGGAGAGCGGCTCCAAAAGCGGGGGCGTGAGCGGCATGGATGCCGGAAAAGTGGAACGGGTTGTAGCGCTTGAAAACGTGCGAATCAAACTTCCGCAAGGGCGCAGCGCAACCTGTTCAAAAGCTACCTACATGGTGCGCACCGAAACCCTGAAAATGGAAGGTAATCCAATCCTGCGCGAAGACGGAAACCAGCTTGGCGCGGACATCATCTATTTTTACTTCAAGGAAAACCGCAGTCAGGCCGAAGGCAACGTCAAGGTAGACTTTATATCCAAGGACAACGCCTCAGGAAGCGTTGGTCAGGCTTCGGATGGCGGTGCCGTTCAGGCTCAGGGCAGCGCGTCCGGGGCTGCTGGCGTGCCGAATGTGGCAAATGCGTCTGGCGCGGCATCTGGTGCTCCGGCGGTTCAGGTTGTTCCGGTATCCAATGCCAATGCTGCCAGCAGTAGTCAGAGAGCGGGGAACTGATATGAGCGCAGCTGTATCCACTCCTTCGGCCTCCGCTCTTGCCGGGAATGTGGTCAAAACGCAAAGCCTGAGCAAGCGTTACGGCGACCGGACGGTCGTTCACGATATTTCCATAAAGGTGCGTACCGGCGAGATTGTCGGCTTGCTTGGCCCCAACGGCGCAGGCAAGACAACCACCTTCTATATGATTACCGGCATTGTAAAGCCGACCACCGGTCATGTTTTCCTGAACGATCTGGACATAGCGGGCTGGCCCCTGCATGACCGGGCGCGGGTAGGGCTCTCTTACCTGCCGCAGGAAAGCTCGATTTTTCGCAGTCTGACCGTTCTTGATAACCTGATGATTATTCTTGAGTACACCGGGCTTAAGAAGTCCGAACGCAAGGAACGCGCCATGGAGCTTTTGCGCGAGTTCAGGATTGATCATCTGCACAAGTCGCTGGCCTCGTTTCTTTCCGGCGGCGAACGGCGCAGACTGGAACTGGCCCGTTCGCTGATCCGTCATCCCAAGTTTGTGCTGCTGGACGAGCCGTTCGCGGGCATCGACCCGCTGGCGGTTGATGATATCCAGTCGCTGATTCAGGGGCTGCGCGAGAAGGGCATCGGCATTCTGATTTCCGACCACAACGTGCGCGAGACCCTGAGTATCTGTGACCGCGCCTATCTGGTGCATCAGGGCCGTATCATCATTGATGGCACGCCAGAGGAGATTGTTGCGGACCCCAAGGCCCGCTCTGTCTATCTTGGCGAGGGCTTCTCCCTGTAATTGCTCTTTTTTATATTTTTCGAACTTCTGTCATAGTGGTTCATACACAAGCAAGCCGCCCCCTTCAGGGCGGTTTTGCTTTATCTTTCATCTGCCGTTTATGCCTTGTGCTTGCTATAAATCTTAAACTATGGCATGATTCTGGCATGGGTATCTGGTTTGCTAATATTCCGGTGGCGCGAGTGCGGCGCGGTATTGTGGAATATTGGCGTGACCTGCCTGAGAATCTGGTGGAATAGCGTATTCCGGGTAAAATTTAATGATTTTCAGCAATACGGGTATGTACTAAATGGCATTGGAACTCAGACAACAGCTCAAGCTTAGTCAGCAACTGGTAATGACCCCGCAACTGCAGCAGGCCATCAAGCTGTTGCAGCTATCCCGCATCGAACTGGTGGACATGGTCCAGCAGGAGCTCATGGAGAATCCTTTTCTGGAGGAATCCGTTGATGAGCGCCACGAGGAATACGAGGAAAAGCGGGCTGACACTCCTGAAATGGAGGAAGCCTACAGCCGTGAGGTCGCAACCAACGCGGACTGGGAAGATTACCTTGGCGATTTTGCCAGTACTTCCCGTCAGGCTGCGCCGCGCGAGTCCGAAATGCCGGAAGACAGCAACCTTTTTGAAACCCGCTACTCATCCAATCCCACCCTTGACGGCCACCTGCTCTGGCAGTTGCGTCTTTCTCCGCTTGATGAAAAGCAGCAGGAGATTGGCGAGGCCATAATCGGCAACTTAAGCTCCAACGGTTATTTGCAGGCCAGCCTTGAAGACGTGGCCGAGCTTGCCTCCTGTTCGCCTGATGAGGTGCTGCCGGTGCTGAAGGCAGTACAGAAGTTCGACCCCGTTGGCGTTGCAGCGCGTACACCGCAGGAGTGTCTGCTGGTTCAGATCGAAGTATTGAACTACGACCGGGACCCGATTCTGCTCTCGCTTATCCGCGACCATCTCGAAGATCTGGAATCGCGCCGCTACAAGCCGATCATGCGCAAGTTCAAGCTGACCACGGAAGACCTCAAGGAATACCTTGATATCATCCAGTCGCTTGACCCCATGCCCGGCGCAAGCTTTGGCAATGTTGAGCCAAACTACGTTGCACCGGACGTGTATGTGTATGGCTATGAAGGCGACTTCATGATTGCTCTTAACGACGACGGTTTGCCGCAGCTTCAGCTTTCCTCTCTTTATGCCGACAATCTGGCCTCGGTCTCCGGCAACAAGGACAAGGACTATTTTCAGGAGCGTATGCGTTCAGCGTCCTGGCTAATCAAGAGCCTGCACCAGCGCCAGCGCACGCTTTACAAGGTTATGGAAAGCATTGTGAAGTACCAGCGCGAGTTTTTCGAGCAGGGACCTTCACGCCTGCGCCCGCTTATCCTCAAGGAAATTGCGGAAGACGTGGGCATGCACGAATCCACCATCAGTCGCGTTACCTCTAACAAGTACGCAGCCACGCCTTACGGGGTCTACGAACTCAAGTACTTTTTCAACAGCTCTCTGGCTCTGGCCGACGGCAACGAGGTTGGCTCGGAAAGCGTAAAGGTGCTGATCAAGAAGTACATTGCGGACGAAAATCCGAAGTCCCCTCTGAGCGATGAGAAGATCGTGGAGATGCTTCAGGATGAGCTTCAGCTGAATATTGCCCGCCGCACTGTAGCCAAGTACCGTACAGCATTGGGTATTCCATCATCATCCAAACGCAAGGAAGTGTTGTAGAGGTATATGCTCAGGATTTAGCTTGCTGGCGCGAAGCGATTTTAGTAGATTTAAAGTGGGATTTGTTATTACCCTTTAACTTGGGAGGCTTTTATGAATATCGCCTACAACTTCAAGAATTTTGAGCCCTCAGAGCACCTCAAGAAGTACGCCGCCCGCCGCTTTGACAAGCTTTCCCGCTTCATTCACAAGTCCGATAACGTTGAAATGAACGTCAATATGAGCGTGGATAAGTTCCGGCACAAGATTGAAGTGCAGTTCATCGGAGATAATATCAATATATCCGCCACTGAAGAGTCGCAAGACATGTACGCCAGCGTCGATATGGTGCTGGACAAGCTTGAGGCCCAGCTTAAGAAGCATGGCGAAAAGAATAAGGAAAAGCGCCGTAACGCCAAGGCTCCGGACGCTCCGGAAGTGGAAGTCTTCAACTACAAGGCCAAGGGCAAGAAGGGCAGCCGCGAAATTTCCGGCGTTTCCCACTACGAGCCTCGCCCGCTGTTTGTTGACGATGCCGCCCTGCAGCTTGAAGACAGCGGCGATGAATTTCTTGTTTTCCTGAATGCGGAAACAGAATCTGTAAACGTGCTTTACAGGCGCAAGAACGGAACTTTCGGACTGATTGTTTCCGAGGACGAATAAAAGGCCTGGCCGGGCAGCCGCTGCCGCAAATATCGTATTTACGCCCCGCACCTGTTTGCGTGTGGCAGATAATGTGTTTTGGCGGTTCCGGGGCTAGCCCAGCCTCCGGTCTCTTGAGGGCCAGATAATGGCATTGGCTGATTTTTTGAAAAATGGCGGCATCATTGCTGACATGGGCGCAAGCTCCAAGCAGGAAGCGCTCATTGAGCTGGTGGATGCCCTGAACTGCGGCTGCCCCGGTCTTGATCGGGGCAGCGTCATGCAGGTATTGCTGCAACGCGAGGCCCTGGGCAGCACCGGGCTTGGGGACGGAGTCGCCATCCCGCACGGCAAGGACGCCAGTGTGCTGGAGACCCGGGTTGTCATCGGGCGCAGCATCAAAGGCTGCGACTTTGCGGCTGTAGACGGCAAGGCCTGCCATATTTTTTGTCTGATTGTGGCTCCGCAGGATCCGTCTTCCGGTATATTCGGCGTGCTTGGGCACGCGGCCAGAATTTTCCGGAGCGCGGAATTTCGCAAACGCTTCATGGAAGCCGGAGATGCAGAAGAAATCCGGCGCATCCTGAACTCTGTCTGGCGGGATTAGTCTTGAGCGAATTCAGTGACAAGATGGAAACTTTTCCGGTGGTATTGCTGGCCGGTCTTTCCGGCGGCGGCAAAACATCTGCTATCAATGTGCTGGAAGACATGCGCTTTTTTGCCATTGACGGACTGCCGCTTGGCCTTGTGCCGCAGATGCTTTCGCTCCTGCACTCCGAAGAACTGGCCCACTACAAGGGGCTGGCTATCGGGCTGGATATAAGCCAGCAGGATGCCGACCGCGACTATGTGCGTCAGTTGCTGAACCTGCGCGGCACCGGCGATGTCAGGCTGGTTTTTATCGAAGCGTCTCATGACGTGATCATGCGCCGTTACGCCACCACCCGCAGGCCGCACCCTCTGGAGTCGGAAGGGCTGGGGCTGGAGCAGGCCATCAGGACAGAAAGTGAGCGACTGCTGCCGTTGCGGAACAACGCGGATCTGGTAATCGATACCAGCAGCATGTCCATCCACGATCTCCGGCGTTTTATCCAGAAGCGTTACGCCGGATTGTTCGAAAAATCGCGCAACTTTCGCGTTCATCTTATTTCGTTCGGGTTCAAATACGGTCTTCCGGCTGAAACGGACATGATGTACGACCTGCGCTTTTTGCCGAACCCATTTTTTGTTGAGGATTTGCGCCCCATGAGCGGCAAGGACGAGCCCATACGCGACTATGTTCTTGAAAGCGAGCCCGGCAAAGGCTTTATGCTCAAACTGCGCAATTTTTTGGAATATCTGCTGCCGTTATTTGAAAATGAAGGACGCTACCGGGTTACCATTGCCTTTGGTTGCACCGGCGGCAGGCATCGTTCCGTGGCTGTAACGGAAGCCGCGGGTAAGGCACTTAAAGAAAACGGCTATGCGGTGAGCATAGAACACCGCCATCTGGAATTAGGGTAATAATCATATGCATGAAGAAAGAAAAGTTCATATTGGAGTTGTAATTGTAACGCACGTTGATTACGGCGCTTCCCTGTTGCGCGCGGCCGAGCATATTCTTGGCCCGATTCAGGACTGCGTTTCCATTCAGGTTGACATCAACAACGATGTTGGCGAAACCGTGCAGCGCCTTACAGATGCCGTGGCCCGTCTGGATACCGGCATGGGCGTACTGGTTCTGACTGATATGTTTGGCGGTACCCCCACCAATCTTAGCCTCTCGCTACTGGGCAAGGGTGGTGAAATCGAAGTGCTTACGGGCGTGAACCTGCCCATGCTCCTCAAGGTGTTCGGCAACCGGAACAAGCCGCTGCATGATCTGGCGGAAATCGCTTGCGAAGCCGGGCGTGAGGGCATTGCCGTGGCCGGGGATATTTTGCGCAGCAAGGTCAAAAAAACAGCTCCACAGGCAGAAGAAAACTAGATCATGCTATGGTACCGCATAGATAACCGCCTGATTCACGGGCAAATTATTGAAGCGTGGTTGCCATACACCAGAGCCACAAAACTGGTTGTGGCCAATGATGATTTTGCGGCAGAGACACTTCGCCAGCAGATTATCCTGCTGGCAGTGCCCTCGCGTATTCATTCGGAGTTTGTGCGGGTTGACGGACTGAAAGCCCTGGTGGACTCCTACCAGAAGAAAGATGACGATGCCCTGATTCTTTTTGCCGACTGCGCGGACGCTCGCAAAGCTATTGATTCCGGTATTGTCATGGAAGCCTGTAATGTGGGCAACCTGCATTACGCTCCTGAAAAAAGGCAGATTTGCCCGCATATTGCGCTGTCTGCTGATGACGAAAGTTGCCTGCGTTACCTTGAAAGCCGTGGGGTTACGCTTGATTTTCGCAGTATTCCGGCTGATTCGCCGCAAATAAAGGATTGGTAAGGTGCCTGCTTTAGCCTGTGATTTTTCAGCGGCCCTGGGGCTGATATTACTGAGCGCTTTTTTTTTGTCCTGTTGCTGGACATACGCGTTTGCACCTCGCTTGTTTTTTGCAGGCACCCCATATTCGCCGGTCTGCTCTGGTGGCTGTTCGGCGGTTCGCCTGAAATAGCTATACCGGCTGCTATTTTCTTTGAGCTGATCTGGCTTGATTCTTTTTATGTTGGTACTTACGTTCCGCCCCTGGCTCTTTTGCCGTATCTGGTTTTTTTGCCGCTGACCGCCATTTTCAATCTGACAACTCCCCAACAATCAGTATTGCTGCTGGTATTATGCCTGCCGCTGGCTTCGCTGGGGGCCAGGGTAGAGAACCGCCTGCGCAAGTATCAGGGTGGCGACTACCATAAACTTCAGGAAGCTGTAGCCGGTAGTGGCGATATTGCCGCTGTTCTAGGGCGCAGCGTTCGCAACGCGCTGCTCAGGCAAAGTCTTGTGTTCGGCTGTCTGTATCTGGTGTCAGCCATGGTTATATTTGGCATAGTCTGGCTGTTCGGCGTTCGTCTTCAATTATGGCCGACCGGCGCGCCGTTGCCGGAAGGTCTTTGGGGGATGCCTGCCGGTCCGGTCCAGTGGGGAATGCTCTGGACTGTTGCCGCAGTTGGCGGTTTGCTGGCCTTGCGCATCCGCTGGGCTCAAGGCACTTTTGTTGCAGGTGTGGTCGCTCTGGCCGCACTCTGGATGTTGTAGCTTACCACAAATTTTCCAGTCACGCAGTCTGGATGCGTTGTCTCGCTGCCTTGTTCGAGCAAACCCGAGCAGACGTGGGCACACTCGCGCAGGCGCAAGCTGATGCAGACAGGGCGCTTTTTTCTGGACGGGCGCGGGCCGGATACGATAAGGAAAATTGCCTGCCGGGATACAAAAACAGTCCCGGCTGGTTGCGGAGCCTGCTTTGCGGCTCCCGTTTTTACGCAAAACATACACGCTGCCAGACGGAGGTCATATGTCGGCTATAGTTGTAGGTCATAAGAATCCTGATACGGACTCCATTGTTTCAGCCATTGCGGTTGCTGATTTCATGAGTAAACGCGGCGTTACTGCCGTACCTTACGCTCAGGGCAAAGTGCCGCCGGAAACCGCCTTTGTTCTGGAACGCTTTGGCTTTGCCGCTCCGGCCCTGCTGCCTTCTGTGGCCGGGCAGAAGCTTATTCTGGTTGACCACTCCGATCGCGGTCAGGCCCCGGAAGATCTGGATAAAGCCGAACTGCTCGGTATTGTCGACCACCATAAGCTTGGCGATATCACCACCTCCAGCCCGTTGTTTTTCTGGGCGCAGCCTGTTGGTTGCACCTGCACCGTGATCAAGGGTATGTATGATTTCTACGGCATTGAAATTCCCCGCAATATTGCCGGAATCATGCTGTGCGCCATTCTTTCCGACACCCTGATCTTCAAGTCTCCCACCACCACCGATGAAGACCGCAAGGCCGTGCAGACTCTGGCCCGCATTGCCGGTGTGGAAGACTACGCCGCCCTTGGCATGGAGATGTTCGTGGTTAAATCCGCTGTTGCCGGGGTACCCGGACGCGAGCTGCTTTTCCGCGACTACAAGGATTTTGAGATGAACGGCAAAAAGGTTGGCGTTGGCCAGCTGGAAGTTGTTGACCTCGGCCTGCTGGACGGCGTGAAGGACGACCTGCGCAAGGCTGTGCAGGAAGCCAAGGCCGAAGGACGCCACACTGTAATGCTGCTGCTGACCGATATCATGAAGGAAGGCTCGGAACTGCTGCTGTGCTCCGACGATGCTGAACTCGGCAAAAAGGTATTCACTACTGCCGATACCTGGCTGCCCGGCGTGATGAGCCGCAAAAAGGATGTTGTTCCCAAGCTTGAAGCTGCTTTCAAATAAAAGCAGTCATCAGAAAGTCAAAACTCCCCTCAGGCCCGGCCTGTGGGGAGTTCTTTGTTTTATCTGTTTTTTTACCGTTTAGTCGCGCACATCGTTTATACCAAGCGGTCTGAACTGGCTTTCGTCCATCTCCAGCGCGGCATCAAGCAGTTCCAGCAGGATATTTTTACCGCGCGGCATTTCAACATCAAAACGGATAAAGTTTGTCCAGTGGGAACTCAGGAAGCGCGTGTTACCAGTGGTGGCTTCCACCAGCAGACGCAGTTCGTGTAGAATATCGTGCGGTCCCATAAGGGTGAAGTGCCCGCGCAAAAAATCATCTCCAAGGTGGGTGCCGAGTTTTGGCACAAAAGTGCAGATGCGGACGCAGGCCGGTTCGATTAGATTGAAAAGCTCGGCGGTAGCCAGGGCATGTTGTCTGGATAGCTCTTTGCCGCCAATGCCGAGCATAATGGACACGTCGTTTTCTATATTTGCCACACTCAGCAGTCTTCCCGCTTCTGCCAGATCCGCGCTGGTGCAGCCCTTGCGTGTGGCTTTCAGGATATCGTCAAGGCCGGACTCAAGGCCAATGTAAACGCGGCGCAAGCCGGCGTCTGCCAGTGATTTGAGTTGTTCAGGCGTTCTGCGTATGACGGAACGGGCTGTGGCGTAACAGGCAATATGCTCAAGGTGCGGAAAGCGCATATGGGCGTGCTTCATAACCGCTTCAAGCGTTTCCGGGTTCAGGGCCATCGGGTCGCCGCCTTCCAGGTAGATTCCTTTGACCTGTTCGATTACGGGGGCATGCTCAACGGCGTCCGCATCAAGCATTTTGAGGATTTCCTCAAGAGGAATGAGCTGGAAGTGAACGTTTTTGAAAATGTTGCAAAAGGTGCAGCGGTTATGCGGGCAACCGCGCATAACCGGTATCAGCAAGCTGGAAGCTTCTGATGGCGGGCGAAAGTATACCGGCTGCTGGGTCATAATGTCCCCTGTGGTACTAGTTGAGTGCTGTATATTCGCTAGCATATTTCATGGGCTTTGTCTTATTTTCCACATTGGCGCTGTAATTAACATTGTTATTTTTGCGGACAAGATATTTTACTGTATGTGGTGATGCAAAACAAAAAAAACCGCCTGCGTAACAGGCGGTTTTTTTTGTTTTGCATCTATTGGCTGCTACTTTTGTTCGTAGCGCTCAACTTTGGTGAGCCAGCCTTCGGGAGCAGGGGTGCTGCCTACCTGCATGCCCATGTAAAGCTCGTACAGGGCGCGGCTGTGTTTGCCAACGCCGCCATCGCCAACGGTGATGGTGCTGCCGTCGTCAAACATGTATTTGCCGACCGGGCTAACCACCGCAGCGGTGCCAAAGCCGCCCGCTTCGATGATTTTGCCGGACTTGATGTCGCTGAGGAACTTTTTGACTTCAACAACTTCCTGACGGGCCTTGACTTTGCCCATGGCGGCAAGCTCAAGAACGGCAGAGGAAGTGGTGGAGCGGAGAATGCTGTCGTTGAATTCAGGAATAATGAAGGTACCATCATCCATAACATGGTAATGGTTCATGGTGCCTGCTTCTTCAACGTACTGGTTGGTGGCGTCCAGATAAAGCACCTGCGCGCAGCCCTTGCTGTAGGCGTGGGCAGCGGGGAGGAGGGACGCGGAGTAGTTGCCGCCGGTTTTGGCAGTGCCGGTACCGCCGGAAACAGCTCTGTGATACTTCTCGGTAATAAGAAGGGTCACGGCGTTGTTGAATCCGCCCTTGTAGTAAGCGCCGGAGGGCGACAGCATAATGCAGTAAGTGTAAGTAGACGAAGCCTTTACGCCAAGGGTGTCTTCAGTGCCGAACATGAACGGCCTGATATACATGGAGGATTCCGGTTCCTCGGGGCACCAGTCGCGTTCTACATCCAGGAGTCGCAGAAGTCCTTCCGTCTGCAACTCCACGGGAATTTGAGCCATCATGGTAACGTATGCCGAGTGGTTCAGACGCTTGGCATTTTCTTCCCAGCGCCAGACATAAATTTCGCCGTTAGAGTGCTTGAAGGCCTTTGCGCCCTCAAAAATATTCTGACCGTAGTGAAGGCTGACCGCGCCGGGGCTCATGGGGAATTTGTTGTAAGGAATGATACGCGGATCTTTCCATTCGCCATTTTCGAAATCAACCATAAACATATGGTTGGTGCGGGTTTGACCAAAGCCTTCCACTTTTGACGGGGGTGATTTTCGTTTACTCTTATCGAGCAACTCGTAACGGATTTTCATGATGGCTCCATTTTGTTAAACTGTAATAGAAAGGACTAAGAGTTAGAGTTAAGATAAAAGTAAATAGCTTTCAATAGATTTTTTTATACTGTATAAAGTGAATAATAGTACAAAGTATCATGCAGTAGGCGGCGGTATAGTGCCCTATTGAAGGGAGGTGATAGGCGATCTGGCTGGGATCTGTTTATTCTTGCGGGTAAAGGCGGTATTGATGATGTTCCGGATTGCAGGGGAGTGAGGCGTTTGTCAAGCTGTTCCTGGCTTTTCTGTTTGCCAAAATTTTTTGATTGCGCAGTTGTTCCGGTTTATTCCGGATTTACTTTTGGGGTAACAGCGCGAAGGGCGGCGAGCTTCTGGCAACGCAGCTCACGCAGCTTTTTGCCGGACTCCTTGCCCATATCCTGCCATTTGGGAGCCAGTTTTACTTGCAGGATGGCCAACAGGTCTTCGCTTGCCGACTTCATCAGGGTCGGGTTGCCGGAATCGGCTTGCGCCAGAAGGAATAATGGTAGCAGAAGGCGTTTTGAGTGGGCTTCCACAAGCATGTCCACTTTGGTTGAGGGGCGGAGCATGTGGTAAATGCCGGCCTTCATGTGCAGCTTTGCCGAAAGTATTCCAGCCACCCGCATGCGTTCGGAAAGCTTGAGACGTTTGGCAAGGCTTGAGGCCGCGTGCATTCCGCGTACTTCGTGCTGGTAGTGGTGCGGCAGAACATCACTTGGTGTGTTAACCTTGCCGAGATCATGGCACAGCGCCATCCAGACGCAGAGCAGGCGGGTATCTTCCTGTTCAAGTTCCGGTTCTGTGGAAGCTTTTGTTTCTGGTTCGATTTCTGTATCGGCTCCAGCCTCTGGTCCGGGTTCTGCGTCCGCTTCTGCTTCAATTCCGGAATGTGGCGCATTACTTTCTGTCCAGCAGCTGTATTCTTCCACAACCTTGTCCATCACTCTGGCAATGTGTTCCAGCACGTCGGTCTTGTGGTACTTGACCGGCCCGGCCGGAATGCTGCTGGAGCCTTCAAGCTCCCTGAACCAGAAATGCAGGGTGTCGGATTCCCCAAGCAGGCGCAGGAAGTTGCCGGGCTTTTCGCCAAGCATGGCCTTATGGCATTCGCTCCCGACGCGCTCGGCGGCCAGTTCCTCAAAGCTGGGCAGGGTGGCGGCCTCGCGCATCTGGCGCAGGCATTCTTCTGTTGGCGAAAGTGAGGGGTAGACGGCAGCAAGCCTTGCGGCCCGGAAAATACGCAGCGGATCGTCAGACATGGCAGAAGGCGAGGCCGGAGCCAGATGTCCGTTCTTAAGATCCGTCAGGGCGGAACGGTGCATGTGCAGGGTGCCGTCTTCCTCAAGCAGAAAGCTGTTCAGCGTGAAGTCGCGGCGCTCAAGGTCATTCATGATGTCATCGTTCTCAAGTCTTGTGAACTCGTGCTTGCCAAGCTGATAGGCAGGGCCGTGACCGAGCTTGCGCGCTTCCGGGTTCAGCGCTATAAAGTCCTCGTCCGGACCGCTGAACGCGTAGTCGTAATCGGTGGGCTTCAGGCCCAGGAGCATGTTTCTTACAGCTCCTCCTGCCAGAAAGTACTTCATCTGTTTACTATAGCAGATGAATACCCGTTTTGTCTCCTGTTTGTAATAGCCGGTAGTGGCCTGTCAGGGTCTGATATTGCGTGTCTTCCGGACGGGCTTGCCCGCGCGAATTCAAGCATATCTTGATATTCTTCGCTTCGCATGGAGTTTGTCCTGCCAGACAGGGGTTCAGGCTGGATGCTACCTGAGAGCGTATGCCTGGCATGCGTTTGCAACTGCTTGGCTGGCATATTTAATTCATAATTTTTCAGGATAAATAATGAGTAAAAGTGGAGCCGGGCAGATAATCCTGCTTTATTCCGTGGACGCAAAGTGCGGTCCTGATGCGCAGCCACCTTATCTTTCAGGAGTTCCCGGCAAAGATGATCTGGAATTGCTAGGGAATTGGCTGGCCGAACTGGACGCGATAACAGCCAGTGAACGGTTGCTGTGTTTTTCATGGGAAGGCGGCGGCTTTTTGCCCAACTCGGATTTTTTTGACAGCCTTCCTGACTGGCAGAGCGAAGCAGCTGCGCAACTGTCTGCCTTGGGTATACGCGGCAAGATTTTGGCTGAGGGCCGTTCTGATGTTTTGGTTGATGGACCAAGTGATGGACAGGCTAGTAAACTTACTGATGATGCGACTCAGGGGCTGGCTGCGGATTTATTTTTATGTGTGGAATGTAGCTCCACTTTTGATATTGCCTGGCTGCTTTCAGGTTTTGGTCTTGTTTCTTCGTGGACAGCCGTTCTGGCCATGCGCCAGCGGGACGGACGCGGTCAGATGCGCCGCGAGTGGCACTCGCCTGCCGGGAATCTGCATGTCTCCTTTTGTCTTCCGGAAAATTTCCTGCAGATGGAGGCCGCGTCGGTACTTACAGCCGCGCTGCTGGTTGAGTCATTCGCAGGGCTTGGTCTGGAACTCAAGCTGAAATGGCCGAACGATCTGGTGCTGCATGCCGAAGGCAGATACGGCAAACTTGGCGGCATTTTACTTGAGGAGCGCAGCGGAATTTTGCTGGCCGGATTGGGCCTGAACTGCGCGTATCGCCCCGACGACTCCGCCTTGCGGCGTGATGCAGCCATGAGCGCCGCGCTTCTTTCACAATCTTTCACTCCCAAAACCCCGATCTCCATATGGCTGGAACTTGTGCAAAAGATGATCTTGTTGTATGAAAGGACGTTCCAGACAACTCCAGCGGTGCAGCTACTGCATCAATCTGAAAAGTATCTTTTATGGAAAGGCTCGGAAGTTCAGGTGCGGAACTATAACGATTCCGGTTCCGCCATTACGGGCATTGTGTGCGGCCTGACTGAGCTTGGTGGCCTTCGTCTCCTCGTCCCCTCGCAAGGCGCTTTTCATTCAAAAGCCTTGAACAGGGGCCAGTTCGATCCATCAAGTTTTACCGGCCCATCCGGCGTATCGCCCATGGGGCATCATGATTTCCCCGGCGGTTTGTCCGGCGCCATGCGCGTCTCTTCCGGCTTTGAAGAACTGGAGCTTTACTCCGGCAGCGTGAAGGGTGCCGATTAACTTTGGCCGCATCTGGACGGCATAAATCAAACGGGTAGAAGATGAAGACATTCGACCAAGTTTTGAAAGAACTTCAAGGCAAACCAATTCTGGTTACCAACAGAGGCATCCCGGCCCGGCGCATCTGCCGCTCGGTGCGGGAAAGAATGAACGCGGTCGCAATCATGACCGCCACGGATGTTGACAAAACCGCCCCGGCAGCCTCGGCTGCGCAGGAGCTTCTCCTGCTCGGCGCGGACCCAAGGGCCTATCTGGACCTGGAACTGATCATCGACCTTGCCAAACGCCGCGGCGTTGTAGGCATTCACCCCGGCTGGGGCTTTGCCTCCGAAGACGATGTCTTCCCGGCCATGTGCAAGGACGCAGGCATTGTGTTCATCGGCTCCACTGCCGAAGCCATGCGCCTGCTCGGTAACAAGGTGCAGGTGCGCGCTCTGGGCAAAAAGCTCGGACTGCCTGTTGTGCCCGGTTCCGACGGTGCGGTGGACGTTGAAACCGCCCGCAAGGTCGCCAAGGAAATCGGTTACCCGATTATGCTCAAGGCCGAGGGCGGCGGCGGTGGACGCGGTATCTTCCTCGTGACCTGCGACGAAGAGCTGGAATCAGCTTTCTTCAAGGCCTCTACCATGGCCCAGGCTTCCTTTGGCAACCCGCGCGTCTATGTGGAGCGTTTTCTTAAAAACGTGCGCCACATCGAGATTCAGGTTATTTCCGACATGTACGGAAACGTGTTCGCCTTTGACGAACGCGACTGCTCGGTACAGCGTAACAACCAGAAGCTCATCGAAATCACCCCTTCGCCCTGGGTTGGCGTTACCCCGCAACTGCGTGAGCGCCTCAAGGACTATGCCCGTACGCTGGTACGCAGCGTTGGCTACCATTCGGTCTGTACCGTGGAATTCCTTGTCACCGAGGACGGGCAGCCGTACCTGATTGAAGTAAACACCCGCCTGCAGGTTGAACACGGCATCACCGAAGTACGCTACGGTATCGACCTTGTTGAAGAGCAGATTGCCATTGCCTTCGGCTCGCAGCTGCGCTTTACCGAATCCATGACCCGCCCGGTGCATACCGCTTTGCAGGTGCGCATTAACTGCGAAGATCCGCAAAAGGAATTTTCGCCCAACTCCGGCACCATCGTGCGTTACGTTTCGCCCGGTGGCCCTGGCGTGCGTCTGGATTCCAACCTGAGCGCAGGTTATGAGTTCCCGTCCAACTACGACTCGGCCGGCGCGCTGCTCATCACCTATGGCGATGGCTGGGAAAAGGCCGTAAGCATCATGAAACGCGCCCTGACCGAATATGTGGTTGGTGGCGTCAAGACCACTATTCCGTTCTACCGTCAGGTGATCAAAAGCCCGGAATTCTTGCGCGGCGAGTTTGATACTTCCTTTATTCCCAAGCACCCGGAACTCATGGACTACACCGACGTAGACCCTGAATCCGAGCGCCTCTCGCGTCTGATCGCGGAAATTTCCGCCAAGGGTTACAACCCCTATGTGCAGCTTGGTCAGTACCGTACCATCGATACGCCGCGTCTGCCCAAATACGACCCGGTCCTGCCGGACATTGAAAAGGAAATCGAAAGCAAAAAGTCGCCCTATCCGCGCGATGACCGCAAGGCTCTGCTCGATTTCGTGCGTGACTCCGGCTATATCCATTTTGTGGATACCACCCCGCGTGACAACACCCAGTCCAACAGCGGCAACAGGTTCCGTCTGGCAGAAGACCGCATTGTCGGGCCCTATCTGGACAACTGTAACTTCTTTGCCATTGAGAACGGCGGCGGCGCGCATTTCCATGTGGATATGCTTGCCAATATGACCGACCCCATTGCCGAGGCCCGGGAGTGGAACAAGTTTGCCCCCAAAACTCTCAAGCAGATTCTGATCCGTTCGACCAACGTGCTTGGCTACAAGCCGCAGCCCAAGAACCTGATGCGGATCACTGCCGAGTCTGTGTGCGAGGATTACCACGTTATCCGCTGCTTCGACTTCCTAAACCATGTTGATAACATGCGCCCGTTTGCGCAGGTGGTGCTGAACACGCCCAGCCGTGTTTTCCAGCCTGCCATCTCGTTGACTTACGCCAAAGCTTTTGACGTAAAACACTATGTTGGTGTAGCCGAGGAAATACTGCGCATGTGCGCTGATCTGGCCGGAACCAGCATTGCGGAAGTAAGCAAGCTGATTATCCTTGGCCTCAAGGATATGGCAGGTATGTGCCCGGCCAGCTTCATGACCGATCTGGTCAAGGCCCTGCGTAAGAAGTGGCCTGATCTGGTGCTGCATTACCACAGACACTACACTGACGGACATTTTGTACACAGCTGCGCTGCCGCTGCCAAAGCCGGTCTGCACATCGTGGATACCTCCATTGCATCAGCCACCCGCTGGTACGGGCAGGGCGAGGTGCTTTCCACCGCCGCCTACATGGAAGAGCTTGGGCTTAAGACCAATCTCGACAAGGACATGATCCGCAAGTGCAACTTTGTGCTCAAGCAGATTATTCCTCACTACGACCGCTACACCGCGCCGCACTTTCAGGGCATTGACTTTGACGTGCGCGATCACGGCATGCCCGGTGGCGCAACTTCCTCCTCGCAGGAAGGCGCGCTCAAGCAGGGCTACATCAAGCTCTTGCCCTACATGCTGCGCTTTTTGGCCGGAACTCGCAAAATCGTGTTCTACCATGACGTTACCCCCGGCTCGCAGATTACATGGAACACCGCATTTCTGGGCGTGACCAGCGCCTACAAGCGCGGCGGCGAGGAAGAAGTAAAGAACCTTCTCCGCGTTCTGGAATCTGTTGCCGGTACTCCGGAAGAAGAGCTTTCCGAAGAACTCAAGAAAGAGCGCCTGATCATTTATCGCGACTGTAACGATGCCTTCAAGGATCTCTTGCTCGGCAAATTCGGCAAGCTCCCGCTGGGCTTCCCGCCCGAGTGGGTTTACCGCAGCGTTTTCCATAACGACTGGAAGAACGCCATTGCTCGCCGTACCGAAGTTTCTCCGCTGGAAAATCTGGCCGAGACTGATTTTGAGGCAGAAAGAGCGGCCCTTAAGGAACTCATTCACCGTGAGCCGACTGACGCGGAATTCCTGCTCTATCTCAACCACCCCGGTGACGCGGTTAAGACCATCGAGCTCAAGCAGAAGTTTGGCGATGCCAACAGCCTGCCGCTGGATGTCTGGTTTGAAGGCGTCAAGGAAGGCGATGAAATTCACTTTATAGACAGCAAGGGCAAACCGCATACCTTCCACCTCCTGCGCATTCAGGAGCCGGACGATCGCGGTGTGTCAGTGGTGCGCTATGTTCTGGATTCCGAGTTCATCGGACATGAAGTCAAGGTGAGCCAGGGCGCGGGCAAGGTCGAGTCAAACGTGACCATGGCCGAGCCGGGCAACGAATTCCATGTTGCCTCCCCGAGCAACGGCGACCTCTGGGTCATGTACTCCAGAGTCGGCGATATCGTGAAGAAGGGACAGGAACTGTTCAATATCTCCATCATGAAGCAGGAGAAGGCTGTTCTTGCCCCGGCGGACGGTCAGGTTGTGCGCGTGCTCAAGAGCGCGGACTACAAGACCAACAAAAAGATGGAACCCGTGCGCGAAGGCGAACTTATTGTGGAACTGGCCCCTGTACCGTTCACCTGCCCCAATGGGGAGTGCGGCAAGGCCCTGCCTTCAAGCGATTTTGTGTATTGCCCATTCTGCGGACAGACTCTGTAAGTATGTTCGCCGGGAGCGCATGTTAGTATGTAATTGACCACATGCGGCAATGCATACTAACATGCGCGAAATATTGAATTAACTTTTAAGTACTTTTACTTAACCTTATCCTGATGTGAGGAGTGACCCCGATGGCGAAAGCAAAACTCGACAAACCTAAAGCGGCCAAGCCTAAAGGTAGCAACGAGTCTGCAGAACTAAAGAAGAAGCTTATCCTCGATGGCGCGGACATCGTAGCCATAGGAGAGGAAGCTGAGCTCCTGGTTGGCGGTAAAAACTACAACACTGCTATTATTAGCCAGGTAGAAGGGATCCAGGCCCCACAGTTCAGGGCTGTATCTTCTTTGGCCTTCCACATGGTCCTTGACGAGTGCATGATCAATGCCTCTTTGGTCAGGGCGGTGGTTGACCGTGAGTACAAAAGAGTGGACTGGACCGACCCGGAAATTAGCGGCGACTCCGAATTTTTGCAGAAATTCGTGCGCACGCTTGGCAAAATCATCCGTGACGAAGGTTCCACCAAGGCCAATGACGGGCAGAACAAAATCAAACTGCGCTCTTTCATCAACAACGTTGTGGATGGCTTTGCCACCTCGCCGGAAGGCATTGACCAGTTGCGCAAGCGCTCTGTTCTGGTGCAGGCCGCCATTCTCTCCGTTGAAGTGCCCAAAGAAGTGGCAGACGCGGTGGCCTTCGGCTATGCCGAAATCTGCCGTGAAGCCGGGGAAGAAAACGTGCCTGTTGCGGTGCGTTCCTCTGCCGCCGGTGAAGACTCCCGCAAAAAGGCTTTCGCCGGTTTGCAGGATACCTACCTGAACATGAACGGCACCGAACAGGTTGTCACAGCTTACCACTGGGACTGCGCCTCTGCCTACAACCTGCGCTCCATGACCTACCGCCGCGAGGCTATTCTTGATGCCATCGCCAAGGGTGAGGAAACCGGCGACGAAGATATGGTTATCAATGCCAAAAAAGAATGGGCCATTGAGAACACCTCCCTCTCCGTCTGTCTGATGCGCATGATTAACCCGATGATTTCCGGTACCGCCTTCTCGGCAGATACCGCTACCGGTTGCCGCGGTACCGACCGTAATGATCTGGTTTCCATTGACGTTAGCTACGGCCTCGGCGAGGCAGTGGTCGGCGGCATGGTTACCCCGGACAAATACTATGTGTTCCAGCGCGATGACGGTCAGGAAGTTGTTATCCGTCAGATGGGCTGCAAGGACATCAAGATCGTTTACGAGCAGGGCGGTGGTACCACCAAGGTTTCTGTGCCGGAGCAGGAAATCTACCGCTGGGCTCTTTCGCTCAGCCAGGCTGAAAAAGTAGCCCGTGGCGTGCGTAACATCAGCAAGGCCTACGGCGGCATGATTATGGACTCCGAGTTCTGTATCGACGCCAATGACGAACTCTGGTTCGTGCAGGCCCGCCCGGAAACCCGCTGGAACGAAGAGTTCGAGCTGCATCCGGACACCATCTTCATGCGCCGCAAGGAAGTGGACGAAAAATACATTGCCGGAGCGGAAGTTCTGCTTGAAGGCAATGGCGCCTCCCGCGGCGCAGGTCAGGGCACGGTGCGCTTCCTGCGTTCCGCTCTGGAACTGAATAAAATCAACAAGGGCGACATTCTGGCCGCCGAGCGTACCGACCCGGACATGGTTCCCGGCATGCGCGTTGCCTCTGCTATTCTGGCTGACGTTGGCGGCGATACCTCGCACGCGGCTATTACCTCGCGCGAACTGGGCATTCCGGCCGTTATCGGCTTGCAGCGTCTGGAAACTCTGCGCGCTCTGGATGGCGCAGAAGTAACGGTTGACGGCACCATGGGACGCGTTTACCGCGGCCTGCTGCCCCTTGAGGACGTTGGCGGCGAGATGGATCTCTCCAAGCTGAGCCGCAACAAAACCAAGGTTGGCCTGATTCTGGCTGACGTTAACCAGGCCATGTTCCTTTCGCGCCTGCGCAAACAGGAAGACTTTGAAGTCGGCCTGCTGCGTGCGGAATTCATGCTTGGCAACATCA
Organism: Desulfovibrio sp. OttesenSCG-928-C06; assembly: GCA_030267065.1. Lineage (GTDB taxonomy): Bacteria > Desulfobacterota > Desulfovibrionia > Desulfovibrionales > Desulfovibrionaceae > WRHT01. Next base: position 8,121 of record JAJDJF010000004.1, on the reverse strand, counting down.
GCGTGCACCCGTCCGCCCTTGCCGCTTACGACTGTGGCGAACTGGAACAGGATGTGGCAGCTTACCTGAACATCCTTGAAGAAGAACTGAACAAGACCCTGCGCGCCCAGTACAACGCCGGGCTGATCACCAGCAAGCTTCGCCTGCGCGAATACTGCGGACACATCACCGGGCTGAGCCAGGAAATCAGCGAACTGTCCGCGCAGGATGTGCACGGCGCTGAACAGGCCTGGCAGATGCAGCGTAAACTGCGCGAACTGGAAACCAAGCTGGACGAGTTTGTTGACCGTGCTGCCAAGAGCATTGACGTACTCAGCATCACCGATGACCTCGCAGCCCATGTGCGGATTATCCTCGGCTACGAGGACGAACTGGCCGGACTGATGGGCAACACGCCTGAAAACGTGGCCCGCCGCGCTGAAATCAATGCTGATGTCCAGTCCGTAGTTGCCAGGGCATCCAAGCAGCCTTTTGTGCAGCAGAGCCTTGAAGATATCCGCACCCTGCGCCGTGAAGTTGCCATGCGTAACGGCATGGATAACGAAATCGAAGAAGTGCGTGGTATTCCTGATAAAATCCGCACGCTTATCCGTTCACGCGGCTACCGTAGCGGCAAGGAACATTACGTTCAAACCCTGGCTCAGGGGTTGGCCCTGTTCTGCATGGCCTTCTACGGTCGCGATATCGTTTACCGCACCACTGACTTCAAATCCAACGAATACAGAAACCTGCTGGGCGGCATTCTCTACGAACAGCACGAAGATAACCCCATGCTGGGCTGGCGCGGCGTTTCGCGTAACCTCAGCGACTGGGAACTGGAAGCCTTCAAGCTGGCCCGTGACGTCTACGGCGGCAAGAACCTCCACATCATGCTGCCTTTTGTCCGCACCATGGAAGAAGCACGCAGCATGCGCCGCTATCTGGAGCAGGTACACAAGCTGAAGAGCGGCGTGGATAGCCTCAAGGTTATCCAGATGTCCGAAATTCCCAGCAACGCGATTCTGGCTAAAGAATTCATTCAGGAATTCGATGGCTTCTCGCTGGGTTCAAACGACATGACCCAGATGGTGCTGGCCACCGACCGCGATAACGCCAGCCTCTCGCACATCTATGACGAAGAGGACCCGGCAGTTGTCTGGTCGATTCTGGTCACCATCTTCACCGGCCTGCGACTGGGCAAAAAGGTCGGCTTCTGCGGTCAGGGCGTTTCCAACAGCCTGATCGTGCGCGGCCTTGTTACAATCGCCGGTATCACCTCAGCCTCGGTTGTGCCTGATACCTACTATCAGACCAAGCTTGACGTGCATGCTCTGGAAAGCCAGAACATCCCGACCGCCAAACTGGGCGGCTGGCTCAAGGAACAGCACCTGAACAAGCTGCACAAGCTCATGGAGCAGGAAGGCTACGGCCACATCCTCAAAAAGTACAAGAAGCCTGAAGAACTGATGGAATGGTACGAAGGCGAACTGTGGCGCCTGCAGGAAAGCCTGCGCGAAAACCTTGAAAGCGCCAAGGAAAGCTTCTACCGTCAGGAAATGGAAAACTTCCGCCAGAAGTTCCATAAGCCGTCCATCTACTCTGCCTGGAACTGGGACCAGACCGTGCTCGACGCTCTGCACCAGTCCGGCTTCAAGGACTTTGACGAACATGCCGTAGCACTCAAGAAAGCACATGGCATCAAGTAGAAGTAGGACTTGAACATAGTATAATCAAAAAAGCGCCCGGTTTAACCGGGCGCTTTTTTTGTTTTTTGATTTGTTTTGGGTGTGGGGGATGCCTCCGGCGGCTTAAGGAGGGCTACTCGCCCTCCTTAAGAATCCTCCTCGCCAGTGCGTGGCGCTGGACCCAAGTATTGTTGATATTTGTTTGTCTGACTTGGTTCGTTTTGCTGGTAAATCAGGACGTGATGTTTGTGCTTGTATTAGCCAAGCACCATTTCTCAAAAACACTCTACCTGTCTGGTTTCCCCTAAACAGGTAAAGGAAGGTGGGGGTCTGGGGGAGGAAACCATCAGGACGATTGTCCTGATGGTTTCCTCCCCCAGGGCTACACTTATGCCGCGCGTTCAAACCTAAATGCCATTAGGCATATCTTTGGCGAATTTTTCTGCCAGACGTTCCTGCCAGTCGTTGATGGGTTTGAGCTTGCCGACGAAGAAGCGCAGGGTTTCCGGCTCTTCCTCGAACTTGAGCCCGCCGATGAGTTTGCGATTTTCCCACAGCCAGCCCAGTCGGTCAGCTACGAATCTCATATGCGAGAGCGTGAAGACGCGCTTGGGCACTGCCAGACGCACCAGTTCCATTTCGGACAGGCGTTCGCTGCCGTCCGGGTTACGCTGTTCGGACATGGTGCCGCGTTCCATGCCGCGCACGCCGGAGGCAATAAAGATTGCCGCTGCCAGCGCGCCAGCCGGGTACTCTTCTTGCGGGATGTGGTCAACAAAGCGGCTGGCGTCCACATGGCAACCAAGGCCGCCAAAGGGCGTAACCACAGGAATGCCGCGTTTTTGCAGTTCTTTACCCAGCGCTTCAACAAAAATCGGGGTCTGGTTGATTACGTTGATATCCAGAGTTTCGCGCAGGCCAACGGCTATGGCTTCCATCTCGCGCACAGACATGCCGCCGTAGGTGAGGAACCCTTCGTAAAGCGTGACGAAATCGCGCATTTTTTTGAAGAGCTTCTCGCTGTTGGTCATGATGCCGCCGCCGCGCGCGCAGCCAAGCTTGCGGGCCGAGAAGTAGATAACGTCCATGAGCGAGGCGATTTCTTTAACGATGTCGGCAAGCGGGCGGTCGCGGCATTCTTCTTCTCTGGTCTTGATGAAGTAGAGGTTGTCGGCCAGCAGGCTTGCGTCCAGCACCAGCATGATGCCGCGCTTGCGGCAGAAGGCCGAGACTTCGCGCATGTTTTGTAGCGATACCGGTTGACCGCCAATCAGGTTGGTTCCGGCCTCGATACGGACAAAGGCCATGTTGTCTCCGGCCTCATTCACGGTTTTTTCCAGCTTGGCTATATCGAGATTGCCTTTGAAGGGCAGGTCGCTATCTATTTCAAGGCTGGCGTCGCCAAGTACTTCCAGCACGGTTCCGCCCAGACGGGTGATGTGCGCCTTGGTGGTGGTGAAGTGGTAGTTCATGACCGTGACCGAGCCGGGCTTGATGAAAGCGTTGGCAATAATGTTTTCGCAGGCGCGGCCCTGGTGGGCGGGCAGGAAGTATCGGGTATCGAAGATGTCTTGCAGGACTTCGGAAAGGCGGTAGAAAGTTTCAGAACCGGCGTAGCTGTCATCGGCACGGAGCATTGCGGCGTACTGGTTGTCGCTCATGGCGTTTACACCGCTGTCGGTCAGCATGTCCAGAAACACGTCCCGGTTGCGCAGCAAAAAGGTGTTTGAGCCGGCTTCCCTGATAGCGGCGAGGCGTTCCTGAACGGGCAGCAGCTGAATGCGCTGCACCATGCGCACCTTGTGCATTTCCAGCGGAATGTCCTCACCCGAAAAGAAGACGATTTTGCCGTTGTTCGTGCTGTTGTTTACGCAAGACATCTTGATTCATCCTTTGGTTGCGGGCTTCCAGTTGTGAAGCCCAGGTAATAAAAAAACGCCGCCTGTTGGGGCGGCGTTGGACTTCACGCGTCGAAATACCGGCAACAGAAAGCGCTTAAGATTTCATGCCGTAATAATAGTAGAAGAAGCAGCAAAGAGCGGCCGCGTTGTGAGCTTCACAGGCGGTTTTGAACTGCGCGGGGCAGATATTATGGCTCATTTGTTTATTCATTGCTTCTCTCTCTGTCTTTGGTCACTAGCACAGGCTCTTTTAATTTGTAAACACATTTGTGAGAAAAATTTTGATGTACTGATATGCTTTTACGATAATAGTCTGTAAAGTCAGTATGTTATAGTGTGTGTTTTTTGTAGTGGAGTGGTGGGGAAGATTGTTGCCGGGCAAACAGGCAGACAATGGAGGGCGAAGCAGCATTCCGGTCGTAGTGTATAGCTGGAGCAAACGCTACTGCTCGTTAAGGATGCTCATGAAAAAATCGATCAGTTGCAGGGCATTGGCCAGAGCGGGGCGCGAGAATTCTGAGTTTTGCAGAATCAGCTGCATATAGCTTGTCAGGGGACGCAGGATTGGCGGTTGGCCGTTCCAGAAGGATTCTTCAGCCAGAATTCCGGGCGTTGAGCTTTTGATGGCCCGGTTCAGGGCCAGAAGAATTATCTGGGCCTTGCGCAGCAGCAAGTCATGCATTTTACCTTTGCGCAGGGTTTTGGCTTGTTGCTTCAGGTCCGGCAGGGCTGTTTCCGGAGAGAATTTGCCAAGCGCAATGCCGAAAAAGAGCTTCCAGAACAGTGAACGCTCGAGTCGCAGGTTTTCCTTGCTGGTAATCTGGCGCATGGTGAAAAGCCCGAACTGGTCGCGTCCGGTTTTGAAAAGCTGATGCCCCGGCAGATTGAGGTAGGGCAGTTTTTCCTCGTTACCTTCCAGAATCAGCTTGGCGATATCAGCGGTTTTTTCTGGAGAAAAGCGTGTTTTGCAGCGTGTTTCCGGGCGGTCGCAGGTCCAGCAGCCAACGCAGCTTATGGATGAGCGCAGCACATAGTGGTTAGGCGCGAATGGGGCTGTTTCCCACGCATTGACCGGACCCATGGAAATATTGAGCGTGGGCAGGCCTATCCAGGCGGCTATGTGCATGGGGCCTGTATCCGGTGTTACCAGCAGGTCAAGGTTGCGCATGAACATGCACAGTTCGTTTATGGAAAATTTGCCGCACTGGTTGAGGAATGGCGCTTTGAGTATGGCAGATGCCTGTTCCGCTATCTGAAAGTCGTTCTTGCCACCCATAAAGACCGGCTTGGTGCCAAGGCTCATCAGGCGCGAGGCGACAGTAGCCCAGAATTCAGGCTCCGGCCTCTTGTCAGCTTCACTGGCACCAACAAAAAGCCCAACGCGCTTATCAGACAGGGGGCGTTCTTTGCTGATTGCCTTTACAGGTGGCCAGCTTGTACGGCGCATTTGCCTGAGCGAGGCAAGCTCCATGGCGTTCAGATCAGCCCAGTGGAACATGTTGTGGCGGTTGTTGTGATTGATGGAGGCCCGGTAAAGCTGCCACGCACCTTCAATGTACAGGGGAGCCTGGCCTTCCGGCGAGGCGTTGTCCGGAACATATGGCCCAAGCCGCATGCCGGTTTTCAGCTGCCCGGCCAGAATTGCCGCGTCCCGGCGGTGGCTAAGGTTGATTACCAGCTGGTATTCGTTCTGCTTGAGCCTGTCGGCTGCTGAATAATCAAAGTAAGTGACATGTGGGGAAAGCTCGATCAGGCCTTCAAAGAACACCCGTTCGCCCACTACCCAAATAGGGGTGCCGGGGAGCATGGATGAAAGCCAGCCAAAAAGCGGATAGCTGAGCACCAGATCGCCCATGCGCTGCATTTGCAGAATCAGGACCGGCTTATCCATGCCCAACTCAGACTCCGAAAGTGGAACGCATGGTGTCGATGATGGTTTGCAGGCGGTTTTCGTAGCAGTGGTGCGAGAGTACGCGCTTTCTGGCCGCCTGGATCACCTTTTGGCGTTCTTTGGGGTGCTTCAGGTAGTGTTTGATTAGTTCCGGAATCTCGTCAGGCGAGTGGAAGCAGATTACTTCCTTGCCCGGCTCAAAAAGGTTCTCGATTTGCTCGCGCCAATCTGTAAGCACAAAGGCCCCGGCTGCCGGAACATCGAAAATACGCTGGTTTACGGCACCCTTCATCTGCTTGCTGGTACAGTTGAAGTTGATGTTTGAGAGGGGGTAAAAATTGGGCAGGTCAGTGTAGTAAGTAAGCTCGTGAAAATAGCGCCACTTGTGCGGGGTGTTTTCCAGAAGCTCGAACCAGCCCTGATCGCCTACAATGAGCGGATTAAAGGAGAGAGTCTGCTCCACGCAACCAAGCCTGTACTGCAAGGTCGCTTCCCATGTCAGCATGGCCTCGTAACCAAGCTGGCGTTCCATTGTTTCCAGCTCGACAAAGGCGCGGTACTGTTCCGGGTGGTGCTTTTGCAGATAAACGCTGACGGAGCGCTCGTCGCTCTCGGCAAATCCGGCAGCTACGGCAGGATAGGCATCGGTCATCAGCTTTGGAGGCACGATATCTTCAAGCCGCTTGCGCACTTTGTAGAGCATGGAGTTGCCCACAAAGGATACGTCAGATATCCACTGCCCGTACTGTTTGCGCAGCGCGTTAATATCCGCAGGTGGCACAAAGCGCAGGTGGTCTGTGCCAAGCGGCAGGTAGAAAACGTGTTCAAAACCCATCTGGCGCAGCATGGGCAGATTGTCCGCATCCCATGTGAAAATGGCTGTCCATGGACTGGTCAGATTGTCGTAGTGGTAAAGAATAAGATGCGGGTTGTCCACAAACCACGACGCAAACGGCAGCCTGATCTTGCTGAGGAAGTCCTGCAAAACCCCTTCGCGATCAACGCCAAGGTGGTTGATGGTCATGGCAAAATCGGGCTTGAAGCTGATAACAGCCTGCATTAGCTGCATCAGATATGCATCCAGCGAAAGTTCGTCATCGGGCAGTTTGAGCAATTGATACTCAATGCCCATGCGCTGGCAGGCAGCTTCAATTTCGCCAATCAGAAAATACTTGCTGGTTATGAGCAGGATTCGCGGTGACTTGTCCTGAAACTTCTGGTAGCGGGCCTTGCCCCAGAAATCAACGGCGGCGCTTGAAACCAGCGCCTCGCGAATGGCCGAGTAATACTCGCGGTCCAGCCTGAGGTAGCTTGTGTTAACAATGGGAAAGAACGCCAGCCCGCCATACTCCAGTTGCCACTTGCTCAGTGTTGCCAGAGCGGATTTTGTGTCAGCCCCGTCAATCCAGACGATGTTCCTGAAGTGTGAGTAGCGCTCGCGAACACCTGAAATCTGCTGGATGTCTTCTTCTTTGTCCACCACAGCCAGATGAAATTCCGGCCCAACGTGCTGTTCAAGCCAGGCGGTTATTTCCGCCAGCGCGTGTCCAAGGCCACAGCCAATAAGGACCGGCAGGCTTTTTTGCGGATCAAAAACATCCTTGATGGATGATGAGGACACAAAGGGGGAGGGTAGGATTGAAAGCTCCCGTTCCGGCCCCGCAGGGCCAAGAAGCAGAAAATCCTTCTGGCCTTCGCTGACTTTTATGTCATTGAGGACAGGGGTGGCATCTGAACCAGAATAGACAGGCGTAATCTTACGCATAATGATGAAGAGTCCTCAAAATCCTACCAGAACTCGGTGCCGGGCAGATAGAACACAAAGTCGGTGCGGTTATTGTAGTACTCGCTTTTGGGGTCTGTGGGCGGAACGCGCAGGTCAGTATCGCCCGTGCCCATGGCCTTGAGTCTGGTCGGCTTTACGTTGCCGTAAGTTATGAGGGCTTGCAGGGCAGAGCCGGAACGGGCCGCCGAAAGCTCCCAAACAGAAGCATAGTGATTGCCGGCAAGACTGCCCTGTGTGACGTTTGTGCGCACCAGCACGTCAAAAGAGTGTCTGTTGATGGCTTCAATTACTGGTTTCAGGAATGCCTGGGCATCCTTTGAAAGCTGGGCAGTGCCTTTTACAAAAAGGTCATCACCGTATATGCGCAAAACAACGCCGCGGTTCTCGGTATCAACAATCATGGACTGCTCAAGGGACTGGGAGTCCTGTGAGGCCATGATTGCTTCCTGAACCGTGGTCATGAGTTCCTGTTCGGCCTGCCCCAGAGTCTGGGTATGCTGATCCGGCGTGCGGGCGTGCGAACGGAAGGGCGAGCGCGGGTCGGAGTCCGCCACGCCAAACGCATTCTGGATGGAGCCGACAACAGCCTTGTACTGCTCTTCCTCTGATTTTGACATGATGAACAAAAGCACGAAGAAACAGAGCAGCAAGGTCATCATGTCTCCATAAGTGACCATCCATTCCGGAACCCCTAGCGGGGCAGGCGGGTCTGGCGCATCACGGGGTGCGTCATCATCTTCATCAGCCATGATTCACCTATTTGCTTCTTTCCGTTCTCATGCTCGGAGGCAGGAATGATTGCAGTTTTTCCTTGATCAGGGCGGGGTGCTCTCCTTTCTGGATAGAGAGTATGCCCTCTTTCATCAGTTCCATGCTCTG
>JAJDJF010000039.1 GCA_030267065.1 Desulfovibrio sp. OttesenSCG-928-C06 | reverse complement strand
CCTTTGTGTATGTGAACGGGCTGGATCTTTCGCCTATCGTCATCATTCTGGCCTTGCAGTTCATTGACTACGCTGCGGTGCAGTCTCTGGCGGAACTGGCTGTCCGGCTGCGTTACTAGGTGGTCAATTAACCAGCCGTTTTCGCCGGTAACCTGCCATGGCAGCAAAAAATAAAAAAACGACAGGTTCGCGCCCCACCAAACCGGAAGCGCAACCTGCCATGCATGACGGACAAACCACCCTGCCCGCTTGCGTTCAGGCCACGGAATCCGGCTGGTATATCGCGCTCAGGGTGCAGCCCGGAGCGCGCAAAACAGAACTGTGCGAAGTGACCGACGACTACCTGCGCATACGTTTGAACGCCCCGGCTGTGGAGAACAAGGCTAACGAAGCCCTGCTTGAATTCATGGCCGGTGTTCTGGGCGTGAAAAAAAACAAGACAGTACTAGCCTCCGGCGACAAAAGCCGCCTGAAAAAAATATTTGTCCCGCGTGAAGCCGGGCCGGATTTCAGCAAAATAACCGGACTGGCGAACGTCTAAAAAAATCGCGACAAATGCGATAATCGCGCAATGCATTATCCTGTCGGGCTGAACACAAAATTATCTTCTTTGCCATCTTGCGGCACATCTTCATCAAACTTTACAGCACTGTACCGGCAGGTCATCGCATGCATCCGGGACTGCAATCCGCCTGCCCGCGCGATTGCATCGCCCGGCCGCATCGCTATTTGTAGCGCCTGTCACTTTCCCTGTTTTCTTCAATCATGCAAAGCCAAAGGAAAAAAAGTCATTTATCAAATGATTTCTAGATATTTCTTTGAAAATCTGTAAACTTATAATCAGGGAAAATAATTCTAAGCAAACAATCACATTTTGAATTTGCTTTTTTGACGCCAAAGTATAAAACTATAACTACAGGCAGTTCAGAAGCTGCCTGTCGCGGAAAGTGATAAGCCCTTGCACCGCAACCTGGAGGACTATACACATGGATCAGAACGAACTGCAGTTAATAGAAAAATTCGCCCCGCAGGATGAAGAGCTTAAAAGACTGTGGGAAGACCACCAGCTGTTTGAAAAGCAATTGGAAAAGCTGGAAAAGAAAAACTACCTCACTCCCGCCGAAGAACAGCAGGTACGCGAGCTGAAAAAGCAAAAGCTTGAAGGAAAAACCAAGCTGGTAGCCAAGCTGGATAAATACCGGGCTGCATAAACGCCAGCAATACATATCAGCGGGAATACCGCAGGAATATTAACCGCCGTTGCATGAGTAACGGCGGTTTTTTGTATTCGCCGCATTCTCCAAAGGATTCCTTGAATATGCAGCGACGGTGAGCTTTAACAAGATTGATAAACGTAGCCGTCGCCCTGCATGAACACTAACAGTATGTTGCAGACACGCTAAAAAGAGCCGCAGTAGAAGCTATCCACAATACACCAAATTTACGGCAAAAATTACGGTAAAAAAAATAGATGGTTACGACAACAAGTCGTAACCATCTGAAAATTTGGTCGGAGCGAGAGGACTCGAACCTCCGGCTTCATGCTCCCAAAGCACGCACGCTACCAACTGCGTCACGCTCCGACACGCGTATTTCACGCAAAAGCGTTCTAGAACAAGAACACTGAAAAGGCAAGCCCTTATTCCGGAAGACTTGTTCAAGGCTGGTAACCCTCATTCCAGAACAAAAACAGCAGTCACCTGCAGCCGCTGTTTGCACAGTAACTGCCAGCAACCGTGTCGGACTGTCTGCGCCGGTTATTTCCCTGATTATTTGCACCAACTGTTTGCGCCTGACAATTTGCACCAGATAACCTGCGTGTGCGGCAGTTCAGAAGTTCAGAGCGATTAAAAATGTGTCTGAAAAGCATCATCTGGTCAGAGTCTACCGTCAGAGCCAGAGGCCGTGAATATCTGCTCCACACTGTGGGCATTTTCCCGGCCCTTCGGCACCCCAGTTGACTTTGGTTGTGTAGGCAAAGCGCTCCAGAACCGTTGTTCCGCAAGCTGGGCAGCTGGTGTTCTCAGACGGATGCCCCGGCACATTGCCGGCGTAGATATACTTGAGGCCACTCTTTTTACCGGCCTCGATTGCACGCTCCAGAGAATCCAGACCGGTTGGCGGAATGTCACGCATCAGATAAGCAGGGCGAAAGCGCGAAACATGCCACGGAACGTCTTGCCCCAGCTCTCCCGCGATGAACCCGGCCAGCTCTTCCAGCTCACCGCGCGAATCATTTACGCCGCCAATAACAAGGGTGGTCACCTCAAGAAGCCAGCCAGCCTTGGCTGCCAGCCGTAGCGTGCGTAAAACAGGGGCCAGTGACGCCCCGCACAGCTCGCGATAAAAATCATTGGAAAAAGATTTCAGATCGATATTTGCGGCCTGAACAAGATCTTTAAGCTCGCTAAAACATTCGCCGGAAATATACCCGTTGCTGACCATAACGTTGCGCAGGCCGTGTTCAAGAGCCATGGTAGCCGTGCCGGACATAAGCTCAAAAAACACACCCGGTTCGTTGTAGGTATACGCGATGCTGGCTGCTCCGCTTTGCCGGGCTGCCTCCACCAGACCAGCCGGAGTAACCGTGGTAGCCCTACGCCCTGCGGCAAGAGATTGCAGCTTCTGGCTCGCATCAGAACCGCGTACCTGCGAAAGATCGCTGTTCTGGCAGAACTTGCAGCGCATGTTGCAGCCGGGTGTACCAAAGGAAAAGGTCTTGCTGCCGGGTAAAAAATGAAACAGCGGCTTCTTTTCAACCGGGTCCAGATTTACCGCACCAACGCTGCATCCAACGGCAGTAAACAGCGCTCCGCCCCGGTTGAAGCGCACGCCACAAACGCCGGAACCACCGGGACGGATGCGGCAGTAGTGCGCGCAAAGAAAGCAGCGGACACAATCGCCTTCCTGCGCGCCCAGTACGCCCGATGCGCCCGGCAGATTTGACGCGTCCAATGTGCCAGATGCGCCCGATGCACTTGATGCGCACGGTACATCCGATGCGCCCGGTGCTTTTGGCTCTTTCTCCCACAAACTCGCGGGACTCAGCAAATCAGAAGTCATACTGCACTCCGGTCATAAAAATGACATGCAAATCATCTGGACGCGAAAAAGCGATACCTGTTGCATTATTCGCTTGCGGCACTGCTGGTTTTGCAGGAAAAAATCCCGATTAGGCCAGTCAGATGGAAAAATACACTTCTTGGAACAGCCCCTAGTTACGCGTCCGGGGAGTCGGGCGCTGTCCGTAGCTGGGCGGGCGTCCCGGCGTCACTTCCGGGCTGACCCAGATTGGCCCGGAGTAGCCACTCTGATCTTCCTGCTGCCTGGGCGGGGCTGTCTTAAAAATACGGTCGCCGGTCTCGGGATCGCGGCTGAACCCGGCTTCAGACTTATGATCTGTGCCGAAAACCCGGTTCCCCTCGGCGTCTCTGCCAAAATATGGACGGCCCTTTTCTTCTTCCTCGCCGCTTGCCGCAAGGCCCTGGGTCGCTGTTCCAAAAACAGTAACAACAAGCGCGATAACAACAAAAAATCCGGCCAGCCCAAGCTTTTCAACCCGGCCGTGATATCCAGCGCCAGCGCCTCTTTGAGGCATGTTCAGGCCTTCGCCGCGGCAGAGATTGTGCTTGCGGAACAGCTGGAAAAAGCCTAAGAGTCTCAGCGTTAACATGATCAATTCCCTCACGGATTAAATTATCCAGACCAGGAGCCAGCCCATGTCCGAACCGACTTCCAAACCGGTTTCCGAGAATCAATCCAAGAACCGTGCCAAAGCATACACCGATTCAGGCGTAAACATCAATTCCGGTTACGAGTTGGTGCAACGCATCAAGTCTATGGTGAAATCCACGCGCACGCCCGGCGTTGTGTCTGACATCGGCGGTTTTGGCGGACTGTTCAAGCCGGATCTTTCCGGCATGGAAAGCCCGATTCTGGTGGGCGCTACCGATGGCGTAGGCACCAAGCTCAAGCTGGCCTTCATGTTCGACCACCACTCCACGGTCGGCATCGACCTTGTGGCCATGAGCGTCAACGATATTGTTGTTCAGGGTGCAAAGCCGTTATTTTTTCTGGATTATTTCGCTTGCGGCAAGCTGGAAGTGGAAGTGGCGGAACAGGTTGTCTCCGGCGTTGCCGAGGGCTGCCGTCAGGCCGGTTGCGCCCTGCTGGGTGGAGAAACCGCAGAAATGCCGGGCATGTACGCTGATGGCGAATATGATCTGGCCGGTTTCTGCGTTGGTCTGGCAGATAACGCCAATCTGGTGGACGGCTCGTCCATCAGGGTTGGGGACGCAATTATCGGTCTTGGCTCGTCCGGGGTACATTCCAACGGCTTTTCGCTGGTACGCAAGCTTCTTGACAAGTCCGGCCTGAAAGCTGACGACGCCTTCCCCGGTATCAAGGGCGAAAGCGTGCGCGACGTGCTGCTCAAACCCACGCTTATTTACGTTGAAACCATCCGCAACCTGATGCGTGACTTCACAATCAAGGGCATGGCCCACATCACCGGCGGCGGCTTCTTTGAAAACATCCCGCGCGTGTTGCCTTCTCAGGTTGTAGCAGAAATTGACTTCAACGCATGGGAAAAGTCGCCGCTCTTCCAGTGGCTCAAGACCACCGGCGAGCTGGAGTGGGCGGAAATGCTGCAAATCTTCAACTGCGGCATTGGCTTTGTTGTTGTGGTGGCCCAGAACGACGCTGAAGAAGTACTCAGCCGCCTGAACGCGCTTGGGCAACCGGCCTGGCAAATCGGCAGCATCCGCAAAATGACCGAACAGGACGAAGAACAGGTCACAGTCAAGTTCTAGGAACTACTTCTAACTGACCTTGCAAATATATGCGGGGCGGCCATTTCTGGCCGCCCCGCTTTTATATTGGCTATAAAATTCAATCTGGCGCACAAGTGCTCTGTGGTACCAAGTGTATGCAGGTAAAATATTCTAGATACTAACCGCATCCTTCAAGACTGCGCCAACTTTTGCCGCATCAAGCGCGGACATTGGAATAGGCGCGGCAGGCGCGGCCTCGGAACCATCCGCAGCATCCATTGCTCCGGCAATACGCAACCCGAACCAGCCCATGTCGCGCCATGCCCCAAACTTGTAGCCGGACTTTGGGAATACCCCGCAAGGCTGGAACCCCAGCGAGCGGTGCAGCCCCTCGCTGGCCGGATTGGGCAAGGCCAGACACGCGTAAAGATTGTGCAGTCCTTGCAGTCTGGATATCCCAATCAGGGCACGGTACATGGCTTTTCCGGCTCCGCGCCCGGTAAAATCTTTATCCAGATAAACTGAAAGCTCTGCATTCCACTGGTAGGCCGCGCGTTCCATATGCCTGTGGCTGTAGGCGAATCCAACCAGCTTGCCCGCGCACTCGCAAACAAGATACGGGTAATCGTCCATTATTCCAGCCATTCGCTGCCGGAATTCATCCAGAGATGGGGTTTGCACCTCAAAGCTTATGACGGTCGATTCAACGTAATACGCGTAAATATCAAGAATATCCCGCGCATCGTCCAGCCGGGCGGGCCTGATGCTGAGTCCGGTCATAAACGCTTATCTCCAGATAGACTTGGCCCGTACCAGTTCCTGCCCATCGCTCTCGCGAAACAGGCCGTGCAGGAAAACCCCGTCTCCGTCGCGTGAGCCGCGCGCCAGAACGGTATCGCCATAAACCGCCTCGGCCCGGTACATGACCTGAAACCCAGCCAGACGTCCGGCGCTGGAGAGTTCATCAGGCACAGATTCCAGAATCCAGTCCAGAAAACGCACGTTGTTTACATGGCGGTTGCGGTCAATATCTGCCTTGCGTACCCGGAACGAGACCAGTTCCGGCGCGTCTTCCTGTCCGGCAATGCGCAGTTTTTCCTTTTCCAGCACATACTCCGGATTTTCCGGTTGCAGGCCCTCTATAAAGCTTGGCATGCGCTCCACCCGGCGGCTTTCAAGATTGATCACCACCCAGTCGCTCACGGCCCTGGCAAAATCAACCACGCGGCCGTCATACTCGCCATAGATATGGAAGTCGCGCCGGTATTGCAATTTTTCCACCAGCACGGGCCATGTTTTTACAAACACATCCACGTCAACACCCGGCAGCTCGTATACTTCCATCTGCATGCGTGCCAGTGCCCAGGCCAGCCCGCGCGAGTGCAGCGACTCAACGGAGAACCCAAGCTCTGTGGCATGCAGCGATGCCGCTTCTTCCATATATCCGCACAGGCTCTGCACCGGCACTCTCTCGTCCGGGCCGACCTCATAACCGCGAATTTTGAACTTTTCAGTGCGTACCCAGTTCATTTCAATCAACGCTCCTGACGCGCCAGCCCATGACCATATTCCCACGGCTGGCTTTGCAAAATAGATACTTCAAAATACCGGTAACTGGCGGCAGTCAATGCCGGTCAGCAGCCGGAAACGCTCGCAGCCTAACTTGTAAAATAGGCAGGGTTGGCGTATTTAACCGGAAATAGGCATCCTGACCGCACCGGTAAGGCGCTTTTTGTGTAATACAATCCCAAAGGTTACGCCATGCCCAATCTGACAAAAATTCTGCGCGCAGTCTGCATAGGCGCACTGCTTGCGCTTTGCTGCGGCCCGGCTATGGCCGCTTCCACATACAAGCCGCAGCAGGCCCCGCCCTCGGAAGCGCCGGGATTTTCGCTGGACGACCTGCGCTTTTTCTATGATGAGCTTGAAGCCGGAGCCGGGCGCGACCGGGTTCCACCCATCTTCCGGCCGCAATTCGTGCGCGTTTCTGATGCAGGACTGTCAATGGACAACCGCGAGCCTGTTTTTGTGATTCATTACCCCACAGGCTTAACCAGAGTGTACCCGCAATCCATCATGGTCTGGCACGAGGTTGTGAATGACGTGATCCCGAACCCCAATGCCACCAGCAGCGGATACGGGGCGCAGTCACGCCAGACCGAAGACGCCGGAAACTCCTACACCATATCCTACAGCCCGCTCACCGGAACAATCACGGCCTTTAAAAGCCGCGTAGGAAAATATCCCAGCACCTTTGGCAACGAAGGCAAGCTGCTGAACGCCAATCTGGTGCTTTATGACCACACATCCGGCACGCTCTGGTCACAGTTGCTGGCCGTAGGCATAGAGGGCCCAATGCGCGGGCGGCGTCTGGAACGTTACCCGGTCTACTGGTCCCGCTGGGGCGGCGTCAAACAGCGCTACCCGGATGCGCAGGTTATGTCCCGGGCTACCGGGCACCGGCGCAGTTACGGGCGCGATCCGTACGGCTCGTATTTTTCGCCGGGCAGCTATTATGACGATACCCGCATCTACCATCCTGTATCGCGCATGAGCGATGCCCTGCCGCCCAAGGAGCGGATTCTCGGCATAGAAATGGAAAGCCTTTACGGGGCGCTGATTGTACAGGCCGTGCGCAATGCCGGAGTACTCAACCAGACCCTTGGTATTTTCAAGCTGTCTGCCTTCTATGATTCAGAACTGGATAGAATTACCGTGTTTAACAGCAAACTGAGCGAAGACCGGATTCTGGAATTCCACATATTTGAAGGCAAGTTCATGGACAAGAACACCAAGAGCGAATGGAATTCCGATGGCGAATGCGTTTACGGAAGCTTGCGCGGCACGCAGTTGCAGCCGATTCTGGCCATTGATTCCATGTGGTTCGCCTGGTACGCCTTCCACCCGGATTCGCAGATTCTGGGGGCGGAAGCCCTGCCCAAGCGGCGCGGCCCGGATATTCCCTATTAGGAGATATTCACACACTGCCCCCATGCTCACCGTCTGCGTCAGAAAACTTTTTATTCCGGTCTGGTATGACGGCAAGCCTTCTTCGGCAGAAACAAAATTGCTCATAGAGAACACAGTCAGGCTTGAACATTCCGGTGGTATAGAAAAGGTAATCTTATGTGCATAATAAAAGAAACGCGCCATAACGGCGCGTTTCTTTTATCCGGCATACGCATGACTGCTTTGCCGGACATTAAAAATCATGTGAAAGCGAAAAACTTAAAGTTCACCCACAGCTTCGGCTATACGCAGGCAGGTGTCAGCCTTGTTCAGCGTATACAGATGAATTCCGGGCGCACCCGCATCAATAAGACGGCGAATCTGCTCCACGGCAAACTTCAGTCCGGCCTCGCGCACAGCTTCTGCTCCACCGCTCTTGTTCGCATCTTCCAGCGCGATGTACAGTTTGGCCGGAATATTAGCCCCGCAAAGAGAAAGCACATGGCGCAATGATTCAAAACTCTGAATCGGCAACACACCCGGAATAACAGGTTTGTCACAGCCAATGGCCCGCAGGCGCGCGGTCAGGTCAATGTACTCGCGCACGTCAAAAAACAGCTGGGTAACCACAAAATCGGCTCCGGCCTCAAGCTTGCGCCCCGTAAAAACGCGATCATCCTCAAAAGTAACAGATTCTGGATGCGGAGCGGGGTACCCGGCAACAGACACGCCAAAATCAGGGAACTTTTTGCAGACATACTCAACAAGATCCGATGCAAAACGGAACGGGCCGGAAGACCAGTCAAAAGGCGGGGCGTCCGGACTTTGCGGCTTTGGAGCATCACCACGCAGGGCCAGAATATTGCTTACGCCAATGCTTTCGAGCTCACGCAGGTAAGAATCAATACGCTCATGGGTCGCGCCCACGCAGGTAAGGTGCGTCATTGGCTCAAACCCGCACTCGCCCTTAAGACGGCGGGCCACTTCAATAGTATTCTGCTGACTACCGCCACCGGCTCCGTAGGTTACGGACGCAAAAAGCGGATCAAGCTCCTTGAGGCGGCTGGCGGTTTTTATAAAAGCGGGGAACTGTTCCGGATCCTTGGGCGGAAAAAACTCCAGCGAATAAAAAGGACGTGTTCTTTCCCGCAAAACTTGTGACAGCTTCAAGTGAGCCTCCATATTTTTTATTAGCACGCGGCTATCGCGATATAACTACATCAAGATAAATTGATATGTCAACATCTTCCTTTGGCTCATCATAAAGGCAATGCAACTTTCTCGCCCCCTGCGCAAGCCTTTTTACCAGCACTCCATAACAAGGTAAAATTGCTGGCCGCTACGGCTGGCAAAAAGAGAAGGCATAACCAGCAGTTGGCTCTGCCGGGCAAATGGTTTACCCAGAAAAACAGCAAAAGACCGCCCTGTCGCGGATTAAAAATATCAGTAAAAAACACCTGTGCAAAACAGCCATACTTGCCCGGAACTTTCCGTTCGGGTATATTACCCAGCAACGTCTCCTTCCGGTACGCATAATGAAATACAAAAACACAAATTCATACGCCCTCCCGCTCTTTCAACCGGGAACATGGAGCTTGCCGCCGCGCATCAGAAGCATGACCCTGCTTTTTGGTGTCCTGTGGCTCAT
The DNA here is from genome assembly GCA_030267065.1 of Desulfovibrio sp. OttesenSCG-928-C06. Taxonomy (GTDB): domain Bacteria; phylum Desulfobacterota; class Desulfovibrionia; order Desulfovibrionales; family Desulfovibrionaceae; genus WRHT01. The sequence goes on along the minus strand of JAJDJF010000039.1, from coordinate 4,824 downwards.
TCTGTGCACTTGCAGCCCGGCCTTTGCAGAAGAGCAGGCCGACGCCAAAAGCAACATCAGACCTGCCACGCTCAAACTGAATCCTGACGCAGTACACTGGGTTGAACACCAGCCCGGTCTTGACGTTCTTACGCTGAACATCAAAAAATATTTCGCGGACGACACCCCGGTCCTGGAGGTTAGCGCCGCCAAAGAGCAGGGCAACTCGGACATGGTCATTGTTCGCTCCGATCCGGAACGCTTTGAATATTCCCTGCACATGACGTCAGAAGACGGGCAGCGCCTTTCGCTGCTGGAACGCGTCCGGCGGCATGATCTTCTGGCTGCCATAAACGCCGGCATGTACCTGCCGGACAACCTCAAAAACACCGGATACATGCGCAACGGCCAGCATACCAACAACCCGCGCATTGTCAGCAATTTCGGTTCTTTCTTCGTTGCCGGGCCGCGCAAGCCGGGGCTTCCGCAAGCCAATCTTATGGAAAAGCCCGAACTGGGGCAGTCGCCGCAAGACACGCTGGATAACTATAATCTGGCGCTGCAAAACTACCGTCTGATCAGCCAGAAAGGCGGCATCCTCTGGCCAGAAAGCGAGTCAACTTACAGCATCAGCGCCCTGAGCAAGGATTCAAAAGGAAACATCCTGTTCATAACCTGCGTATTTCCTTTGTCCGCGCCGGATTTTTCCCGTCTGCTGCTGGAGCTTCCAATCAACAGCGGACTTGCAATGTATCTGGAAGGCGGAAGTCAGGCCGGACTGTCCTTTTGCACCGAAAAAGACGGCCAGAAGACCTTTATGAACTGGCGCGGGCGGCACGGCGGCCTTGCAGGGCTAGGCCGTCTGGACAATGTCCCGCTCCCGAACGTGCTTGGGCTAAAGCCAAAAAGCTAAGTTTCCACACCGCAAATAATGCTTCCCACCCACCCTATTGCTAAAAGCTTGAACTGCGAATAAACTGCCTGCATCCTGTAAAAATTTGGGGAACGAATGCTTTCAATTGTAGGATTCATAGTAGTTATTGCCTCGGTGCTGGTGGGATTCATTCTCAGCGGCGGCGATCCACGAAGCATCATCCAGCCAAACGAATTCATCATCATTTTTGGCGCGGCCGCTGGCGCTTTTATGGCTTCGTGTACCAACTACGCGTTCAGGCAGGCCCTCAAACAGTTGCCGCAGGTCATTTTTCCCAAAGACATCAGCAAGGTAACCTACCTGCAAACGCTATCCGTCCTTTTTGCCCTGTTCAGCAAAATGCACCGCGAGGGCATAATCAGCATCGAAAAAGACATCGAAGATCCTGCCAGCAGCGCCATTTTCACCAGTTCGCCGCTAATTGCCAAAGATATGCAGGCCTGCCACTTTATCAGCGATACCCTGCGCACCTTTCTGACCACCGGCAAGGCTGACGAACTGGGCGAACTGATGGATATCGACATGGAGAGCATCAGCGCGGAACTGGAAGTAGCCCCGCACAACCTTGAAAAAATGGCCGAGTCCCTGCCCGGTATGGGTATTGTGGCGGCAGTTCTTGGCGTTGTGCTGACAATGGCCTACATCGATGCGGAACCGGAAGTTCTTGGTCACCACATTGGCGCGGCACTGCTGGGCACCTTCCTTGGTATTCTGCTCTGCTACGGGATTTTTGGCCCCATCGCCACCAAGCTCAGCAACCTGCAGGCCGAGCGCGTTACTTACTTCCGCTTTATCCGAGAGTCTGTCATGGCCTCCCTCAAGGGGCTGTCGCCGATTATCGCCCTCGAATACGGGCGCCGCTCCATCCCGCCCTACTACCGCCCCACTTTCCTTGAAATGGAAACAACGCTCAAGGGCACCGGCTCCAGCCCCGCCCCCACAGCCTAGGCCGCAGGAAAAACTATGTCCGGCTCATGGAAGGTTGCTTACTCCGATTTTGTTACGGCTCTGATGGCCTTCTTTCTGCTTATGTGGATTCTGGCCAAGGTGCCGGAAGAAAAGCAGGCTGCCATTGCCGGTTACTTTGCCTCTGGCGGGCAGATGGGAACCTCGGGCAACCGGGTCGGCTCAGAAAACCTGCCTCCGCCGGAAGATTCCGGCGAGCCACTCAGCAGATCCGCCGAAAACAGCATTGAGGTGGCACGCTTCCTGAATACGCTGATGCGCGAAAAAGACTTGCAAGACAAGGTGCGCGTTACCGCCACCGAAGCAGGCGTTATGCTGCGCGCGCAAAGCGGTTCCATGTTTGAGGAGAATGAAATTGAACTGAACCCGGAAGGCATGATTATTCTGGAAGTCGCAGCGCAGGCCATCAAGCAGTTCAAGCTCAATCTGGTAGTGCGCGGCCATGCGGACATGCATGAAGGATTCAGTAAGCAGGACGCGGAATTAGAAGCTGACGCAGCCCCGCTCAGCCTGAACCAGACGGAAGCCCCCTCCCCGGAACATAGTCTGAACGGTCCAGACGATCCAGGCGTACAGGCAGATGAAGCAGGACAGCAACCGCGTTATAGCAAGTGGGATATTTCCGCCCTGCGCGCGGCCAAGGCTACCGAATACCTTTGCGATATAGCCGGTGTGCAGCCGGGAATAGTCGTAAGCATCTTTTACGGTGATTCCAGACCGATTGTACCGGACACCAACGGGCAGCCCGCGCCGGAAAACCGCCGGGTGGAATTTTTCTTCCACCGTCCGGAGTTCGCAGTTAATACGGACGGATACTAGGCCGTACCGTCATTCAAGCGCTTTCTGCCCACATAAATTCATGCAAAACAGCACCAAATCTCACAATAAACTGCGCGAAGGATTCAGCACTGGCAGCGCCGTATCCGCAGGCGCGGCAGCGGCAGTGCGCCTGCTGCTTACCGGAACTGCCCAGTGCGAGGTCAGCATTGCGCCGCCACCCTTTACCGGCAGCGGCGCCTCATTAAGCCCGGACAACCCCGTCCGGCTGGGCATTCCCGTTGCCTATGCGCAAATCCTCAAAGACAGCGTAAAGGTAGCTATTATCAAGGATGGCGGTGATGACCCGGACGCCACCAACCGGATGCTCATTGAGGTATACGCGGCCCGGCACGAAGACGCTTTTACCCACCTGCCCGGAACGTGGCTTGAGCTTGAGGCAGGACTGCGGATAAAATGCGGCCCCGGAGTTGGCACGGTCACACTCCCCGGACTTCCGGCCCGCCCGGGCGAACCGGCCATCAATCCGCACCCGCGCAAGCAGATATTCTTTGCCGTGTATGAGGAATTATCGCGTCTGGGCCTTGCCCCGGCCTGTCTGCCGGAATTCCCGGTCTGCCTGTATCTGCGCATCCCGCGCGGCGCAGAACGGGCCAAAAACACATTAAACTCCCGGCTTGGCATTCTGGGCGGCGTTTCCATACTTGGGACGCGCGGCACCGTGCGGCCTTTCAGCCATGAGGCCTGGCAGGCCACCATCAGTCAGGGGCTGGATATAGCGCATTCCCTTGGCATTGCGGACATCTGTTTCAGCACCGGACGTCGCAGTGAACTGGGCCTGCAAAAGCTGTATCCGGACTTGCCGGAACAAGCCTTCATTCAGGCTGCCGATTTTGCAAAATATTCCGTAACCAGCGCGGCCCAGCGCAAATTCGGAAAAATTATCTGGGGCTGTTATTGCGGCAAACTGCTCAAACTGGCGCAGGGCTTGCCCTATACCCATGCGCGCAGCGCCCGGGCAGACTTGCCGCTGCTGGCTGAATGGGCCGGAAATTGCGGCGCTCCAGCGGATATATGCGGGCAGATAGCGGCCCTGCCAACCGCTCAGGGCGCCTTTGACCTGCTTGAGGCGCACAGCCCGGCAATCAGCGCCGAACTGCTTAAAAAGGTTGCCAAAACAGCCATGGCTACATTAACAGCTTGGCTTGCCGGGACTAAAACCAGCCTCTGCCTGCATGTTCTCAGGCCCGACAACACCCCCTGGCTGCAACTCGAAGATAAAACAGGCTCCAATGAAATATTCTGATCTATATCCTGTCAGCGTAATCGGGCTGGGCTGCGCCGATTTGAGCCAGCCTTCCGTCTGGCTGCCCTACCGGAATCTGCTGGCAGAATCTGATATCATCTGCGGCGGCAAAAGCCAGCTGGCGGCACTGGCAAAAGCCCTGCCTGAACTGGCCCCGCAAGAGAGCGGTGAGCCGTGTCACTGCAATGAAAGCAACACGCCGCAAGCCGCAAAGCTCCCCACTGATTCTGGTTCGCAACAGCAGCCGCCACACGCCACTGCGCAAAAATCAAGGCGCTTTCTGCCCATTGGAGCCGGATTTGACGCATTGTTGGACGAACTGTGCCGCTTACGCGAGCAAGGCGAAAAAATCGTGGTGCTGGCAAGTGGTGATCCTCTTTTTTACGGCGTGGGCGCAAGTCTTGCCGCCAGATTTGGGGAGGAAGGAGAAAAAGTCCGGAGCGGACTTGTAATTTACCCTGCTGTTTCCTCAATGCAGGAAGCCTGCTCCAGACTGGCCCTGCCATGGGATGATGCCATTTTCGTTTCCCTGCACGGGCGCGATGAAAATATCCACACGCTCTATAACGCGGTACATGGTGCCCGTTGCGCCCGCCCGGTCTGCGTACTGCTGGATCATAAACGCTCCCCGGCCCAGCTTGCCGCAGCATTGCTTGAGCGCGGAATTACCGCCTACACCATGCACTTTTTTGCCGGGCTGGAAAGCCGCCACACCGCATTAAAAAGCCCCTCCGCTACAGGTTGCGAGTGCGAAAATGGCGCAGCACTATATGTAAGCGCCCCTCTGACAGAAGCTCCGCAAACCATGCCTGCCAACGCGCCTGCGCCGGGGCTGCTGATTCTTGAGCCACACAGGCGGGCT
>JAJDJF010000038.1 GCA_030267065.1 Desulfovibrio sp. OttesenSCG-928-C06 | reverse complement strand
TCTCTCCCCGGCAACGCGCGGCGTTGCATCCGAGGGTGGCGATTTAACGAGTGCAGGGTATTGTATGTTTTGCCCCGATTTCTGCTTTTTGTGCTGTTACTGCGCTTCAAGCTGGCCGGGGCAAGCAATGCCTTATTGCCCGGCTGACGGAGCTTCTGCTGCATCACCTGCGGGAGCGTCCCCCGCTTCACCGGCAGGCGGCGTTGCCGGAGCGGCATCCTGCGTCACAACCTTGGCGCTTACAGGAGCGCTAGCCTTGTGCGTGGACTTGTACCAGAACCAGCCGCCAACAGCCGCGCCACCCAGAATCACAGCCAGCAGGAAAATAACCAGCGGCATCCGGCTGCGCTTGTTGATCGGGTCAACGTAGTTACGCGACGAATGCGGGGGCAGCACGGCAGTTGCCGTAAGCTGGCGGCCAAGGAAAAAGTTAATCAGAACCCTGCCATTCACAGCCCAGCCGGATGCTTCCAGCAACGGCCCCAGAGTACGCTGGCGCAGCTTGAGCCAGGCCATAATCATGGACGGACCGGAGATAACAAGAAAAAGACCAAGGAACAGCAGCGGGAACTGCCACCACTGCATTGCGAACAGGGCGCTGAAAATAGTTGCCAAAGCAGTGCCTATAGCCCCCACAGCCAGACCAATGGCGGCAAAAATACCTACGTTACGCCCAATATCAAACTTTGGCGCTGCCTCGGCTGACGGGGCTGCAACGCTTTTGCTGACCTCACCGATTTTTGTTCCGGCAGCGCTCATCATGTCCGCATCCTTGTTAGAGGCAAACTTGCTGATCTGCTCGGAAATCATGCGCCCGAACTTCTTGTAAGGCTCAAAAATGGCCTGCTTCAGGCTGATCGGGTTGGAAGTAATCTTGACTACAGTGGCATCCCAGTCTTCACCGTGGTTATCCACAAAAACGCCGTTGCGCTTTTCCATCAGCAAATCCGCATCGCCAGCCGTAATCGCCGCCACAATGGTCTTTGCTTCCGGAGCCTCGGCCGGGGACGGAGTTTTTTTGCGGGTGCACTTGCAGTAAACCAGATAAAGCTGCGAACGGGCAGCCAGAGCGGCATGCGCGTCCACATTGTCTACCGGCAGACAGAGCTCGCAACTGCGTCCGTCCAGATAGAGCGTGCCGATCTGGAAGGCAGCGCGCGGGTTGCGCGAATAGAAATCATCAAATGAAATAAAGTTCATAAGCAGGCGGTAAAGATGGCGGTGGTAAAGCACCAGACGCTCAACTGCCGCTATGTCGGCTGCGGCGGCGGGCATGGTGCTGTCCTTTTCCGCCAGCGCGACAAAGCTGTCGATAATCTTGCTGTCCAGAATCTCGTTGATGCGGTCGGAGTCAAGATCCTCCGGCGTGCTGGTGGGGGCCTGTTCCACCGCTATGTCCGGGCGGGCCGGGCGGCTATCCAGCGCACCGGCGTAAGGCTCAAAGGCCTTCTGGATGCCCAGCCAGTCTTCACGACTCATCACGCCCGGTTCCTTGAGCAGCGAAGCGGTCATGGACGCAAAGCACTCGATGCGCTCACGCCATTCCGGGTTCAGACCGGCAACCAGATCAAGCGGTTTGCCTGCCTCAATGCGCGAAAGCGGCAACTCCGCCAGCGCCTGAGCCGAGAGTACTCCGTTTTCCACCGGCACCACGAACTTTTCGTCAACGTTCAGGGCTGTCTGGGCTTGCGGAGCATAGGCAGCCAGATCGGTGCGCAAAAAGTAATCGTCCACCTTGGCCTTGACTTCCTGCATCAGTTCCCAGGCCTGCGAGGTCTTCTTGCCAAGCGGGCTGGAAGCTCCATCAACCATGTTTTCCCATTCTTTCCAGGCGCGCAGGTACTCAACAAAAGCATTGGCCAGCTCAATGTTCACGCCAAACTGACCGCCCGCGTCCTTGACGCCGCCCATTACCGCCAGCGCGTCGGAAATAAAGGCCTTCATGTCCGGGTCAACAGCTTCCAGCGGCGGGATGATGCCGTCGCCGTTGAACATGTGCTCTGCTGCGTGCGCGGCGGACTGCGCCACGTCTTCCTGCGTGAGGCCGCCTGAATCCGGCTTGCCGAGGTTGGCCAGAATGGTGGTCATGGTGGCTATGATGTGCTTGCCGTCGTCAGTATCGTCACGCACCATGTCAATGGCCAGAAAATCCTGCGAATCCCGCAGCACGGCAGGGTCTTTAAGGCGCTCGCACGCCCACTCTACCGCATCAAGCATTTCCGGAATGCGTATCCGCCCGTCAACATCGTAATCGATAAGCTCAAGCGTTCTGGAATCAAACTCCAACCCGGATACCGGGCAGCTAAGAGCCACCCACAGCTTGGGATCAAGCTCGCGCAAGCGGCGAAAATCCTCCGCGCTCGACAAAACAACCTGCTCCAGACCGCCAAGATGGCGAAAACTCCACTTATGCTCCTGCTGATTGGACATTATAGCTCCTTATATTGATCCGCATAAATTTTCTGTCCGGCAAAGCTTTTGCGCCGGAGCGGGCATGCCCAGGTTTAAACACACCCGTTACAGCCAACTGTCAAAGCATACCAGAATGGTCGCAAACCATCCATTAAAACCAAAAGCTTCAGAACACAAGACTTGTAAGCCATTGGTTACAGCGCGGCTTTATGCAATCCGGTATTTCAGGCGCAAATCAGGCACTAGCCTCATCATGCGTCAAAGTCATGTGTGCCATGCTCTTTATGTATAGCATAAAGATTGTGAAAATCTTTACTAATGCTTTTTACTTGCTGTAAACTAAGGTTAGAATGGATTTAAAATTCAGGACTGATTAGCCACAGTCTGACAAACAAGAAAAAAATCCATACTCCCGCAAGGAAAATTCATTTTCCACACCACAAGCATGCTCTTGCGGCGTGTGCCGGAACAAAAGCAATCCAAACACGCCAAAAGGCAAAAAAAAAGCGTTTGCGGACCAATCAGAACCAGGCTTACGAAAAACAAGCAAAAAGATTGTGCAATAATGCACAAAAAGTATCCAGTTACCACCTTCAGCCAAGAGAGGGCCGATCATGGGACATCCTACAATTTACCCCACCGGTGTTACCGTTTACAACCCGGACAAATGCTTTAGCGGGTACACCATTCTCCCGGTCAAGGAACACGGGATTCTGCTTATCGACATGCACGGCAAAGAAATCCGCCTCTGGAAAGGCATGCACGGCTTCCCGCCCAAGATGCTGCCCGGCGGATATGTGCTGGGCAGCCGCGGCCAGCGCAACGGCAAATACGGATTTCAGGACCAGATGGACGTTGTGCAACTGGACTGGGACGGCAACGTGGTCTGGGAATTCGATCAGGTCGAGTTCATTGAAGATCCGGGCGAAGAACCGCGCTGGATGGCCCGCCAGCACCACGACTACCAGCGCGAAGGCAACCCCGTGGGTTACTACGCCCCCGGTCTTGACCCCAAGGTCGATTCCGGCAACACCATGATCCTTTGCCACCGCAACCTGCACAACAAAAAAATCTCCGACAAGGAACTCGTCGACGACCTCATCGTCGAAGTGAACTGGGACGGCGAAATCATCTGGGAATGGCAGTGCAGCGACCACTTTGACGAGCTTGGCTTCCGCGAGGCCTCGCGCAACGCTCTTTCGCGCGATCCCAACTTCCGGCCCATCGGCAAGGGTATGGGCGACTGGATGCACATCAACTCCATGTCGCTGCTCGGGCCAAACAAGTGGTACGATGCAGGCGACAAGCGCTTCCACCCCGATAACATCATCGTTGACGGGCGCGAAACCAACATCATGATGATCATCGAAAAAGCCACCGGCAAAATCGTCTGGAAGCTCGGCCCCGACTATGACCGTACGCCGGAAGAAAAAGCCATCGGCTGGATCATCGGCATGCACCACGCCCACATGATTCCGCGCGGCCTGCCGGGCGAAGGCAACATCCTTGTTTACGACAACGGCGGCTGGGCCGGTTACGACAACCCCAACCCCGGCGCGCCCAAAGGCGTGAAAGCCGCCCTGCGCGACTACTCCCGCGTGCTCGAAATCGACCCCGTAGCCATGAAGATTGTCTGGCAGTACACCCCGGCCGATGCGGGATTCCTGTTCCCCATGGACTCCAGCCGCTTCTACAGCCCCTTTGTCAGCGGCGCGCAACGCCTGCCCAACGGCAATACCCTGATCTGCGAAGGCTCCGACGGGCGTATCTTTGAAGTTACCCGCGAACACGAACTGGTCTGGGAATACATCTCACCCTACAAAGGCACGGCGCTCCCCCTGAACATGGTCTACCGCGCCTACCGCGTGCCCTACGAATGGGTGCCGCAAGAACCCAAGCCCGAAGAAACACCAATCCTGCCGCTGGACGTGAAAACCTTCCGCGTGCCCGGCGCGGCTGCCTTTGGCGACCGCAAAGCAGAAATCGAAATCCCCGGATGTAGCGGCTTTAGCTCTGCCAACGCCCTGTGCGTGGCAGCCGAAGGCGAGTTCGCAGAAGAAGATTAAGGCAAGATTGATTGAGTAATTGAATTGAGTGGAAGATTGAAGATGCCTCCGGCGGCCGGGGGAAGGGGCTTGTCCTTGCAGAACGGGCCTCCCCCCGGACCCCCAACACTCGGCAGGGGCGGAACCCCTACACCCGTTTGGGTGGGTGGGGAGTTTAGCGGGACATAACAGTTTAACCGTTGAATCCGCCGTAGCATATAGACGACAACAAGTATTGCAGCCTCGTGTTTGACCATACCCATTGCGGGGTCAAGGGGGGGCACCCCCCTTGCGGGTGCAGGGCAGAGCCCTGCCAGGAGGATTCTTAAGAAGGACAGCGTCCTCCTTAAGCCGCCGGAGGCACTCCCATCCAAAAGGACACACCAATGAGCATCACGCTTTATACAGCGCCGGACTGTATCCGTTGCCGGATCGTCAAGGCTTATTTTGCTGACAGGGGCATAGAGTATGCCACTGTGGATTTTAAAGAGGACAAGGACGAGTTCAACAAGTTCTACCGCGCCAACCGCCCGGTAATCTATCGCAACCCGGAAGGCGTGGAATTCCCGCTGTTTTCCGATGGCGAGGCCGTCCGTCAGGGCAGCGGCATAATTCTCGCTTACATGCTGGCGGGCGACAAACTGGAACAGGCCGTAATGCGCAGCCACTTGCTGCACGGCTGGATTTCCGGCCTTTATCCTTCGGTCTGCCCCAAAGAGCAGGAAGAGAACTTTCTGGAAGTGGTCAAGTGGCTGGAGAAAGGCGGCCTCAAGGTCTACATCCAGACTGACGGGCGCAACCCGGCTTTTCTGGAGCGCGTGCTTAAAACCGGGCAGGTCAGCAAGGTTGTTTTCAACATCCTTGGCCCAGCGCAGGCCTATGCTGACTCGTTTGGTGGCGCGGTTTCCGCAGAGGAGCTGGCAAAAACGGCCGAACTGGTCACGGCCTTTCCGAGTCATGAGGTGCGCTTGCTGATTAGCCCGACCAAACGCGCGGACGGCAGCTACAGCTGGACAAGCAAGGAAGAAGCAGCCGAAGCCGCCAAAATGCTGGCCGAGGCCACCGGCAACAAGACCATGCCCTTCTTCATTGCTGCGGTGGATAAAGAAAATCCGCTGGGGCAGCAAGGCCTTGGCGACTTTCCGCAGGATCAGCTTTTGCCCTACCGCTCTGCTGTGCGCAAATTCATGTTCAAGGCGGATCTGGCCAAGCCGGAACAATAAACAGGGCTGTTAACACAAAGAGCAATCTTGTTCTCTGGCAAGGAACAAAGAGGACAAAAGCGCCTTTGCGTGAACAGGCTCAAGGCAGGCACGGGCTGCCCGGTTACGGCAGCGGGTTCGTAAATAGTTACAGGAGAATATGATGAGCAATCTCAAATACCCTGACGACCGCATGTACCACGCGGAACACCTGTGGGCCCTGAAGGAAGGCGACAAGGTGCGTATCGGCATCAGCGACTTTGCCCAAGATCAACTGGAGAGCGTGATCTTCATCGACCTGCCCAACGTTGGCGACCACTTTGCGCAGGGCATTTCCGGGGCCAGTCTGGAATCGGTCAAAACCACATCTGACGCCATCATGCCCATGTCCGGCACGGTGGTTGAGGTTAACGACGAGCTTAACGCCAACCCCGAACTTGTAAACACCGATCCCTACGGCGCAGGCTGGCTGATGCTAATCACCCCGGACGATGCAGGACAGGACGGCCTGATCACCGCTGCAGAATACGCCGCGCAGGTAGCAGGCAAATAAGAAGAATTCCGGGCAGCCGGCACTGCGTCAGGAATGCGTGCCCTGACTGCTGGCTGCCTTTATGGATTATATCCTTTAAAATGATCCGTTACCGGTGTTCCGGTAGCGGATCATTTTTGCCGTCAGGCGCAAAGGCGGGCTCCGCGCAGTGTAAGGGACTTCACGGCTGTACAGATTTTACGCGGAGCGGCTGGCAAAGGACGGAGTGGTATCAGGCCAGGTGCTGTCTCCAAATCAGGCGCAAAATTAGTCTCCAGCCGGAACATCCGGCAGCTTGAGAGATAATTCAGATTGTAGTAATAAAATCAGTCAGCTTACACACTCAACACAGGAAGGCGACTCATTTATGGAAGCAAAGGACGTAAGATCCCCCATCCACCCCTTCAAGGCCGACCTTGTGGAAATAGCCATCGGCACTTACGGCATCAAAAGTATTGTTGATGTGGGAGGCTGTTTCGGAGTGCATGGGGGCTACACCTTTCATGCCTTGAAAAACGGCGTTGAGCGCGCCATGATCCTGGACGGCGAAATTACGCCGGACACGGTTGAGCAGGCCAGACGTTACCCGAACCTGACCCTCAAGACCATGGATTTGGGCAACCGGGACGAAATAGCCGCCCTGCCCTCGTTTGACGCCGCAATCATCTATGACGTGCTGCTGCATCAGGTTGACCCGGACTGGGACGAATTTCTGGCCCTGTACGCCGCCAAGGTCGATACCCTGATCATTTACAATCAGGACTTTGTCGGCGACGAAACCTTCCGGTTTGTCGACAGAGGGCTGGATTGGTATCTGGAGCAGGAATTCGCCAAATTTTACGGCAAGGAAAGCATTACTAACTGGTTTGCCAGACATGACCAGATACATCCCCAGATGGGTAAGAAAAACAGGGACATTCACGGGTTCTGGCAGTGGGGCATAGCCTATGCGGATATAATCCGCGTGGCCCACGAGCAGGGCTTCCGTCTGGATTACTTCATCAATGAAGGCAGCCGCTTTTTTGGCGACACCATCGACTGCCACGCTTACATGTTCCACAGAAAAAATTAGAACAAAGCCATTTGTAATTTATTCAAGCGCCTGCTTTACAATGTAAAGCAGGCGCTTGATGTTTTTCAACTACGGGATGTTTTCTGAATGTTACCCGCCAGAGGAGTAAGAACCAACCAGACCTACGCCAGACTTGCCCTGATATCGGCTGCCAGCTGGTCCACCTGCTCGGGCGTGGTGTTAAAGCTGGTCATGATGCGGATTTCCGGGCCGTTCACCGCTGGGCTGGCCGAATCCGGCTCCAGATCCCACATGGAAAACTTATATTTTTGCGCCAGCTTATCAAGAGCCGCCTGCGGAATACGCAGAAAGACCGAGTTCACATTAACAGGCTGGGTGATTCTGAGGCCGGGCATCTTGCCTATTTCCGCCGCCAGCCTCGTGGTCATGGCATTGGCGTGCAGGGCGTTTTCGCGCCAGAGGTTGTCTTTGAGGTAAGTGCAAAACTGGGCGGACAAAAAGCGCATCTTGGAACCAAGCTGCATGCCCTGCTTGCGGTAAAACGGAAAATCGAGCCCGAGAGCGGGATTAAAAATCACCACAGCCTCGCCGAACATCATGCCGTTCTTGGTGCCGCCAAAGGTGAGTATATCCACGCCCGCATCACGGGTAGCGGCGCGCAAATCTACTCCCAAAGCCGCTGCCGCGTTGGTGATTCTGGCCCCGTCCATATGCAGGTACAGGCCATTGGCGCGGCAAAAGGCCGAAATTTCCCTGACCTCGTCAATGCTGTACAGCACCCCGTATTCGGTGGACTGGGTGATGGAAAGCACTTTAGGGGTGACGTTGTGCACGCCGTTGCAAAACTGGGTAAGAACTTTCTGAACGTCGGCAAGGTCGATTTTTCCGCTATTTTCCGGGATCAGGTACATTTTGCGCCCGACGGATTCCATGGCCCCGCATTCGTCAGTATTGATATGGGCGCTTTCGGCGCAGATGATTCCTTCATGCGGTGCAAGAATACACTTGAGGCCCAGCACGTTGGCTGCGGTGCCAAGAAAAACCCCATAAGCGCGCGTATCCGGGCCAAAAACGTCCCGGAAGGCAGCTTCCATATTCATGGTCCACTGATCATCGCCGTAAGACCCGGTATTTGCGTTGTTGGCATCCTGCAGCGCCTGCATAATCTGGGGATGCACCCCGGAGTTATTATCGCTGGCAAAATATATCATATATGTTCTCCGTTTATTATTTGTCTGGTCCTAAAAAGCCAGTTGTATTCTCACTGGCGCGGTTAGTCGACCTGTTTGTCTTCTGCATTCTTTATGTGCGCGGCCAGATTCTTTTGCATGTCCGCGAGCCTGCGCTCGGCTTCCTCACGCCAGGGGTGATAAAAAAACAGCACCGGCGGCCCGCCATGAATCGTTAACTCAGGCGCATCCGAAATATCGGTAGATTTTTCGGTATTGGTATCAGAGGTTTTTCCGGCCTTGGCAGCGTCTTCTACATTGGCAGCATCCGCGGCATTAACGGCTTCTCCGGCATCGGCAGCGTCGATGGATTCTGCGGTATTGGCAGCTCCGGTGGTACTGGCAGATTTTTTAGCCGCATCAGTTTCTGCGGCATCAAGCGTCGTGGCATCGACCGCTTCCGTGGCGCTGGCGAATCGCCCTATCCCGGCGCCCTGATCCGGCCCCTGATGGCTGAGGGTAAACAGAAAAAACTCCCCGTTGCCGCAGGGAACTATGCCGCGAAAGCGCCCCTTGCGGCTGGGGGCCGTGTCCACATCACCAGCGCAAACCAGCCCGGTGGCGGGGTTTTCCAGACTGAAACGCCCGATACCGGCCAAAAGACCGCGCTCCATCTCGCCGCTAAAGCGAACTTCGTTCACAACCCGGTAAGCGGGCGGAGCGGCAACGGGCGCAGACTTGCCACCTTCCACACCAGACAATCCGGATTCGCCACCGCCTTCCACGCTTGCCGGGGAAGAAGCGGCTCCAGAATCAGCGGCAGAGGCAGAAGTCCCGCTCCCAGCCTCCGCAGCGGTCAAAACGCCTTTGCCTTGAGCATCATCAACGGAAAACGGCTGTTTATCCGGCATATCAGCTATGTCTGGCACATCAGGCGCAGCGTTCATATCAGTCATGTCAGCCGCACCAGCCGTGCCTGCCATATCATGCAGACGCGCGGCATCATCCGGGCTTTCGATAAGTTCGATATCACCCTGCGCCCCCACTACTGCCAGCGGTGGGCCGTCCAGAGCGAATACGGCAATGCGCGGCGGGGTCTGCGCTCCGCAGGCGCAAAGCCCAAGGCAGCAGACCAGCAACAACAGCGCGTGCGGCAAAAAGCCCGGTTGGAACAAGCGTTTGCCCACGGCTACCACCGCCCGCAAAGCAGGCGGGCAGCCCGCCGGGTTGCCGCAAGGCCGCCACACGCCAGCGTTGCAAAGCGCATCTAGTTGCCGCCTTCCAGTTCTGCGGCGTTCTTCTCCACGTCGTCAGCCATGGCCTTGCGCGCAGCCCGGATCTTTTCTGCCAGTCCCGCGTCCTGCAGGGCCAGAATCTGCGCGGCCAGCCATGCGGCGTTGCGCGCGCCGGACTTATCCAGCGCCACGGTACCGACCGGGAAACCGGCAGGCATCATCACAGTGGACAAAAGCGCGTCCATGCCGCCAAGGTTGCCGGAAGTAACCGGAATGCCAATAACCGGGCAGATGGTGCGGGCGGCAACGGCCCCAGCAAGATGCGCCGCCATACCAGCAGCGCAAATGAATACCTTGCAGCCGTCCTTTTCCAGCCCGTCCACCAGCTTTTCGGTACGCTCCGGTGTGCGGTGCGCCGATGTGATGGTGAAATGATAACTGATCCCAAGCTTGTCCAGCACCTCGGCGCAGGGGCGCACAGTGGCTTCGTCAGACTTGCTACCCATAAAAATTGCTACTTGCGGCATATTTTACTCCAGTATTTTAAGAATTAGTTGAATATTTTTAAGTTATTGTGTGTTTTTGAGTTTTTTTGCCTCCGGCGGGGGGGGGAAATGATTTCCCCTCCACCCCTCGGATGGAAGTAACGTTACGCGCGTCTTAAACAGACCGCCCTCGCGTTATGTTGCAAGGCAAGCCTAAAACGCGCGGCAATCCCAGACGCGCCGTTCCAGTCGCGGCAACGCCAAACCAACCGCCCCAATCGGGGCAAAGCGCAACACAGCCAGCAACCGCGCAAGCGCCCTACCCGGATGGAACGCCGGGGCGTTCCCCGCCAGAGGCACTCTTAAATCAAAAGCGCCGCAGGCAAAAACACCCAGAAAAAAAATCTTACTCCAAAAAAATCTTCCCAACCATCCACAAACTAATGCGCGTCAGCCCAGCTTCTGCCGCTGCCCCATTCGCTGAGGAGCGGCACATCCAGCGCCACGCCGCCCGGTTTGACGGACGACATGAGTTCAGCCAGTCGCTTACCGGCTGCCTCGGCGTTTTCCGGCGCGCATTCGAGCAGGAGTTCATCGTGAATTTGCAGGATCAGCCGTGCTTCAAGGCGTTTCAGTTCCGCGTCGTTGGCTGCGGCGAGCATGGCCAGTTTGATGATATCGGCGGCGCTGCCCTGAATGCAGGTATTGATGGCCTGCCTGCGGGCGCGCGAGCGCATCTGCTGGTTGGCGGAAAGGATATCCGGGCAGGGGCGGCGGCGTCCGGTCATGGTGCTGACGTAGCCTTTGGCGCGCGCGTCATTTTCGACCTGATCGTAGTATTCGCGCAGCTTGCCGAGCTTTTCGAAGTAGCGCTCGATGAATTCTTTGGCCTGATTCATGCTGATATCAAGCTCGCGAGCCAATTTCTGCGGCCCCATGCCGTAAACCAGCCCAAAGTTGATGGTTTTGGCGTTACGGCGCTGGTCGGGCGTGACCTCGCTTTGCGGCACATCGAACAGCAAGCTGGCGGTGCGTCTGTGAATGTCCTCGTTCTTGCTGAAAGCATCCAGCAGGGTCGGGTCTTGCGAAAGGTGGGCCAGAACGCGCAGTTCGATTTGCGAGTAGTCAGCCGACACAAGCACCTTGCCGGGCGCGGCGGTAAAGCAGGCCCGCATGCGCACGCCAAGCGGCCCACGCACCGGGATATTCTGCAAATTCGGATTGCTGGACGAGAGCCGCCCGGTGGCGGTGGAGCTTTGGTTGAAACTGGTGTGCAGGCGGTTGTCCGCGTCCGCGATTTTAGGCAGCGGGTCAAGATAGGTGGAGCGCAGCTTTTCGAGCTTGCGGTATTCCAGCAGCTTTTCGATTATCGGATGCTTACCGGAAAGCTTTTCAAGCGACTCCTGCGAGGTGGAAGTTTGCCCGCCGCTGGTCTTTTTGGCCTTTGGCAGTCCAAGGTCCTCAAACAGTACATCACCAAGCTGTTTGGCAGAGCGGATATTGAACTCCTTGCCTGCGGCTTCGTAAATTGCCTGCGTCAGCACGGCAAGGCTGCGCTCGGTTTCGGCAAGAAAGTCCGCAAAGGCGGCTTTGTCGATGCCAAGGCCGATATCCTGCATGTACAGCAGCACCGGAACCAGCGGCATTTCCATGTTGCGCATGAGTTCCGCAAGATTATTTGAATCAAGATTATTTTCAATGATGGCGCGCATTGCCAGCGCCAGCGCACCCGGAGTCCAGCCGGATTCGCCGGGCTTTTGGGCGCTTGCGGCATTCTGCTCAAGATAGGCGCGGGCCTCGGCCCCCCAGTGGCGCTCCAGCTTGCGGAAGCTGTAGTCGTATTCTTCCGGGTTGAGCAACCAGGCGGCGATGGAGAGGTCAAAACAGTTTTCAAGCGGCAGGGAACGCAGCGCGGGGCAAAGTTCGCACAGGGCCTTGAATTCCGGTGCGGAGACTTTTGCCTGCCCGATTATTTTTACCAGTTCCGCCGCTATATCCGTCATTTCAGGCTGAAAAAGAAAATCGCGCTCGCCGTTGCCGATAACTATACGATTATCGTTTTTATCGCCGCTCAAATCTCTGGCAAACACAAGCGCGTAGCCGTTTGGTGACACCTGCGGGAGGGCGGCAAGGGCGGCCGTGGTGTCGAGCAGCGGCATCTTGTCCACAGCGTCTTGAAATGAAGGAGCCGCCAATGCGCCGCCATCGCCCAGAAGACTGACCTGCTCGGTGGCGGCAAGGTTGCCCGCGCTGCCCCAAAGGAATCCCTGCGCCTGCTCTGCACGCTTGCCGGACTGGCTTTTTGCAGATCCGCCGGAACTGGCGGGGCTGGCTGGGTTGGCTGGACTTGTGGAGCCGGGCGCGTCAGTAGTATTTGAAGCACCGGGCATAGATGCTGAATCCGTGGCGCTCAAGTTGGCGCTGTTGCCGGATTCCGGGCGACCTCCAGATGTTGCGGAGGCGGCGCCCTGCTCAGATCTGCCGGGCAGATTGGCGAAAGCGCCGGAAAGCGACAAATCCCCTGCCGCGCCGGTTTCTGATTTAACCGTACTGCTGATGCGCAGCATGGATGAAAGCTCACGCGAAAGGGAGCGTAGCTCGTATTCAGAAAGAAAATTCATGATCTCGGCTTGCTTTGGCGGCTGCGGCACCAAATCTTCCAACTTGGCCTCGGCGCAGCAGTCCAGCTTGAGGGTGGTAAGCTGGCGGGAAAGCATGGCCTTTTCCTCGTTGCCTTCGAGCTTTTTACGCAACGTGGGCGGAACAGCGGCAAGCCGTCCAAAAATATCCTCAAGCCCTTTGAACTCACGCAGCAGAGTTCCGGCCCCTTTTGCGCCAATGCCTTGAACGCCGGGGATATTGTCGCTTGAATCGCCGACAATGGCCTGATAATCCGGCCAGTAGCGCGGCTCAAATCCGTTTTCTTCGCGGAATTTGTCCAGACCGATCAGTTTTTCGTCCTTGCTGGAAGGGTCCCAGATGTAAACATTGGGTGCAAGGCACTGCTTGAGGTCCTTGTCCGCCCCGATGATCACCACCGGGTAATCTTTGCTGAGTCTGGCCGCCAGCGAGGCAATGCAGTCATCGGCCTCGCAGTCTTCGGAAACGGTCAGGTATAGGCCAAGGTCGCGCACGGCCTGCATCAGCGGTGGAATCTGCACCGACAGCGCTTCCGGCGTAACCAGCCGGTGCGCCTTGTAATCCTCATAAAGGCGGTGCCGGAAGTTCTTGCCCCGGCCGTCCAGCACAAAAGCGAAGTGCGATGGGCTTTCCTCGCGCAGAATTTTGAGGAGCAGGCGCAGCACCATGAACAGCACGTTGGTGGGGGTGCCGTCAGCCCTGCTCATGTTCTGGTTGGCGTAGAAGCCGCGAAAAATATATGCGGAGCCGTCCATGAGAAATACGGGATCGGCTGAAAGGCCAAGGCGTTGGCGTAAAGACATCGGAACTCCGTTAATTTGGTTATGCCCTGTTCACACAAAGGCTCTTTTGCCCTCATTCTGCGTAAGAATCTATTTTATTCCGGCCACATACCGCAAGAGCATGCTCCCGGCATAAAAATAAATTCTTCCGGGCCTGCAAACAAAATAGTTCTTTGTGTGAACAGACCCTAGAGCATTTTTGCTGCTGAACAGCGCCGGAATCCTATACAACAAATTGCTGTCGCTGGCTATTCGGCATTGTGCCGTTCCATGCGGAGCCGGGGCAAAACCGTGGAAAAACCGGGCCAATCAGGACTGCGCCTGAATGGCCCGGCCAGAGCCGCTTTTGCCTGCACCGGGGCGGTGCACACAACTGGCGTTACCAAATATCCAGCTCTTGCGCCCCGCCCGGCGCAAGCTCAACAATCCGCGTAGCCACCCGGCGCAGAAAAGCCTGATCGTGTTCGACAAACACCATGCTGGGCTTGCATTCCAGAAGCAGCTCCTCAATCTGCATGCGCGAGATCACGTCAATATGGTTAAGCGGCTCGTCCCATACATATAGATGCGCCTCCCGGCAGATGCCGACGGCCAGCAGGCACTTCTTTTTTTGACCAGCGCTGAATCCCGCCAGATCCGCATCGAACTGCCCGCGCTCAAAACCCAGACGGCTCAGCACCGCCCGGAGCAGGTTACCGTCAAGGCCGCGTTCCAGCGCGAAATCTTCCAGACTGCCGCGCAGAAAGGACGTATCCTGCGGAACGTAGGCCACGCGCAGTTGCGGTGGCAAGTACAGCGAGCCTTCAAAAGGCACGTCCTCTCCAGCCAGAAGCTTGAGCAA
>JAJDJF010000037.1 GCA_030267065.1 Desulfovibrio sp. OttesenSCG-928-C06 | reverse complement strand
TCCGCATCAACGGCGGCAGCCTGCGCGAAAACCTGTTTGAAAAAATTTACTCCCGCCAGGTGGACTTTGGGCTGATGGTTATTGAAAGCTACCCGCCCGAGTTCAAGGTGGACCCGCTGTTCTGCTCGGACATGGTGCTTATATCGCCCACCAGCGGCCCTTACGCGGTGCCGCAGTTGCCGAGTCTGGAGCAGCTTACGCAACTGCCCTTCATCTACCACCCGGACAACAGTTCGCTTGAGCCGTTCATCCAGCACCAGTTCGCCCGGCACGGCCTGACCCTGCGCGCCGGACACATGGTAAGCCACTGCGGTGCGCTGAAAAAATATGTGGCGCAAGGCATGGGCGTGGCCATCATTGACGGATTCGCCTGCACGCAGGAAGACCGGCTCAGCCTGAACATCGTCTCGCTGGCTTCTTTCTTTCCGCAGCGCTCTTTCGGCATTGTGCGGCGGCGCGACATGTATATGGCGGAGCACGTTGAAGCCTTTTTGCGCTTCCTGCTCAACAACAGCGGCGGCAACGGCGAAAGCTGCGCCCCGGATATGGGGAGCGTGCCTCCGGCGGCTTAAGGCGGTGGCTACTGGAGCCTGGCCTGCTTAAGAATCCTCACGGCAGGGACGTCCATTGAGATTAGCTCGCCCAGGTTTCACCCGGTACGAGCAGCCCCTGCCCCCCCCGCAGGATGCGGAGTACGCCGGGAGAGCAGCCAACTTTACATCTTCCACACAATCAAAAAGCATACAAAAAGGCCGGGCTTGCGCCCGGCCTTTATAGATCCGTTCTTCTATACGTTTTCTAATTAAATTAGAAAGCGTAGCGGAGAATCAGGTTGGCATTGTAAGCGTTTTCGTCAACGCCATCAGGCTGGCGCTTGCGGTATTCAAATGTCTTATTGTCCAGATCCATGTAGATCCAGCCGAGTTCAAGAACAGCGGTGAAGTTTTCGTAAATCTGGTACTGGGTGTCGAAGTTCACTTCAAAAGCATAGTCTTCTTTAGTCAGGTAGATGGAATCACCAAAAGCGCCAACCAGCCAGTCACTAGGCTCAGACTTTGCATTAGTGCCTTCATAGTAGGCCACGCGCGCTGTATGGCTGAGTTTTTCAACAAAGGACACATCGGCGATTTGCAGGCCAACGCCCCAGGTTCCAGTGCCGGTAGCGGTAACAACGCTGTCCATGCCGTGACCGTAAGAACCCATAAAGCCCATTCGGGTCATAGCTACGCCATTATCAAAGCCAAGCGAAGGCATGCGTCCGAACTTTGCATTCCGCTGGTCGCTGTTGCTGTCACCAGAGGAGTACCAGGCGAATATGCCGGGGGTACCCCAATCCATGGCGTAATCTACGGTCAGGGCCATGTAGTAGCCATCGCCCTCAATGGCGTAATATCTGGAGCCAAAGTTATCCTTGCTATATTCGTCATTATCCATTTTGGCGTACATCGCATCCAGACCGATGGTCAGATTTTCCACTGGTACAAGCTTGAGAGCCAGACCAGTCGCGTAAACATCCGTGTTGCCTTTAGCACCGTACGCCCCAGCACTACTGCTGGTCCCCCAGGTATAGTTATTAAAATATTCCCAGTAACCGGACTGCCCGCCAATGCTGGCATAGGCAAACCATGGAGAGATGGAGAAGCTATCCATGTTCACGTCAAGCACCAGACCGAACAGGTCCATGTCATTATCTTTCAGCTTGTCGGCATCGGTGTTGCGGAAGGGGCGAGCCCAGAAAGCGTTCATGCTGACTTCATCGGTAAAGCCAACGGTGCCGATGATACCGGCAACGTTAGCGCCAAAGAAGGGGTTGCCCCGGGTAGCGCTGGGGAAAGAAAGGTTCTGCAAACCAATCTTGAAGTTCAGGCTGGTGTCGGCCACGTTCCAGTCAATATAGGCACGACGGACAGTAGCGCTGGTGCTGGTGGTGTCCAGAGCGCCGCCTTGTTTTTCATCACCCCAGCCGATGCTGCCGATCTGCAACTGCAATACACCGCGCAGATTCTCGGAAGCAATGAACTCAATTTGTGGACGGAAACGCGAACGCGCGTCGAAATGGTCGTTTTCGTCCTCCTCACTGAAGCCGAGGTTGTCGTTGAAGCGGAAGCTGGTATCCCATACGCCGGATACCTGCACTTCCAGCGCGCTGGCCATGGCAGCAGTGCCCATAACCATGCACAAAGCCATAAGCAGTGTGGTTAATCGTTTCATGCTTTCTTCCTTTGCGGTTAAACGGGTGTCACAAATAATACAATAAACCCACGTCACATTTTAAAAGCATAATAAACTCATAGGGGAAATGAATTAATACCATCTAAAAACATGTATAAAACTGTTACCCGGCCACGCAAAAAGGCCGGGCTTGCGCCCGGCCTTTATAAGTCCGTTCTTCTGTGCGTTTTCTAATTAAACTAGAAAGCGTAGCGGAGAATCAGGTTCGCATTGTAAGCGTTTTCGTCTTCCAGGCTGCTGCCACGGTATTCAAAGCCCTTCTTGTCCAGATCCATGTAGATCCAGCCGAGTTCGAGAACGGCGGTGAAGTTTTCGTAGATCTGGTACTGGGTGTCGAAGTTCACTTCGAAGGCGTAGTCTTTCTTGGTCATGTAAACTACGTCGCCGAAAGCGCCAACCGGCTCAGCGCCAGTGGAAGCGTCAACCTTGGCGTTGGTGCCAGTGTAGTAGGCAACGCGCACGGTGTGGCTCAGCTTTTCGATGAAGGACATGTCGGCAATCTGCAGACCGAAGCCCCAGGTGCCAATGCCGGTGCCGGTAACAACGGTATCAACGCCGTGACCGTAGGAGCCCATGAAGCCCATGCGGGTCATGGCTACGCCGTTATCCCAACCCAGAGCGGGCATGCGGCCGAACTTGCCTTTGTTGCGATCGCTCTTGCTGTCGCCGGAAGCGTACCAGGCGAAGGCGCCGGGGGTACCCCAATCCATAGCGTAGTCAGCGGTCAGAGCAAAGTAGAAGCCGTCGCCTTCGGGACCAGCGTTGCCCTTGCGGCCATCGTTTTCCAGCTTGGCGTACATGGCGTCAAAGCCGAGGGTCAGAGCGTCAGTGGGCATCACTTTAACAGCGATACCACCGGCGTACACGTCGGATTCGTCAGCCATGGTGTTCGGGTTGGCTTTGTTGATGTCGCCCCAACCGGTGTAACCATCAGCATATTCCCACCAGCCGGACTGGTTGCCGATGCTGGCATAGGCAAGCCAGGGGGAGATGGAGAAGCCGGCCATGTTCACGTCAAGAACGATACCGAACAGGTCCATATCGTTGTCTTTCAGCTTGCCGTCAGCAGTGTTACGGAAAGGACGGGCCCAGAAAGCGTTCATGCTTACTTCGTCGGTGAAGCCCACGGTGCCGATGATACCGGCAACGTTAGCGCCAAAGAAGGGGTTACCGCGGGTAGCGCTGGGGAAAGAAAGGTTCTGCAGACCAATCTTGAAGTTCAGGCTGGTGTCGGCAACGTTCCAGTCAATGTAAGCGCGACGGACGGTGCCGCTGGTGTTGGTGGTGTCAAGAGCGCCACCGGATTCCTTGTCGCCCCATTTGATGCTACCGAACTGCAGCTGCAGTACGCCGCGCAGGTTTTCGGAAGCGATGAATTCGATTTGCGGACGGAAACGAGTGCGGGGATCAAAGTGATCGCCTTCGTCGTCTTTGCTGAAACCGAGGTTGTCGCTGAAGCGGAAGTTATTCTCCCAAACACCGGAGATCTGCACTTCCAGGGCGCTGGCCAGGGTGGCGGTACCCAGAACCATGCACAGAGCCAGGAGCAGTGTGGTTAAACGTTTCATTTTGCCTTCCTTATTAGCAAGATGAGTTGAGCGCGGGCCGCGCATGCACCAAACATGCGTCACCGCTGCGCTAATTTTTTTTAAATATCAGCACATTTCAAGTATGGCAAGTTTTTTAAACTCTTTCACACGAATTGTACAATTTTTTTTACCAAGCCACATGTGGGATAATAAAACCCGCCAAGCCTTGTGCCTGCTGGTACAGCAAGAAACACCACCTGCCGCGCTATCAGAGCGCGCAGGCCCGAACAGGCTCTGCCAGCTAGTGTTGTCCACCTGTACCGACTATTTTTCGTCCCGGCCAAGTCCGCCCGGCATAAAAAAGAAGGTAGCGCTGGCCAGAATGGAAAAAAGCCCTACGCAGATAGAATTCCATGAAGGTATAAAAGGCGGCAATGTTTATTTCGCCGGTCAGACCTTCGGATACTGTCCCGATGTTGTCCTTGACTTCGGAAATTACTTCAAAAATATGCACGGCCTTGGAGAAAAGGTGCTTGCCCTCGTTGGTGAGGGTGCGCTTGCCCTTTGAGCCGCTGAACAGCTTTACTCCCAATTCCTCTTCCAGACACTTGATCTGGTGGGTGATGGCCGACTGATTGCGGTTCATCAACTCTGCCGCCGCCGTCATGCTGCCGGTTTGCGCTGTGTAGTAAAAACCGCGTAGCCACTGCATAAAATCGCCGCTGAACTCTGGTATCATAAGTCTATTGTCCTTTTTAATTGGTCAGAGCGCGCTTTTTGCGCAACCGGATTTTGGTTGCGCAGATCAAGGAATCAACTGTTTTTTTATTGTTTAATACAGGTTTCGCTTTGCAAAAAGCCGACTTTTAGCCGGTCAGCAATGGTCAGGTATTTATGTTTTTGCTGATGCCTGTTTTTATTATGAATTACTTTCATATGTCAATATAAAGACTGAGCGGTAAAGGTGAAGTCGCTTATAGTGAGTAAACACCGTGCAAAATAACACTTTTTGCTCGTATGGACCAATATCTTGCGGTGGCGGGAATGATAAAGAGATGCTGGCAGGCTTAAAAATTATTGAAGTTGCGGCTGACGTATTATGAGTTTGACGAATAAAGCTTTTTTTTATTTATATTTAAATGTGAACAAAATCACAAAAGTTTTCAAAGCTAAGGCGGCTCAAGCTTTTACGGAGAGTGAATTTTATTGGGCCAGGATGTCAAAGGGTTCTCGGGCACAAATTTTTAGAGACAGCCCTGGCGGATGATCCGCAAAAAAGAATCAAAAGTGGTTTGGGTAACTTATCAACCTTATTTTTTACTTTTCAAAGAGGCAGAAAGTGAAAAACAAATTTTTACCGCTCGCGTTATCGATTTATGTGAACTACATCCTCATCGGTATCTGCGTAATCATCATCAACCAGAACATTGACATTCTCATGGCCCAGATGGGCACCGACCGCGCCGGTATCGGCTGGGTTGTGTCCGGTATGGGTATCGGCAAACTCATCATCATGCTGTTTGGCGGCGCGCTGTCCGACAAATTTGGCCGCAAGCCCTTCATCTTTATCGGCCAGATTGGGTTTGTGCTCTTCTTCCTTGGGGTGATGTTCAGCACCAGCGTGGCTATGGGCTTTGCCCTCAGCGTGCTTTGCGGTATGTCCAACTCCTTCATCGACAGCTCCGGCATGCCTGCCCTGATGGAGTGCTTCCCCAACTCGCCCGGCACCGCCAGCATCATGGTCAAGGCCTTCGTTAGCATGGGCCAGTTCGCCATGCCCATGTTCATCATGTTCATCTACAACAATAATATGTGGTTCGGCTGGTCCTTTATCGCCTGCTCCGCGCTGATGGCCCTGAACGCTCTGTTCCTGCTTACCCGCGGATTCCCCGGTATGGACGACCTGCCCCCGGCCAAGGCCGCAGACGGCACCGTTATTGAGCAGGCCGACAAGCCGCGCTTCTTCCCCGAAGGTATCTGCCTTTCGCTGATTGGCTACACCTCCACTGCCTCTTTCACCATCATGCTGCTCTGGCTCCCGATTTTCGGTTCCGATATCGCGGGCATGGAAGTTGTTCAGGCCAAGGGGCTGGTGTCGCACTTCGCCATCGGTTCGCTTTGCGCCGTGTTCAGCACCGCCTTCCTTGTAAAGCGCATGATCAAGCCCATCTACTTTGTGTTTGCCTACCCGCTGGTAGCGGCCGTGGTGCTGTTCCTCGTCTACATGTATCCGTCACCGTCCTTCTGTATTACTGCGGCTTACATCCTTGGCTTTACCGCAGGCGGCGGTGTGCTCCAGCTGGCTCTGGCTGCCATGGCCGAACTCTTCACCTTCGGCAAGGGCAAAATCACCAGCGCTGTGTACACCCTGAACAATATCTCCATCTTCACCGTGCCGATCATCACCGGTTATCTTGCGCAGACCAACGCGGCCAACATCATCCTGTTTGACGCCTTCCTGACCGCTTTTGGCGCGATTCTGGCTCTGGTGGTGCTTGTCCGTTACCGCAAGATTTACCCCGGCGTGCCGGTTATCGCGTTCTCGAACGCCAAGGCCTAGTAAACATTACAAGAGTTTCAGGACGCCCCGGATTTGGTGATTGCTGCCTGCAATCCGGGGCGTACCGAAAAAGAGACCGTTCGGACATTCCTGATTTTTAAAAAACTTGAACCTGATATTCATATATGGAGAAAAGTCATGGAAATGGTAAAAATTAAAGGTGTTGAAGCCCCTATATCCCGTCTGGCCATGGGCACAAGCTGGTTCGAGCAGTCCAAGCAGCGCGATATCGATGAACTGCTGGAAGCTTACTACGAAGCCGGCGGCACCATGCTGGATACCGGCCGTTTCTACAACGGCACCAAGACCGAAAAATTCCTGGCAGACTGGCTGAACCGTACCGGCATGCGCGGCAAAACCCAGTTTACCTGCAAGGGTGGGCACTACTTTGTTAACGATAACAACGAGCACTTCCCGGAAGTGAGCCGCGTTACCCCCAAGGATATTATTGATGACCTGCACTTCAGCCTGAACCATCTTGGGCTGGACCACTTTGAAGTGTTCATGCTGCACCGCGACAACGTTGACGTGCCGGTGGACGAGTTGGTGGACTGCCTTGAAGAACACCACAACAAGGGCGAAATCGGCGCTTACGGCCTCTCCAACTGGACGTTGCCGCGCGTAAAGCTGGCTATGGAATACGCCAAAAAGAAGGGCTATCAGGGCATCACCGCCGTCAGCCCTTCCTATAGTCTGGCTACCGTGCATACGGCTCGTTGGCACGGCTGCGAATACGTCAATGACGAATACGCCGCTTTCTTCAAGGGCACCGACGCCACCATTCTCTCCTGGGGATCGCAGGGCGGTGGCTACTTCACCGAAAGCTGGACCCGCGAGAACGCTCCGGTCGGCTATGTGCAGTGCTACTTCAACGACGAAAACGCCGAAAAGCTCAAAAGAGCCAAAGAGCTGGCCAAAGCCAAGGGCTGCCAGCCTGTGAATATTTCTCTTTCCTACATTCTCAGCCAGGGTCTGCCCATCGTTCCGATCATCGGACCGCGCAACAAGGAAGAGTTCAAGGTCAACCTGAAATCTCTGGATATCAAGCTGACCCCGCAGGAAGTGGAATACATGAGCCTGCGCAGCAACACGCTGTAGGCGGTCTCCAGATAGTTTTTCGCGGCAGCGTGCCGCTTCTGCCGCCGCCGGGCTTGCTTGCCGGGCCGGGCTTGCGGTAATAAAACAATACACTGTTCAAGGAGTTGAAAAAATGACTCGTCCTATAGGTTTGTCGGCTCTTTCCGTTCTCGATGTCACCCCCGCCAACCAGATCACCGTGGCTGCCGAGGCTGGGTTCTCGCATGTGGGCCTGCGCCTGATTCCGGCAACCCCCACCGAAGCCGTGCACAACATGATCGGCGATACCCCGATGGTGCGCGAATGCGAACGCCGCCTGAAAGATACCGGCGTAAAGTGCAATGACATTGAGTTTCCGCGTATGAAGCCGGATACCCGCGTCATCAACCTCAAGGCGTTTCTGGAAACCGGCGCCCGTCTTGGTGCCAAGCATGTTCTGGTTGCCGGTAACGACCCGGACTTCAACCGCTTTGCCGACAACTTTGGCGAGTTCTGCGATCTGGCCGCTCCTTTCGGCATGACCTGCAACATTGAGCCAATGCCCTGGTGCGACTGCAAAAGCCTGAAGGAAGCCGACAAGCTCCTGCGTGCCGTCAACCGCGCCAACGCCGGTGTTTGCGTGGATCCCATCCACTTTGACCGCAACGGCGACACCTACGCCGATATCGCCGCTCTCCCGGCCGGTTCCCTGCACTACATGCAGTTCACCGACGCCACCGCCGAGCGCCCCAAAGACGTGGAAGGCCTGCTCTATCAGGCCCGCAACTACCGCCTGACCCCCGGCACCGGTGGTCTGGATCTGGTAGGCCTGCTCCAGCACATGCCCAAGGACATCCCTGTCTGCATCGAATGCTGCAACGATGAGCTTGCCCTGCACAAGTCGCCAATCGAACGCGCCAAAATGTATCTTGAAGCCACCAAAAAGCTGCTCAAGCAGGCGTTCCCCAACGACTAATCCCCTGTAAATCAAAAGCTCCCGCCCGGTGCGATCTGCGGATTGCGCCGGGCGGGATTTTATATGCGAGGTACTCATGCCCCAGCTTCTTATTCACGCTTACGAAGAACACGGACTGGAACAGAAAAAGGCCCTGATTCGTGATGTGACCGCCACTGTCGTCAAAGCCGCGGGCGCTGCCGCCGATGATGTTGGCGTGTTTTTTCTGAACCTTGCCTGCTCTGACCGTGGCCTTGCCGGGCGACTGGCCTGCGAATTTCCCGATCCTTCCGGCATGACGGAAGAGGGTAGGGCCGATGTGGAAAAGCTGCCCTGCCTTCTGGTGCAGTTGCAAATGTTCGAGGGGCGCTCCCTTGACCAGAAACGTGCTCTGGCTAAAGGCATTACTGACGACGTGGCGCGGCACTTCAAGGTTGATCCGGGCCGCGTCCAGCTGATAATCTCCGAAATGAACAGAATCGACAACGCCAGCGGCGGTGTTCTGGCTATCGACAAAAAATAGTTCTGCTGTTTTTTGCGGCAGACAGGCTGCTCATCGCTGGCATAAAAGCGGTTTGAAGGCCCCGGATAACATCCGGGGCCTTTTGTGTTTTTTGCTTGCGGGAGTTTCCTTTTAGTGCCGCAGGCGAGTTTTTTCTGGTTATGCAAATGATTAAAGTTTGCATAAAAAAATTCAGAAAAAATAAATTTGCAATATGTTAGTCATTTCACAATAAATGAAGCTATTGCAAGGTTTTTAGAATTATTCTATGGTTCATAATCAGATTTGTTTATCGTTTGTTTCGTTATCAATTAATTAATCCGATTTAAGGAGTTAGGTTCGTGGAAACACTTGCAAGTTTTATTGACACACTTGGCGGCTATGTCTGGGGCCCGTATGTTTTGCTCCCGCTACTGGTCGGCACGGGGATCTATTTCATCGTCGGCCTCAAGTTCATGCCGTGGCGGAACATTGGTCCCGCATTCAAACACATGTTCAGCGGTCGCAAATCCGATGCATCCCACTCAGGCGAACTTTCTCCCTTCAAGGCCATGATGACATGCATGGCAGCCACCATCGGCACCGGCAACATCGTCGGCGTGGCCACCGCTATCATGATTGGCGGCCCCGGCGCTGTTTTCTGGATGTGGATAACCGCCCTTGTGGGCATGGCAACCAAGTACGCCGAGGCAGTTCTGGCCGTTAAATACCGCGAAGTAACGCCCAACGGCGACTACGTTGGCGGACCGATGTACTACATCAAGAACGGTCTTGGACAGAACTGGAAGTGGATGGCCGTACTCTTTGCACTGTTCGGCATGGTGGCCAGCTTCGGCATCGGCAACATGACCCAGTGTAACGCCATCACCGGCAACCTTGCCGAAACCTTCGGCATGAACCAGTACGTTGTTGCTGCTGTCCTGTTCGTGCTGGTCGGTATCGTGCTCATCGGCGGCGTAAAGCGCGTCGGCGATGTGGCTGGTCTGGTTGTTCCTTTCATGTCCGTTGCCTACATCGTGTTCGGCCTCATCATCATGATCCTGAACTACGACAAGGTCGGCCCGGCTTTCATGTCCATTATTGAATACGCATTTGCTCCGGCCCCGGCTGTTGGCGGCTTTGCCGGTTCCACCATCGTGCTGGCCATGCGCTTTGGTATCGCCCGCGGCCTGTTCTCCAACGAAGCCGGTCTGGGCAGCGGTCCCATCGCCCACGCCACCGCCATCACCAACAACCCGGTGCGTCAGGGCTTCCTGGGCATGATCGACCCTTTCATTGACACCGTTCTGGTTTGCTCCATGACCGCCATCATCATCCTGATCGCCGGTGACTGGTCTGCCGCTGAACGTGGCAGCGCCGCCGTCATGACCTCGCATGCCTTTGGGCACGCTCTGCCCGGCGTAGGCCAGTACTTTGTGGCTATCGCGCTGGTTATGTTTGCCTTCACCACCATCCTCGGCTGGTGCGTGTATGGTGAGCGCTGCGCCGCCTACCTGTTCGGGCACAAGGCCATCAAGCCCTTCCGTGTGATTTTCACGCTGGTTGTGCCCGTTGGCGCGCTGATGGAGCTGACTCTGGTATGGAGCCTTTCCGACCTGTTCAACGGTCTGATGGCACTGCCCAACCTTGTGGCCCTGCTGCTGCTCAGCCCGGTTGTCTTCAAGCTGACCCGCGATTACTTCAACAAGAAGGACAAGGGACACCTTTTTGACGAATAACCGGCGGCGGCGTTTGTCCGCAGCCCCGGCTGGCCGCCCGCAAAATGGGCGCAAACAGCCACATGGTCATATGGTTTAAGCGACTGTACCAATCGCCCGGCGGCAACGCCGGGCGATTTTCAGTTATTACCGGGTGTTATAAAAAATGTGAAATTTCTTGCGCGCAAAAGATCGCCAGAGACGCAGAAATAGGGGAATGCAAGCTTTATTTTTACAAAATCTTTAGACTTGGGGATTGCACAAACTCTCTCCAGAGAATATAGTCTCTTTCAGATGAACGCGCTTCATCTTCTTTTATATTTTTCCAATAAAAACATACTGTTATAGATTTAACTCATCTGGCTGTTTTTACGTCCTTATTTTGTTTAGAGTTTTTATAGAATTTGTTAGCAAAGTTGGGCCAAGGCGGTCACTTGCGCACGCCAAAGCGCAAAATACGCCGGTAGAAACGACCCAAATCCAGCTTGAGAGGATTTTTGAATATGCTTTCCATGACTTGCCCCAAATGCCATTCGAAATATGAGCGCCATCCGCTTACTCCGGCTGCTCAGGAACTTTGCCCGGCTTGCCGTAACGCTGCTTCCTGGGACGAAATAAAAAATGCTCTGGCAGCCGCTGCCAGTGCCGCTCCGGCCGAAGTTGCGGAAAGTGCACAGGCCGCGCACGCGCCCCAGGTATCCCCGGTAGCAGGGGACGATGATTTTTCCGCGCCGCGCGCCTTTTCGTCTTCATTCGGGGCTGCACGGCTTTCCAGCTCTTTTGTCAGCGCCAAGCTCGCGGCCAGCCGTGGGCAGAGCAATCCCTTTGCTCCCAGAGTTTCGGATGCAGAGCTGGCAGTGACTGCGCGTGGCGAGGCCGCCCTTACGGCTGTTGACAATGCCGCTGCACCAGAAAGGCAGACCATGCTTGCCCCGCAAACCAGCGCTACCGTGGCCGTGGCCAGCCCGATTCAGCTGGCTCCGAACCAGCCGGAAATTCCCCTGATGGCAGCCGGGATGGATTTGACCCCGCCCGCAATGCTGAATTTTAACATCGGCAGCCTGCCCAGCGCTTCCCCCGCGCCCAAGATGGATTTTCCGCTTCAGATAACTCCGACTGCGCCGGTTATCGGCATTCAGGCCCCGGACGTCTGCGGCGGCTGAGCTGACTAATTTTCGCACCTGTAAGGTGTGACCGCATAAAAGAACCCCCACCGGCATCCGGTGGGGGTTCTTTTATGCGGTCTATTTACCTGTTTACCTGTCTGGCTTCTTCTTCTTCTTCTTCTTCTTCTGCTGCTGCTGCTGCTGCCGCTACTGTTGTTGCTTTTTTACAGCTGGCGGCTTGTGGCTGTTTTGAGGCAGTGGTTGAGAGTTGATTTCTCAAGCTTTGCTTTTTTTGCGCCTGAACACGAATATTTCAATAATCACCGGCAGCAGGAGTGTGATGCCGAAAGTGCGCAGCATCGAAAAAAGCGGCTGGAAGCGCTGGCTGATTTGCCGCTTGATGATATCAACCACCAGCCCCTGACGCAGTACGGTTATGACGCCTTTGTTCCACAGCGCTTCGATGCTTTCCTCGTCAAGTTTTAGCGTATCGGATGCCAGACTGAGCAAGCGCGATTCCAGCATCCCGGCCAGAAGCCTTGCGAAGGGAGCGCGAACCGGGCTCACCAGAGCTTGCAAACGCGGTGATACTTCTCCCAGTTTCTCATCCAACGCGGTATCAGCATACTTGTGGATTAACGGCGAGAGCGATGATGCCTTGATCACGTCCGGATTATCCAGAGCAAGAATATCCTTGAGCACGATATTCCCCACCTCCACGGATAGCTCGGTGAGTTCGGGCCTGAACTGCTCCACGGCTGAGTTGGCTTCTGCCCGCACGGCGGTTGCGCCCATCCATCCCCCGGCAACTGCGGCAAAAAGCAGCGGAATATACAGGTAGTAAAGTTTGACTGCTAGCTGGTGTTTGCTGTTGTTGCGGCGCAGCAGGCCGGTTTTGGCTAGAATTATTACCAGAACGATGCCTGCGGCCAGCCCGATGGCGATGCCTTTCAGCACGCCGAAAATCATGGCGGAGTAGCCGAGAGCCGAGATGAATTCCATTGTTCCCCCAAGGTTGAGAAGTATGCGCTGCGTGATTTTGCCCGGAGCGTTCTGCGGGCATTATTCCGGCGCTACGCTTTAGTGTACGTTTCCGCGTTAAGCGCAATATATAGGCCCATAAATAGCCGAAAGCCGCGCGGTTGCGCGGCTTTCGGTAAAATGGCCTTGTGCCGGTTTATTTTTTGCCGAGGCTCAGGATAGAGCGCAGCAGGTCAATCAGCAGGTAAGTGGTAATTACCGTAAGGTAGATGATTGCAGGCGAAAAGGCGAAAAACGCTGCTGTACCAAGCAGGTTGCTGAGGCCCTGCGCGCTGTATATGGCTGCATCGCCCTTGACCAGCAGGGTCACGAACGGGAAGATGCACAGCACGGTGGACACGGCCAGACCAATGCCGAAAATATACGGCACCAGCTTTACGCTTGATTTGATGTTAATGGCAAGAAGGCCGAGCAGGTTTTCGCCAAGGCTGGTCTTTTTGTCATACTGCACGTTCAGGTGCTTGTCGGCCTGCGTCAGGACAACGGCAATCAGGAACGCAAGCACGGCGACAAGCAGGCCGTAAGCCACAACCGAAGCGTCCAGATCCACAATGCCGCCCACCAGCACGACTATGCCCACAACGGCGGCAATCATGTTGATGATGGCGAAAATTTCGACAATTCCCGGCCCGCTGAGCTTGGTGGGGTGGTTGTCGATTACGCCTTCAAAAAGGCGGAAGCTTTTTACCGCCACATACTGGGCCAGAAGCAGGAAAACGGCAACAACGACACCGCTCAGAACCACGGCGGCTGTTCCAAGGCGTATGCCCAGAACAATGCCCATGATGAGGCTCGCTACGGAAAGGAGCAGCAGGGCGTAATGCCCGAAGGTAATGGCGCGGGATGCGTTGGCATCAAAGGTTTCCGGCTTGATCAGCGCGGTGAGCTTTTTCATGCCGGAGTCAATGAGGTTGCTGATAAAGACCGGATCCTTGCGCCCGGCCTCAAAAGCTTTTTTCATCTGGGCTTTGGCTACTCCAGCGGCCTGCATGGCGCTTTCTTTGGCTGCTTCTGCCTTGGCGCGCGCATCGGATTTTTCTTCTTCAGGCTGGGTCTCTACTGTCGCGTCCGAAGGAGCTTCGGCTGCGGCATCCGGCTCGGCCTTGCTTTTGGCGTTGGTCTTATCCTTGGCCGCACCTTTTTTGGTCTTGGCTGAGGGTTCTTCTGTGGCGAATTCAGCCCCGCACTGCGAGCATTTGTTCAGGGAGCCGGAAGCTTCGCGCTCTTCAATCTGGGCGGCGGTCAGTTCTTCCTCAAAACCGCAATTCTCGCATTTGAGCTTTTTGTTGGCCATGTCTACCTCGCTATACAAATTTTCATGCTTTTCAGGCATTGTGTCCCTTTAAAGCAGGCACAATGCTGTTCAGATTGATAAAATCCGATCAGATCACATTAAAGAGACTATCATTAAATGCGCTCAACAGTAAGCAAAAAATAGGCCCGATAAAATTTGCTGTTGTCGGCGCAAACTCGCGACCAGCGGTGCGGCGGCTTTTTGCCGAGTGCGGGAATCAGCGCAAAGCGCCCCTGTTTATCGTGTGTGATAGACAGGGGCGCTATACAGTTGTGTATTACAACTCCAAAGCCTGTTCCGGATATTTCAGTTCAGATTTCGGCCAGCTCTTGCATTTTTTATTGCCAGCCATGTACCTTTTAGGGCTTTAGCTGTGCTTTTGCCATGCCGCCTGCTGATATCTGGATGCTATCCAGCTTCAGGTTTTTGCTGTCAGTTTGCTAGCGGGACTTTTTGCACTTCAGCAAGCTGAACATGGCCGAT
>JAJDJF010000036.1 GCA_030267065.1 Desulfovibrio sp. OttesenSCG-928-C06 | reverse complement strand
AGGTCAGAGGCGGATTTGTTCAGGCGGCGGTCCAGTTCTTTGGCTCGCGGCTCAAGGCTTTGCAGATTCTGCCAGAACTTCTGGTTGTGGCTCATTTCCCGCGCGTGACAAAGCTCGTGCAGGATTACCAGATCGCTCAGTTCCGGCGGTAAAAAAACAAGTTTTGCGTTCAGGCGGATGGAGCCGGTGCAGGAGTAACTGCCCCAGCGGCTTTTTTGCCAGCCGATGCGCAGTGCGGTGTAAGGGATGCCGTGCAGGGATGAAAGCTGTTGCAGCCGCGCGGACAGGTAGGCTGCCGCATATTTGCGCAGCCAGAGAAACAGGCGCTTGCGCTTGTCGGCATCGGTGCCGTCCTTCAGGCGGCAGACAAGGCTGGACTGCGGCTGCTCCGACGGCATGGGGAGGGCAAGGTTGCGGTGCACCCATTCCAGATGCACTGCCACAGCCCCGCCGTGCAGGGTGAATTCTTCCGGCAGCCGGGAGTTTGCGCCGCCCGCCTGAAATCCGTTGAGTTCCTGTCCCTGATTCTGGCCATGAGCCTGCCCCTGAGCATGTCCGGGCGCGCCATTGCGGGCAATCTGTCGCAAAACCCACTCCCGGTGGCGCTCAAGGGCGTTCAGCCCCATTTGCTCGCTGGCGAATACCGGCTTTTCGGGCAGGACTATCTCGATGCCCTCGCCAGGTATGAAGCGCAGATTGATGTGTCTGGCCTTTTTGCTGCGCCGGAAGCGGTGCGGCGGCGGCCAGCTGATGTTGTCGGAACTGTTGCCCATGCTGTTGCCCGTTGGTTTGTTATGCAGGCTACATAAGCATGCCGGGCCGCAAGGTCAAACAATAAGCGCGGGTTCTCAGCCAGACTTCTGTCTTTTTCTCCACAGTCCTGATTTTAAAAGCTATTTGCCACGGAAGGCCGTTTTTGCGTGCCGGGTTCAGCTTGTTTCCGGCAGCGGAAAAGAGTAGGCTATGTTGTTGCGCGATATCCGGCGAGGATACGCGATACGAAATGCCGTTCATACTTGTCACGCTTGAACCGGCTGTCCGGCGCGGGTTTCCGCAGCAATCGGGCGGACGTTGCAGGAAGGAGCTTTATGATTTTTCGCAGATCTTTCACCATCCCGGTTCCGGGGTTGATTTTTTCCATAATCGGCCTTCTTTACTGTGTTTTTATGTCCGTTGGCGTTGGCACCGACGTTGTGTGCCTGACCAGCGGCTGTACTCTGGTGGATGACGTACGGATTTTCGGCATATCGCCCTGGTGGGCCGCTGCGCTGCTTTTCGGGATTATGACTGTCCTGAGCATCTTCCGGCTGCGCGCTCTGGCGCATTATCTGGCGCTGATCATGCTTCTGGGCGATCTGGTATTCATGCTGGCGATGATTTTTCTCGCGCCCTGCACCAGCTGCCTGATTGCGGCTATCCTGATCTTCTGCGCCTGGGTCGCGCTGCGTTCCAGACCCGCCATGCTGGTCACGCCGCGCCGTATTCTGGCTGGCGGCATCGGCGCTGTATGGGGACTGCTGTTCCTGCTCAACCTTGGCTCGGTGCTTAATGAGCTGCCTTCGTCAAAGGTCATGCAGGCCCGGCCTGATGCCAATGTTTCCATTTATTTTTCGCCAAGCTGCCCGGCCTGTCTGGAAGCGGTGCGCATTTTCGGGGATAACGCCGAATATTACCCGGTGGCTGAAAAAGACGGCGATATCGGGATGATTGCCGATATTCAGGAGCGCATGAAGGCGGGGCAAAGCTTCCAGTCCGCGCTGACCGAAGTCTCCGGGCTGAATAGCGCTGACGGCTATACGCCGCCGCAATCCGGATTCTGGGGCAACCTTGCTCTGCGCATCGCCCTGATGCGCAATCAGGCCGTGTTGACTGAGCGCGGCTTCCAGTCGCTGCCTGTGATTATGTTTGAGGGCTTGCCCAGAAGCTGGACTGCCGGACAAACCGCAGACAAAACCGGCGCTGACGCCGGACAGGGCGACGCTGCCGGGCAGGCTCCGGAACAGAAACCAGAGCAGGCTCCGGCCCAGACTGAACAGCCGGCAGGCCAGCCTGAAGACCTGTCTGCAAGCCAGCCCACGAGCCAGCCTGCTGAACAGTCCCCGACCCAGTCCCCGGAACCGGTAACGGATCAGTCCACAGTCCCGGCTACTGAACAGGTGGCGGACCCGGCAAATGCGCTGGAGTCTGGGCAACCAGTTGAGCCGGCAGTTGAGCCGGCAGTTGAGCAGACAGCCGGGCAAACAACCGGTCTTGCTGCTGAACAGGCAACGGAACAGACCGCTGAAGGCGGCGCGGATACCGCCCCTTCTGCTATCCCGAATATGTTTGAAGGCTTGTCTGAACTGGAAAAAACGCTTGGCGGTATTATCGCGGATAAAGCTGCCGCGCAGCCTGCGGGCGAACCGGGCCAGATTGAAGGAGCAGCAGGCACTGCTGCTGAAAGCGCCCCTGAAGCAACTGCGCCTGACAGCGCTGCGGCTGACAGCGCCGCGCCCGGTGATGCGTCCGGTGACGCAGCAGGTGACGCGACAGGTAATGCAACCGGCGCTGCAACGCCTGAAGCCCCGGTAACTGGCGACCTACCTACTGCCGGTTCTGCGGCCGATATCCCCGTAACCGGCAATGCTGAAGCGGCAAGCCCGGAAAGCGTGTCTGAACAGACGCAGGGTGGCGTTGCCGCTCAGGCCATGTCGGTTGAGTCCGGCACTCCGGCGGTTCCATATAATCCGGCAGAAACATCCGGCCAGCCCGTTCCGGCAGACGACCCTGCTTCGTCTGCTCCGTCAAACGAGCCTGCTTCGTCCTTCCCCGTGGACACGAGCAACGGCGCCGTCCCAGCAGAACAGCCCGCCCCGGCAGATGAGCCCGGTGCCGCCGCAACTGCCGCCGCAGCATCTGTCTCTGCTGTCGCAGATGATTCCGGCGCGGCTTCTTCTGCCAGCGAGCCGGAAGTTTCCGCTGTTCCCTATAGCGGCGGTTCCGGCGGGCAAACCGATTTGTCAGCTGCGGATTTGCCGCCGGATTTGAGCACTGGCACGCTTGAGTGTGGCCCTGCCGCAGCTGAGCCGTGTGACTAGAAGGCACAGCTGCGGGCATCTGCCAGTCCTTATTGTTGATAGCAGATAGATTTAATCGGAAAGGGGAGCTTGCGTCCCCTTTTTTGTGCCATGCAGCTATATCCGGTATTTAAGTCCAGATTTCGGGTGGTTGTGTAAAAGTATATTTATTTCGGTTTGTTATCTGTCTTTTATTGTTGTGGAAAATTAAAAAAAATGCTGGACACTTCCGTGTCAGCAATTTATAAATTATAATCTTAAGTGAATAAAGGCGCATGTAATGTCGCTCAGACAGCATCTTTCAGAGAAAAAACAGCTTATCATTGAACGCTGGATCGCGGCGGTGCATGGAACTTACCCCTTCGGCACCATCGGTTTTTTGCGTACGCAGCAAAATCCGTTTGTGAACCCGGTGGGTGAGCGTACCCGGCTGGCTGCCGAGGCCGTTGTTGAGGTTCTGCTTGCCGGAAAGTCCCTGAGCGAGGAAGAGCAGGGCGAGCTGACTGCGGTTCTGGACGAATTCATGCGCGTGCG
This sequence comes from Desulfovibrio sp. OttesenSCG-928-C06, assembly GCA_030267065.1. GTDB lineage: Bacteria > Desulfobacterota > Desulfovibrionia > Desulfovibrionales > Desulfovibrionaceae > WRHT01. Next base: position 11,048 of record JAJDJF010000036.1, on the reverse strand, counting down.
CGCCATTCAGGATTTTTCCGCTGAAGCTGCGGTGGGCGTGTTTTTCGCGCTCAAGCAGATTGTCCGCGAGGCTCTTGAGGATTGCCCCGGTTGGCCCGGCGCTGCAAACAAATCTGCAAGCAAGGCCGCAGGCAACGCTGGGGCGGGGGAAGCCACGGTAGGCAAGGATTTTGTTGGCGGGCTTCTGGCCATTGAGTCAGACGTTGATGCTCTGGCAATGCTGGCTTTTGGCTCTTACGCCCGGCATCGCGACACGCTGGCTGACCTGCGCGTGAAGGAGTTCAAGCGCAGGCATTCGCAGATTATTCGCCGGGCTGAAAGAACCCTTGGCGAAGATTTATCGGATTACAAGTAAGCGGCGCCATATTCAGACGCTTTTGCATCCTGCTGCGCTAGAAAGTTTTTTTATTCCGGCTACATGCCAGGGCACGCTCCCTGCATAAAAATCTTTCTTGTCTGCGCAGGTAAACAGAACTGAAAATAGCACCGCAACAAGGTTTTTACCCGCAGCGACCGCGGCTGCTGCCACACGAATCTGGCTTTAGCCCAGTCGTTTTCGCGGTAAAAGGCTCCGGAAGCCGCCAGCAGGGGATTTGTTCTCCCCTTTGCAGCGGCAGGCCCGGCAAGTCGGGCAGGGGCGGCCATAACCAGCCGCATTCCGACCCTGCTCATTGTCTGTCCGTCCGGAACAAAATGAAGCGTAACGGCGCAGGTAGCCCTACGGCGAAAACCACTTTGTTTTTGTCACAGGCTTCCGGCGTAAAATGCTCAAAAGCAGCGAGGTAAGGCATGTTAATTTCATTGTTGGCCGTCATCGCACTGGGCTGTGTGGCCTGGTTCGGCACGAGCGCCGGTTTCCAGTTCGCCTTCGGGATTATCATTCCCGTGCTGGCGCTGGCCGTGTTCATATTCGGCTTCTGCCTGCGGATGATGGGCTGGAGCCGTTCGCCGGTTCCGTTCAATATCGCCACCACCGGCGGGCAAACGCGTTCCCTTGACTGGGTGCGCCCCAACAGACTGGATTCTCCGTACAGCAAAATCGCCACCATTGGGCGCATGACGCTGGAAATTCTGGCTTTCCGGTCACTGTTCCGCAACAGCAGCACCCAGATCAAAGACGGGCGCATGGTTCAGTGGAGCGCCCCCTGGCTCTGGATTGCAGCGCTGGCTTTCCACTATACCTTCCTGCTGGTGTTTTTGCGCCACTTCCGCTTTTTCATCGAGCCGGTGCCCTTTTTCCTTACCTGGGGCGAGGCTCTGGACGGGCTGATGCAGGTTGGCGCGGTGCGCTTCCTGATGACCGACGGCGTCATTGTTGCCGCCATCCTGTTCCTGCTGGGCCGCCGCATCCTGCTGCCCCGGATTCGTTACATCTCGCTGCCTTCTGATTACTTTCCGCTGTTCCTGCTGCTGGGCGTTACCCTGAGCGGCATCTGCATGCGTTACTTTGACAAGACCGACATTTCTTCGGTCAAGGTACTGATCATGAATGTGGTTGGCTTTAACTGGGGCCAGCCGATTCCTGAAGGCATCAGCAGCATGTTCTATCTGCACCTGTTCTTTGTGAGCGTGCTGCTCATGTACTTCCCGTTCAGCAAGCTCATGCACATGGGCGGTGTATTCCTTTCGCCCACGCGCAACCTGCCCGCCAACTCGCGGGCCGTGCGCCATATCAACCCCTGGAACCCGCCCAAAAAGTACCGCACCTACGCTGAGTACGAGGACGAATTCCGTGAGGCCATGGCTGAAGCCGGGCTTCCCCTGGAAAAAGAACCTGAGAACGCTGCGGGTTAAGGAGTCTGCCACATGTCTAAAATGCCTAATTCGGCCGAACTGGCCAAAAGCATATCATATTCCGTTCCCCAAAAGGGCTGGATGGACATAAAGCCCGAGTTCCGTCCGGGCAACTACGCCTACCCCGCCAAGGAAGACACCATGCGCGGGCTCGGCATGCCCAACCCGCACACCTGGGCCCCGGAAAACGAGGACTGGGGACTGCCCAAGAACTGGGAAAAAATCATCTACAACGCGCTTAAGGTGCGTCTGGAAAAATACCGCTCGCTCAAGGTGTTCATGGATACCTGTGTGCGCTGTGGTGCCTGCGCGGACAAATGCCACTTCTACATCGGCTCCGGCGACCCGAAAAACATGCCGGTGCTGCGCGCGGAACTGCTGCGCTCGGTCTACCGCAAGGATTTCACCACCGCAGGTAAACTTCTCGGCAAGGTAGCCGGGGCGCGCAAGCTCGACAAGGACGTGATCAAGGAGTGGTTCTACTACTTCTACCAGTGCACCGAATGCCGCCGTTGCTCGCTGTTCTGCCCCTACGGCATCGACACCGCCGAAATCACCATGATCGTACGCGAGTTGCTGCACGAGTTGGGCCTTGGCCTGCACTGGATCATGGACCCGGTCAGCAACTGTAACCGCACCGGTAACCACCTTGGCATCCAGCCGCACGCCTTCAAGGAAATCGTAGAATTCCTCTGTGACGATATCGAGGAAATCACCGGCGTGCGCATTGACCCGCCCTTTAACGAGCCGGGCCACGAGGTGCTCTTTATCACCCCGTCCGGCGACGTTTTTGCGGATCCGGGCATCTATACCTTTATGGGTTATCTGATGCTCTTCCACGAAATCGGGCTGGATTACACGCTGTCCACCTACGCCTCCGAGGGCGGTAACTTCGGTCTGTTCACCTCGGCGGACATGATGAAGAAAATCAACGCCAAGATGTACGCCGAGGCCGACCGCCTTGGCGCCAAGTGGATTCTTGGCGGCGAATGCGGGCACATGTGGCGCGTGGTGCACCAGTACATGGACACCATGAACGGCCCCACGCCTTCCTGCATGGAAGTGCCCAAAAGCCCGATTACCGGCACCGTGTTCAAGCACGCCGCTTCCACCAAGATGGTGCACATTGCGGAATTCACGGCTGACCTCATCAAGCACAACAAGCTGAATCTGGACCTTTCGCGTAACGACCACCTGAACGTGACCTTCCACGACTCCTGCAACCCGGCCCGGGCCATGGGGATGCTGGAAGAGCCGCGCTATGTGCTCCAAAACGTCTGTAACAACTTCTTTGAAATGCCCGAGAACACCATCCGCGAGCAGACCTTCTGCTGCGGCGCAGGTTCCGGCCTGAACACCGAAGAAATCATGGAAATCCGCATGCGCGGAGCCTTGCCGCGTGGTAACGCGCTCCGGCATGTGCAGGAAAAGCATGACGTGAACACTCTGGCCTGCATTTGCGCTATTGACCGCGCAACGCTCCCGCCGCTCGCCGACTACTGGGCGCCGGGCGTGAATGTTGTCGGCCTGCACGAACTGGTGGCCAACGCGCTGGTTATGAAGGGCGAAAAGCGCCGCACCATGGACCTGCGTCAGGAAGATTTGCCGAATGTTCCCGATGAGCCGGAGGAAGAGGATGAAATGCCCGAGGAACTGACGGGCGGAGCAGAGGCGGATGACGCCGCTGCGGATGCTGGCGCGGACAACGGCGAGGGAGGAGAAGAATAATGCTCAAAGACCTGATCAAAGATTTCATCGATGAGATGAAGCCCAAGCTGATCAACGACAGAATGTTCATCATGGGCGGGTTGGGGGCATTTGTTGTGCTTTTCACCTCACCCTTCTGGTTGAACTTCCTTTTCAGCCTGTTCACGGGCGACGATGTTTATGAGCGTCCGAAAATCGCGCTGCCCACCGAATACAAGGAATGCGTCTCTACCCGTGATTACATGCGGGCCGAGCATATGCAGCTTCTGGATACCTGGCGCGACATGGCCGTGCGTGAAGGCAAGCGCGAGTATGTGGACGCCAACGGCAACAAGTGGGACATCAACCTGCAAAATACCTGCATGAGCTGCCACGCCAACAAGCCGGATTTTTGCGACACCTGCCACACCAGCAACTCTGTTGACCCGTACTGCTGGGATTGCCACGTAGAGCCGAAGGGGAACCAACAATGAAACTTTCCAGAAGAAAATTCATGAAAATAGCCGGTGTTTCGGCGGCTGGACTCACTGCCGCCGTGACCGGGGTTGCTCCCCTTACCGGCATCGCAGCCGAAGAAGTCAAAGGCCCGGCTTATCAGGCCAAGGGACTTACCGCCAAGCGCTGGGGCATGGCAATGTTTGTGAACCGTTTGCAGGACCCGGCCCTGATCAAGCAGATCGCGGAATCCTGCCACAAGCCGCACAACGTGCCGAACATTCCCGGCGATCAGGAAATAAAGTGGATCTGGGCGGACAGCTACGCCAAGTCCTTCCCGGACAGTCTGGCTGAGACCGCAAAGGATCATAACTTTGAGGACCTGATGTCCAAGCGTTTTCTGCTTTTGTGCAACCACTGCGAAAACCCCGCCTGCACCAAGGTTTGCCCCACCGGGGCCACCTTCAAGCGGGAGGACGGCATCGTGGTGATGGACCCGCACCGCTGCATGGGCTGCCGCTACTGCATGGTGGGCTGCCCCTACGGCGCGCGTAGCTTCAACTTCCACAATCCTTCCGACTTTCTGGAGGATGTGAACCAGCGTTACCCCCGGCGCATGCGCGGCGTGGTGGAAAAGTGCAACTTCTGCACCGAGCGTCTGGCTGAAGGAAAGCTGCCGTACTGTGTGGAAGCCTCCGACGGGGCCATTGTGTTCGGCGATCTGGGCGACCGGGATTCGGAAATCTCGAAGCTCCTGCGCGAGAATTACAGCCTGCTGCGCAAGCCCAGCCTCGGCACCGGGCCCAACGTTTACTACATTATCTAGGGAGGGAGTGAAACATGCTTGACAGACTGCTTAAAGGCTCCCCGCTCTTTTATATCTGGCTCGTTGCCATTGGCGGACTTATCGCCATAGGCGGCGTGGCCTATATTGTGCAGCTTATTTTCGGCCTTTCTGTAACCGGCCTTTCCAGAGACGTGTCCTGGGGCCTTTACATCGCCCAGTTCAACTTCTTCGGCGGGGTTGCCGCCAGTGTTGCGGTGGTGCTTATTCCGGCCTTTCTGCACAACTACAAGCCCTTCCACAAGCTGGTTACCCTGGCTATCTTTATGGGCATCGCGGCCGCATCCATGGCCGGGCTGTTCATTCTGGTTGACCTTGGGCAGCCGCAGCGCATGCTTAACGTTATGCTGCACCCCAGCCCCAACTCGATGATGTTCTGGGACAACGTGGCCATTTTTGGCTACATGGGCCTGTTCATGTTTGTTGGCTGGGTACTGCTTGAGCACGAGCGGGCCGGTATGGAACCGCCTTGCTGGATGAAGCCGGTGATTATTCTGGCTGTGGCCTGTACGCTGTTCTTCCAGATTGTTGAAGGCCTGATTCTGCAAGGCCTGCCCGGACGCCACTACTGGCTTTCGGCCATTGTGACCCCGCGTTTTATTGCTTCGGCTTTCAGCGCCGGTCCTTCCATCCTGCTGCTGCTCTGCTTCCTGCTCAAGCGCCTGATTGGCTTTGACATTGGCGAGGCTGCTACCAGAACCATGAGCAAGATCATCACCTACGCCATGGCTCTGAACGTGTTCTTCTACCTGATGGAAGTGTTCACCGCCTTTTACAGCGGCACGCCGGGCCACATGCACCCCATCGCCTTCCTGTTTACCGGACACGAAGGGCAGATCTACTGGATCAACTTCTGGATGTGGGGAGCCGCCGCTCTGGCCCTGTTCTCGCTGGCTCTGCTGCTGTTGCCCTCAACCCGCAACAACATGCGTCTGCTGCCGTGGATACTCATGATGCTGGTCGGCTCGGCCTGGATTGACAAGAGCCTCGGCATGATGATTGGCGGCATGACCCCCAACGTGTTTGAAACCATTACCAAGTACACGCCCTCGCTGGCTGAGATTCTGATTTGCCTTGGTGTGCTTGGCATCGGCATCACTACCCTGACCATCTTCTGGAAGATTGTGCTGGATGTGAAAAAGCAGGCCGGAGAATACTAGTCCCGCCTGTGTCGTTATAACGGATGAATGTGATAAGACAGCCCCGGAAAACAGTTTTCCGGGGCTGTCTTTTTGCTTTTGCCGCTTCTTTGGGGTAAGAGAGTGCTTGCGCGGGGCGTGCTGGCTGTTTAAAAGAAAGCCTGTCTTTCCCCGCATTCAAAGTGGCTAAGTAAATCAATATAATTCAAGCGGATGGTTATAATGAGCAACCAGACAGAAAAGCCAGCCAAAGCCGGGACAATGTTCATGCGTATTTTCAGGCTTGCATTGTTTTTGCTTTGCCCCGTCTACATTTTTTGGTCTTACAAGATGCGTAGCGGGAACATAATGGCCTGGCCCGAAGCCGAGCGGATGATTTTTATGATAGTCACCATGCTCTGGATTCTGGGCTGGGGATTTGCGGCGCTGGCCCACCTGCGCCGGATGCGCATAATGATGCAAAACCGCCGCGAAATGGCTGAACGCGGCGAAGAATAGCAGTATAAAAGTTTAAGCATATATTGAGGGGGTCTGGGGGAAATCATTTCCCCCAGCCGCCGGAGGCATAAAATAAACCAGCCACAAATAAATCCGGGCCGTCTGAACAGACGGCCCGGATTTATTTACATACCAGCCACACTCGCTGCGTTATTGCCAGATACCCGGCAGCGGGCGGAACTTTATCAGCTCCGTCAGCGGCACAAAAAAGCTCTGGATGCCAGCCGAGTACGGCGCGGCCTGATAAGCCGGGAAGATGATGACCAGCCCGTCCGGAACCAGCGCGAAGTTTTTGAAGTTTTCCGGCTCAGGCTTGAGTCCGTTAACAAACATATCGCCCATTTCCCAGAACTGCCCGAGGTTGGGCTTGAGTGCCCGGTAAGCGTAGTCGGACAGGAATTCCAGCAGTCCTTCCTGAGTGGCGAAGATATCCGCGTATTCCAGCTTTTTGCCGTCGCGCATGTCAAAGCTCATGGAGGTGATTCCGGTTGCCGGGTGCGCGCCGCCGGTGTCCACGCTGGTGAACATCAGAACAGAGATGGCGTTGCCTCTGGTAAAGCTGTTCTCGTAGGTCTGGTAGAGCTGCGCGGGGCGCGGGGAGTCGCCGCAGTTGGCTTTGAACTCTTCCATCTGGCTGTTGCGCTGGCGCGCGCTCCAGAGTTCCAGCTCGTTATCGATGGTCTGGTTGCCGGTTACCGGGGTCGCCGTAACCACCTGATAGCATTCTGACGCGCTTTCAAAGCTGCTGGCCGGGTAACGGACCTGCAGAGCCAGAGCCGCGTCTTTTGCGGTCCTGAGCAGTGTGACTTCCGGGGAGCCGCTGGCGTCTTCCACGCGCGTAGCGTTGTAGATGTAGGAGTGCGGCAGCGGTTCCGTAACCGGCTCGCTCACCTTTTTCTCGCCGCAGGAGCAAAGCAGCAGGGCCGCGAGCAGGGCGACCGGCAAAAGCCACAGCCGTATTGCTTTTGATTCGGTTTGATTATGAAACATGGGGAACCTCCCTTGTTCTACAGGTAAAATTCCGGTTCGTGGCGCACACTGCGCAGCGGGCCGAGGAACTGTTCCAGTCGGTCGCGCACTGGTTCGGGCAGTTTGCGCGCCTGTACAGGGCAAACGGCAATGCAGCGGCAGCAGGCAAAGCAGGCGTCGCCGGTGCTTTTGGGATCGCCAGCCGGGATAGCCTGAACCGGGCAGTTGTTCACGCAGGCCTGACAGTTTGTGCAGCTGTCATCGCCCAGCGGACGGGGCCCCGGCCCGGCCGGAACCTCGCGGTAAGGCGAATTGCCCGGGACTTCCAGCTTGGCGTTCTTCTGCTCTGCCGGAGCCTGCTCAAGGTTGACCAGCTTCCAGGCGCATTTTTGCCCGAACTCAATGGCTTTGGCCTTGTCGTCAATATCCGGCCTGCCTTGCGCCACATCGGTCAGCATGCAGTGCTGGGCCACAAAAACAGCTGCGCCAATAACATTAAAGCCCTGTGCTTCCACCAGATCCTTGAGTTCCAGCAGGGCGTCCTCGTAGGCTCTGTTGCCGTAAACAACGGTTATCACGGCCGGGGTGTTGTCGCCCTTGAACGTTTTGAGCCGATCGGCAGCCAGTTTGGGGATTCTGCCCGAATAAACCGGCGCACCAAAAATAGCCAGATCGCCGCTGTTAAAGCGGATTTCTCCGCCGCTCCAGCCGGGGGCGGACAAATCATGCTCTGCCGGTTCTTCCCCGGCGCAGCATGAGGCCATGCCCTCGGCAATGTAGTTCACTACCGAGGCCGTGGTATAGGCTGGACTAAAAAAGATCGAATTCAAATTATATTTTTTCATGGCGGCTCCTCAATATTGGTCAGTTTTTACTGTTTTGCAAAAGTCTTTTTTGCATAGATACAGCCGATTTTAGTCCGCTTCCTGTTAAATAACAGGTTTTTTCACTTGCGATTTATCTTACGCACTTTCTCTGGCGCACTTTCTTTGGCGCACTCTCTCTAGCGCAATTTTTCAGGCGCATTTTCTCTGGTGTAATTCATCCGGCGATGGTCCATGGCGCAGTCTGGCCTGACGCAGCGAGAGAACAAAATCACTCTGAATGCCTCACAACCTAGTCCAGCTTGAAGTCCACCTTGATCTTGTAAAGCCGGGTGGCCGGAAGGTTGAGTATGCTGATGCCGGTTTTCTCCTCAATGGCAGCAAGGTCTTCCAGCACTTTGTCCCACGAGGAGCCAATCATGGTGAACCAGATGTTATAGTTGTGGTCGCGCAGATAGTTGTGGGTAACGCCGGGGTTGGAATTTACGGCGGCAATGAATTCGTCCAGTTTGTGTTCCGGCACCTTTGCGGCGCAGAGGGTGCTTCTGAATCCAAGTTTTGCCGAGTCAAAGTTGGCCCCAAGGCGGCGGATTATTTTTTTGTCGCGCAGGCCACGCACGATATCCAGAGCCTCGCCCTCGCTTATGCCAAGCTCTTTGCCAAGTATGGCGTAAGGGCGCGGCTCCAGCGGGAAGCCGGACTGGATCAGGCTGAGCAGGGAGCGTTCGCTCTCGCTCAGGGTTTCTTCATCAAGGGCCGGGGTTTCAGAAATGGCCCCGCCATCAAGCTCTTCCGGTGTGTTTGTCATGTATGTCTGCCTCCGGCAGCCGGTTGGCATCCTGTATCCGGCCTACGCCAGTTCAGCCAGAACAGGGTGTGAACGCGTAACTGTGTTGCTACGCTTTATTATTCTGTCGCCAGTATAGTGTTAATTAGCGGGAATAACAAACCGCGACTATTGCGGCTTGTCTGCGCCTGTAGTCTTGTCCGGAGTTTCTCGCCAGACATGCCCGCAGGAGCCGCAGCGATAAACCGGCCTGCGCGTTCCCAGCGGAATGCCGGTAAGCCATGTAAAAAGCAGAAAAAGCCTGCTAATCCAGATACGCCGGGTTTTGGGGCTGGCGCAGGACGGGCAGGTGGCTTCCGGCTCAAAAAGCGCTGTTTCCAGCTCCGGAGCCATATCTTTTTCTTCCGCAAGCAAATCTTCCGGCGCGAATTCATTGCGCAGCAGGCTTGCGGCTTCTTCCGCATCAGCGGCAAAGACCATCAGCTCAATGCCTTGCAGCGCGTTGGCATAAAGCGGCTGGATGCTCACCGTATGCTCGTTGGCGAGAAAGCAGCGGATGCCGCAGCCTTCCAGCTGTGAACGCGCCACATAAGCTGTGCCCAAATCCAGAAACGAGGCTATTCTTACCAGTTCCGCTCCGCTCTTTTTTGCCTTGCTCACGGCGAACTAGCGGGCTTTCCGGGGCTGGTAGTTGCAAAGCGGCTCTTCGGCCATGTGGTTGCCGGTAAGACTGTGCGCCCGGGCGCGGCAGCCGCCGCAAACCTTGTGGTATTCGCAACTGCCGCACTTGCCCTCGTACTCGTCCTGATTCCTGAATTGCAGGAACGGCTTGGAATTACGCCAGATTTCCGGGAACGGAGTTTCAAGAACGTTGCCGCAGTCCAGTTCCAGATAGCCGCAGGGCTGTACCTGCCCGGTATGGCTGATAAAGCAGAACCCGGTGCCGCCAAGACAGCCGCGCGTCATCGCGTCCATGCCAAATTCCGCCGGGGTCACGCTGAGGCCTTCTTCTTTGGCGCGCTGGCGCATGATTCTGTAATAATGCGGCGCGCAAGTGGCTTTAAGGTGCATGGAGGTGGTTTTGCGGAAGTCGTAGAACCAGTTCAGCACTTCCTCATACTCGGCGGCGGTGATGACCTGATCCTGAATCTCCGCGCCGCGGCCCATGGGAACCAGCAGGAAGATATGCCATGCTTCCGCGCCAAGGCTTTCCGCCAGTTTGAAGATATCCTTGAAGCTGTGCAGGTTGTCCTTGGTGACCGTGCTGTTCAGCTGAAAGCCGATGCCCGCGTCTTTAAGATACTGAATGCCGCGCATTGAGGCCTCAAAAGAACCCTGTACGCCGCGAAAAGCGTCATGCTCGGCGGCTGTTGCCGCGTCGATTGAAATCGAACAGCGCTGGATGCCGGATTCCTTCATCTCGCGCGCGGTTTCCGGGGTGATCAGCGTGCCGTTGGGAGCCATGACGCAACGCAGCCCCTTGCCGTTGGCGTAACGCACCAGATCGAACACGTCCTTGCGCATCAGCGGTTCGCCGCCTGTGAAGATGATGATCGGATCGCCGGTTTCCTTGAAGGTATCAATCAGGGCCTTGGCCTGCGCGTTGTCCAGTTCGCCGGGGTACGGCTCGGTATGCGCCTCGGCCCGGCAGTGCTTGCAGGCCAGATTGCACGAGCGCGTCACTTCCCAGGCAATCAGTTTGAGCTTGGGGGTGCCGTCCGGTAAAGTCCTTGATGAATGGTCCGTATGGCCCATATGTGGCTTGTTTTGGCTATGTGGATGCATATTTTTATCTGATTTATTTTAAGTTGTGTTTTTTCGCCTGCGGCGCTTAAGGAGGGGGCTTGTCCTTTTCAGATCTGGCCCTCCTTAAGAATCCTCCCCCCGGCAACGCGCGGCGTTGCATCCGATTGGGGGCGCTTGAGCGATTGAAGTTCTTGTTTTGTTTTACACCGGCTCAGGCTTTGGCGTGCCATATGTGTACCTGTTGTATATGCTAATACAGCATACCATGTTACACCGTTGCTTTGCGGCACAACAAAACTTGCCGC
>JAJDJF010000035.1 GCA_030267065.1 Desulfovibrio sp. OttesenSCG-928-C06 | reverse complement strand
GTTGTTAGGCAAAACGCGTAATAACTATTGAGCTTTGGGTAACATTTTTCTCGATAAACCGAGAGATTTATGAATTCAGAAGATTATGACGAAATAATGAAGAGACACTACGATACTGTGGCTGAAGAAAATGGCATGTCTTCACAAAGTACAATGCAAACATATTTGTGCGGAAGACTGTAAACGCTGAGGGAGCAACTGCCTCACTGCAACCTGACTGGGGTGGAGTTTACTGGCTTGATGCGCGTGATACGCAAGAAGGGTTTAAAGGAAGTCCCGTTAACATTCTGGAACAGCAAATTCGGTGGTATGAACGTGCATGACGCCAAGACTCTACGGTAGTTTGAAGAAGAAAACTCCCAGTTCAGAACGCTGGGAGGTGAGCAAGCGCTGGATATTTCTGTGCTCAAGAATGTGCTCTCAAAAAAATTTGTGGTCCCGTGTCATACTGCGAGACGTCCAAGGCTACGCACGGCTAGACCTGTAAGGGCTTTGTCAATCGATGTACCGCTCGTTGAGCACTAGCCGAAGATCCCGATGCCGCTCTTCGGCAACGCTTGCGCGAGCTGGTTGAAGTATCGGCATCAATACGTCTGCTATTATGTCTGGTACAGACCCGCCGTCCGAGCCATTTGCGGGTCATACAAGCAGGCTAGACAGGTTCCAACTAACAGTGGAGCTTGTCGCCGGAATCGCGCCCTGGCAATCGTAGGCCTGTGGAACCACTCAGTCCTGCTAACGTTCTGTGCGCGGCACCTGCGTGGATGGTAGGCACGCAGGCTACGCATGGATAATTACACGAGTTTACCGGAAAATTTCTAGATGCAGCGGCGTAGGAACATGGCACGCTTGACTGGATGGCGCCGGGATAGTTCCGGGAGAAAAATCAACCCTATACCCAACGAGAGGGGCAGCAGCTCACTGTGGGTAGGCTCAGTATCTCGCGACATAACTGTTTTGCTATAGATAAAGAAAGAAATTAAAGGCGAGGACATGGTCACATGGATGACACCATATTGCATGAATTGTTTAGAAAGATGGCACTGATTAGAATAACGGAAGAAACTCTTCTCTCACTTTTTTCCGAAGGAAAACTTTCTGGAACAACGCATACATCACTTGGGCAGGAAGCTGTCGCGGTTTCCTGCCTTGCACACATAAGCCCAGAAGATGCAGTATTCAGCAATCACCGTTGCCACGGGCACTACATTGCATACACTGATGAAATCAAAGACATGCTAGCCGAAATTGCAGGCAAACGAACTGGAGTGTGTGCCGGACGAGGCGGTAGTCAGCATTTGTGCAAGGGGCGCTTTTTCACCAACGGCATTCAGGGTGGAATGTTACCATGTGCGGCTGGGTATGCCATGGGCGCACAAATAAACAGTGAACCAGCCATTGCGGTTGCCTTCCTTGGCGATGGAACATGGGGCGAAGGTATTGTTTATGAGACGCTTAATATGGCATCGCTATGGAGCATCCCCTTACTAGTCGTTGTTGAGGATAACGGATACGCACAAACTACGCCAAGTTCTCTTGGTCGGGCTGGAAGTATTGGCGATCGTGTCAGAGCGTTTGCAATAAATTGTACTGAAATAGAATCCAACGATGTTGTCGAGTTGTATCAGTCTTTTGCAAATTCATTCGCATATGTGCGCTCACACCGCAAACCCCTTGTGCATATTGTCAAAACGTACCGCTTAGGCCCACACAGCAAGGGTGACGATTTTCGTGATGCCATAGAAAAAGCAGATTGGGCGAAAAAAGACCCGCTACTTCTCATAAGAAACCGCATCAGCGATCAGCATTATACAGCAGAAATTGAACGTGCCAAAGAGCAGGTAACCGCCTGCCTACCGGAAGTGATGCAGGAACATGCCGAACATTTTTTGGACATTACGCGTGGTATAAGTTCCACCATGAGTAATCTCTCTGTGATGCAACCAAGAAACAGGGAGATCGCTGGGGGAACAGTTCTGGAATCCCTCAATGCCGCGCTCATGGAAATTTTTAAGGAGTGCCCGGATGCCTTACTATTGGGTGAGGATATCTTGGACCCATACGGTGGCGCGTTTAAGGTCACCAAGGGGTTATCCACTGCTTTTCCAAAGCGGGTATTTTCTACACCAATCAGTGAGGCAGGAATAGCCGGAATTGCAAACGGTTTGGCCTTGAACGGCAAAAGACCGATCGTGGAAATCATGTTTGGTGATTTTTCCACCTTAATTGTCGATCAAGTGTTGAACCACGCTGCAAAATTCAAATGGATGTACAATAACCAGGTTGATGTACCCGTGTTGTTTCGCATGCCAAGTGGTGGTCAGCGCGGTTACGGCCCCACCCACAGTCAATCCATGGAAAAATTGTTCATGGGCTTTCCTAATTTGGCAGTAATAGCTCCGACACATTATCACAACCCAGGTTCGTTGCTTTGCAACTTATTTGAGAGTATGGATTCACCAGCCATTTTTGTTGAAAATAAGCAGCTTTACCCTATGGAGTTGGTGAAGCCAATAGCAGGAAAAGCCGGACTTTTTTATTATCAGCAAAAAAACGAACACCTGCCTACGATTCGACTGACGCTGGACGAAAAGGTGTCTGCAACAATTATTTGTTACGGTGGAGGCATTCTTACTGCTATTGATACCGCAATGCAGCTCATGATAGAAGACGAATTTGCGGTGGAGATCATCTGTCCATCGCTTGTCTCCCCACTTCCATTTCATGATATTTACTCCTTGATTTCCTCCGACTCAAAGCATGTAGTGGTACTTGACGAGGCATATACCAATTTTGGATGGTCAGCCGAAGTGGCTGTGCAGATCATGAGCGCTGATGCATTGCGCTCTTATCACCGCAACGTTGAACGCATCGGGCTTCGGGAGGCATACATTTCTTCTGCCAGAGAAGTGGAGGACTATATACATCCTGCCACGGAACAACTTATCGCTGCTATAAAAGCATGAATTCTAGACATTAAGGAAGTATAATGGATAACTGTATTAATATAGTAATGCCGCAGCTTAACCCAAATGAAAACAAAGTATACTTGGCATGGAATCGCACTGCTGGCGATGCAGTTCTCAAGGGTGATAGTCTAGCTTCACTCGAAACTACCAAAAATGTTGAAGACTTATTGGCCCCGGAAAGTGGGTATTTTTTTCCGTTGGTAGAGGACAATGCAAAATATCCTGTGGGTAATATCTTGGGGATTATCACACAATCGCGCAGCATTGATGTGAGCAAACTTTTAGATGTGCAGCATATTCCAAGTGACAACCAGCATCCTGCGCAGTTGACTAGAAAAGCAAGAGAGTATGCCATGGCGCAAGGTATTGATCTTTCTTTGTTGCCAAAGAATGTCTTGCTTAAAGAAGAGGATGTGCGGCGCTGGCAAAATCATAATAAGAATGAGCCAGTTTCGCAGCTTGAAAAGCTGAAAGAAATACTTGTGCAATGTCCAGATTATAGAGATGCGTTGATTGTACTTGGAGGTGGTGGAGCCGCGAAATTGGTAATAGAAACAATACGAGCGCAAGGTATCTACAGCATCGTTGGTATTTTGGAACAAGATTGTTACGATGAAGACGATGAAATCTTGGGCATTCCTGTTATCAAGGGTGATGACGATGAAATTCTGCAATATCTATTTACATGTGGTGTGCATAAAGCCTGCAACGCTGTTGTCAGCTACTATGACCTAACAGCAAGAGACCGAATACATGCACGACTAACACGCATTGGCTTTGAATTGCCAACAATTATTCATCCTACGGCTCACATTGAAAAAGGTGTGGCCTTTGGTGATGGGGTATTCGTCCATGCTCAAGCATATATTGGCACGAATTGTATCATAGGGAATAATGTTTTTGTGAATACACGCGCGCTCATTTCTCATGATTGCATTGTTGGAGATACAGTATTTTTTGCACCAAATGCTGTCCTCGGTGGTTCTGTATCTATTGGTAATCAAAGTGTAATAGGCATGTGCGCAACGATTTTGTCTGAAGTTCAAATAGGGAATAACGTATTTATCACGAATGGTGCTAATATTTCCACCAATATCCAAGATGGACAGGTCATCTCCCCCCAGAGAAAAGTAGAGTAGTAAGCCATCTCAACGCATCAAGATGGCTAGAAAAACTGTATTGCACTTCAGACTTGGGGTCCTCGGGCAGTAACTGGACCAACACGCGTTGCCTGTGAAGTTGTTTTTGTAATTCACCCCGGTGCTAACAACTGCGAGGGGGTGCATTCGCCACCGCCTCGGGCGGTGGTGGATGATTGTTTGAAAATGAGAATGTTTTTTCAACGCGTTACTTGTTTCATGCGCATTTACGCCGATTGTTGTAAATCTCTCAACTGCAAATATGGATGTAATCCACACATTGTCCGAAGGTATAGGGGAATATTCTCCGCTGAAGATACTTACTTTTAAAAAGGTAGAGTTTAAATGGTACATAAAACACTGATCATCGCTGAGATAGGTGTTAATCACAACGGAAATACGGATTTGGCTAAAAAACTTGTGTATGCCGCAGCAGAGGCAGGTGCAGATGTCGCCAAATTCCAGGCTTTCAAAGCAGCTGCTGTCGTTACAAGGCACGCACCCAAGGCGGAATATCAGCTCAAAACAACCGGCGCTGACGAATCACAAGAAGAAATGCTTGCTCGCCTTGAGCTAACAGAGACTTCACTTGCGATGTTGAAAGAGACTTGTCGTGACGCTGGTATTGAATTTCTTGCTACTCCGTTCGATCAAGACTCAGTAGATGTTCTTTGCCGTCTAGGCCTGAACGCTATCAAAATACCTTCTGGCGAGATCACAAATCTGCCTTACCTGCGTCAGGTCGGCGCGCTTGGGCTGGAACTGTTGCTCTCCACCGGCATGTCTACTCTGGATGAAGTGGACGCTGCCATTCGTACGCTCGAGCAGGCAGGCACTCCGCGTGGCAAGATCACGCTGTTTCACTGCACAACAGAATACCCCGCCCCTTTCGCGGACGTAAACCTGATGGCCATGCGCACCATGCGGGAGGCTTTTCCGGGAGTGGCAGGCGTGGGCTATTCTGATCATACGCCGGGCATTGAAATTCCTGTTGCTGCCGTTGCCATGGGCGCCACCGTTATTGAAAAACACTTTACGCTGGACAAAAATATGGAAGGCCCAGACCATAAGGCCAGTCTGGAGCCGCACGAACTGGCTGCAATGGTGCAAAGTATCCGCAATGTGGAAGCGGCCATGGGCGATGGCGTAAAGCGGGCTGCGGCATCGGAAATGGGCAATATACGTATAGCCCGTAAGTCTCTTGTGGCAGCCAGAGATATTCGCGCCGGCGAGATTCTTGATGCTGAAAATCTTACGACCAAGCGTCCGGGTAGCGGTATATCCCCAATGCTGTGGGATTTTATGGTCGGGAAAGTTGCTCCTGAAGCGGTAGCGCAAGATACATTGATTCCTTCAAGCTGGCTTGATTTTGTTTGATACTTTTTTATAGTTAGAGGCAAAGCCGATATTGACCGTCTTACAGGCTTTGTTTGGGTATCAATCTTGCTTTATAGTTATAAAACGTAAGCAATTTTATATTGGAGTTGGCATGCGGTTTTGTAAAAAGTGCGTGATGCCGGATACACGTCCGGGCATTTATTTTGATGATGCAGGAGTCTGCCAGGCTTGCCGGGCTGAAGAAAAAAAAGACCATACCGACTGGGTCCAGCGCTGGAATGAGCTTGAGCGTTTATGCGACAAGCACCGTGGCAAGTACGGCAAACATTCCTATGATTGCATTATTGCGGTTTCCGGCGGCAAAGACAGCCATGTCCAGATTTATACAGTCAAGGAAAAACTTGGCATGAATCCACTGCTGGTATCCGTTGAGGATAATTTTACCACAACCGCCACCGGCGCACATAACTTGAAAAACATCTCAGAAGCTTTCGGCTGTAATATTATTTCCATCAAACCAAATATCCGTGCACAAAAGTCACTCATGCGCACATGCTTTGAGAAATGGGGCAAACCAACCTGGTTCATAGACCGGCTGATTTATACATACCCGATTATCATGGGCCTGAAATTCAGGCTACCGCTTATTTTTTATGGCGAGAACGTCGGGTATGAATACGGTGGGCACGAGCGGGTGGAGACTCCGTCAGCCAAAGCACAGATCAATAACGGCGTGGCTTCGGATATACCTTTTGCCGAACTCATCGGGCCCCAAGTCACAGAGGAAGACCTTTGCCTGTGCCGCAACCCGGAGGCTGAACTGGCTGAGTTTGAACTCGAGCCGGTTTATCTGAGCTATTATATACGCTGGAATAGCTATGAGAATTATATAAGCGCAAAGCGCATGGGTTTTATGGATTTGCGCCACGAGTGGGATCGGGAGCATACATTTGAATGTTTTGATCAGGTAGATAGCATGGCCTATCTTGTTCACCCCTGGTTGAAGTACCCAAAATTCGGACACGCCACAGCCACTGACTATGCCTCTAAATTTATAAGATACGGACTGATTAGCCGCGAAGAGGGTGTGAAACTGGTGCGCGAATATGATCATAAACTTGATCAACGGGCCGTACAGGATTTTTGCTCCTTTGCCGGATATACGCTCAGGGAGTTCTACGAAATTGTTGACAGGTATTATAATCCTGATCTTTTTACCAGAAACAGGTATGGCGAGTGGGTTCTCAAGACCCCGGTCTGGGCGTGAGGTTGCCGGTAAATGAAAAAGATTCTGGCTGTGATACCGGCGAGAGGTGGTTCAAAGGGATTACCGCGCAAAAACATACTGCCATTTCACGGCAAACCATTATTGGCCTGGAGTATTGATGCGGCTAAGGCTTCAGCCAATGTGACCAGATGCCTGGTAAGCTCTGAGGACGATGAAATTTTAAGTGTTGCGCGTGAATACGGTGCCGAGCCGTTGCGCAGGCCGCTGGAGTTTAGCGGTGACACAGCAACTTCTGTGGAAGTTGTTACTCATGCGCTAGGCAGTTTGGCCGCTCAAGGTGAGAGCTTTGATGCGGTGCTCCTTCTGCAACCCACATCACCACTGCGTACAGGAAGCGATATCGATGCCGCCTGTGATATTTTTTGGGAGCGCGGGCTGCCTTGCTGTGTCAGCGTCTGTAGCCTTCATCAGTCTCCCTTTTTGTCTTACACTATGAATGACGGTATTTTATACCAGCTTATGCATGGTAGAGTTGAACCACGACGTCAGTTACGGCCAGAAGTATTTGCTCCGAATGGCGGAATTTACCTTGTTGATACGGCATGGTTTATGGAGAATGCAAACTTTATGGCTTCTGGAGCGACCAGCGCTTACGAGATGCCGCCAGAGCGTTCAATTGACATTGATACCAGACTGGATTTTGCTATGGCAGAATTTTTGATGAGTTACAATAATAACTGACGCTGCGATATTTTTGAACTGAACCTAACAAATACGGAATAAGTTATGTCCACAATTGGCGCCATATTTTCTGATTCTTCGCACCCTCCTGTATTTCTTGCTGAAATCGGTACGTTTTTTAATCAGGACGTAGCTGCCGGAGTTCGCATTGTCGAAGAAATTGCAAGGGTGCGGGACAATATCAAGGCACTGCCCATTATGCTAAAGGGCGAAGTGCTGCACGATGCGGAAATTTGCCGCAAAACTGAAATTCAGGAGCACTACGTTGATGAGGATGGCGTTGTTCATGCTGAAAACTATAGGTCCCTTATTGAACGAAAAGTAGTCCCGCTTGAGGATTATGCTGCTGTTTTCAGGCGTGCATCCAGTCTTGGGCTTGAGCTTGTTTTATCTGTTTATGACAAGGCAGGGGCTATTTTTGCCGTAGAGCAGAAGGCGGTCATGCTCAAGCTGGCTTCCTCCAATTTGCGCCATGCCGCGCTACACGAGGCTGTAGCTGCTTTGAATGTTCCTCTTATTGTGGATGAGGGCCGGGCCCCTTTATCGGCCGTGGCTGTTACCATTGAGCGATTGCGCAGATTGGGCGCGGACCATATCCTGCTTGAACATTCACCCGATGGACACCCCGCATTGCCTGAGGCGCATAATTTAAATATCATCAATAGTTACAGGCAAGCCTTCGGGCTTCCTGTCGGGCTGTCTGATCACTACAATGGCGAAGAGATGCTCTATGCTGCCACCGCTCTCGGCTACTCGGTTCTTGAAAAAGGTATAGTGCCTGACCGCGCGGCAAGTGATCAGGATATCTCCCATGCCATGCCTCTGGACAGGATGGCAAAGACTTTACGCAAGATATATGACGTTTACCTTGCCGTGTCTGGTGCTCCCCGTCGTCCGCAACATAGGGTAATTAAAGGCAATGTCGGAACTTCGGCGCACATGGGAATAGTAACTGCTAAGCCTGTGCAGGCAGGAGAGACGGTAAGCCTGGAGAGCGTTTCTTTTGCTTTTCCGGCTGAAGATGGCATTGGTTCGGAATATTGGGAACTGGTGAAGGGATGGAGCTTTAAACACGCTTTGCCACAGGGCGTTTTACTGCATTGGGCCGATATTTATACGGCATAAGGAATCTGAATGCGCCAGGACACTCTGCGTAAACCGGCTCATGCAGGTTTGTTTCCCTCCAGGGTTTTGTTTTCTCCGGTTGGCGCTGAGCTTTCAGCCAGATTTGCGGAACTGACAGGCCTGAAAAACCATGCATGGGAAACTATGTTGGCTGGTGATGCGCCCCAGCGTTTTTTTCGTGGAATGAAGGCAGGCAGGGGAGTCTTTTTAAAGTTAATACCCAGTACTCACCTTGAGCAGCATATTTTTGCCAATCGTATCGCAGCGTGGTCCGCAAGTAGCGGCGCACCCGTTCTTGTCATGCTACCGGGCTATCCTGTCTCTTTTGATGCCGTTCATGCGCTTTGCGCCTATGAGTGGTTCAATGGGGAGTATTTTGCCGTCGGCTCTGAAACCCAGCTTATGGCTCTTGCTGATGGTCTCGGCGTGATGCACAGGTCCTTGGCTTCGTTACCTGATATACAGTTGATCAAAGATAACAATTCTGCATTTATTCAAAAAATGCGCGAAACGCATGCAGCTTTGGCTTCGGGAGATGCCAGGGCTTGCATTGAACCGGCAAAGGTGCGCGAGGTTATTAGGTCATTTTCGCTTGATGATTTTGATGGATTATCTGCACCTTCTCCGTTACATGGCGATGTAAATCCAGGCAATGTGCTTTTTTCTGAAAATGGCCTGAAGATTCTGGATTTTGAAGATAGCCATTTTTACTTTTTTCCGCCGGAGCTGGAGCTTTCTTTTGTGCTTGAGCGCTTTGCATTGATTCATGGCAATGGTACCACAGGAGTACTGGATGCCTTTGTTGCAAAGTATGCTGATAGTGGCGGCAGTGTGTCCAAACTATCGACAAAGCAATTGATTCATTGCTTGAGGCTGCTCAGGATTATAGCTTTATGCAGGCTGCAATCGGCAAAAATTGATGATGAACGGGAGTGGAGTAAAATGCTGTTGTTATGGGACTGGATTTCGTTATGTGAGTCAAAGAAACAATGGTTCCCCCTTTATGATTCATCAAGGTGCACCTAAAAGTGAGCCGCTTGTTATTTGCAGCGCGCGAGGTGGGCAGCTTGCGTCACATTTTGCCTGTTGCAGAGGCTGCCAGCATTGCCGGACATATAGTGCTTCTGGTGACGCAAGGCGAGTTGGCAGGCGCTGTTTGTTCCGGCTCTCGCCTGCCACACTGCAATTTGGCACTTGATGTTGCGGATGCCGCAGATGATGAATCGTGCCGGCATATTATAGAGAGTCTATCTCCGATAATAACTGATTTTGCGCCGGAGGCAGTCCTTACTGGCATATCTCCACAAGGCGAGTTTGGTGTCGATGAGGCTGCATGCATACTTTCTACGGCTCCTGTAGCAGCTATGCAGGATTATTGGGGGTATTTGAATTCGCCCTCCTG
The DNA here is from genome assembly GCA_030267065.1 of Desulfovibrio sp. OttesenSCG-928-C06. Classification (GTDB taxonomy): domain Bacteria; phylum Desulfobacterota; class Desulfovibrionia; order Desulfovibrionales; family Desulfovibrionaceae; genus WRHT01. Next base: position 5,100 of record JAJDJF010000035.1, on the reverse strand, counting down.
CAAGGAGCCTGATGTCTATTTTGTTCTGGACAAAATGGCCTGTGAGCTTACAGCGAAGCAAAGTCAGCGACCTGTCTTGGCAATTGGTTCACCTGCCCATGCACATTATTCCGACATTAATATTCCAGTGCGGCGCAACGCTGCCCGAGCACGAGTCCCGATCAAAAGCGGTGAGCGGCTAGCGATATTTTTTGGCCAGCCACTGCATCATTTGGATGGATATAGCAAAACTCTTTCCGCTTGCGCGAGAAGTTTGCTTTTACAGTCCGGTTTGTCTTGCCTGTATCGGCCTCATCCGCGCGAGAGCATGGAGAACTTTAACTTGCCGGAGCCTTTTGTCATATGGCGTGAGGGAACTGTTGAAGATGCAATTTTAGCCTGTGATTTGCTGCTGACAGTCTTTTCAACCAGCTTTTTTGACGCCATCCAGCTTACGAGAGGGGCCGATGTGCCGTGGATGTCGGCCGTGTCATTATTCGCGGCTCCTGATATTCAGGACATGTGCCGTAAAGAGTGCCCTGCAACAATTCCACCGTTTGTAAAGCTTGCTGGAATCTGCTCCATAAGTTACGATGATTTCTTTATAGATATAAAGAGAGGACTTGCACCTCAGGGGGCGGCTATCTTTGCAGCGCAGGCAAGGGAAAACAGTTTGTCTCCAGCCGAAAGCGTGGGCAGGGCATGTCGCTTGCTTGCGGCTATGGCTGAATGTAGCCGTGCGCCGGAAAAGGTTTTATTTGAGGCTCTTTCTTCAACATTGCTTCAGAACTGGTAATTTGTTTGTAATAACTGGCAGCATTTGCAAAATTTGATAAGATTATGGAAGATTGGAGAAAATATACCTATACGCCGGATACCACCCTGAGCAAAATGCTTATGCGGATGGACGCTACCAATGCCGCGCGCTTTGCCATGGTTTTGGACCAGCGCGATCAGCTGCTTGGTGTTATAACCGATGGAGATATTCGACGGACCCTGGTTAAAAGCGTTGCGCTGGATACCCCACTGCATGAAGTGATGCATCGGAACCCAGTTACTGTTGTTGCGTCTGAACCGCGTATGTCTGTTCTATCCATGATGCATAACAACAATATACTGCATGTGCCGGTAATTGATGAAAACAAAACAGTGGTTGGCGCTTGGTCAGCTTATGAACTTCAGAAATATTTCAGCGATGTTTATGACAACCCGGTAATTATTATGGCTGGCGGTATGGGCACCCGTTTGGGGGAAATAACCAAAAATACCCCGAAGCCACTGCTGCCGGTAGGCGGTGTCCCTATTCTTGAGCGTATTCTCCATTCTTTTGTAAGTCAGGGATTTTCAAACTTTTACATCACGATAAACTATCTGGCTGAGCATATCAGCAGTTATTTTGGAGATGGCTCAAAGTTTGGAGCGGAAATCAAGTATCTGACTGAAGAGAAAAGAATGGGTACGGTTGGCGTGCTGTCACGGCTAGCTGGCGTTGTGGATAGACCCTGCATTGTAATGAACGGGGATATTCTGACGCGTACTTTCTGGCCATCCATACTGGCATTTCATGAAAGTGTCAGCGCTGATGTCACTATGGTCACATCGCGGCATGAAGTCGCCATACCATTTGGAGTTATCCAGAGTGATCAAGTTGGCAGGGTCAGCTCCATAAAGGAAAAACCTACATATCAACTTCAGGTCAGCGCCGGTATAAATGTGTTGTCGGCTGGCGCTTTGGATTATATTCCTGAAGACACATTTTTTGACATGCCTAATCTTATCAGGGTATTATTGGATGACGAGAAAGATGTTTTTACCTATGAGTTACAAAGCAGCTGGATCGATATTGGTACTGTTGAAGACTATCAACGTGCTAATCTTGATGGCAACGTGTAGCGAGCAGTACTGAATCAACGGTTATACTGAAGCCAATTTGTAGTGGCACATAATATATAGAGGACATTATGGGATTTTTGAAAAAACGTATGGCACGGGATAAAGCAAAAACTAACTTCGTTGAAGCTCCGCCTTTTCCTGATAAAATTATTATTGAGACTATTAATGCCTGTAATTTGAAATGCGTGTTTTGCGGTGTGCCGGAATTAAAAGAGAAAGTTGTAAAGCTGGATCTTGATTTGGCACGCCAGATTATTTTTGACAGCTATGCTGCTGGCGCGCGAGAAATTGGCTTCATCGGAAATGGAGACTCTTTTTTGCATCCTGATTTTGATAAGATTGTAGCTTTTGGTAAAGAAGCTGGTTTTGACTACATGTATGTTACAACAAATGGCGTTTTGGCCGATCGTGCAACCTTGGAGAAATTAGCGGAAAATGGCCTGCACTCGATAAGGTTTTCGATAAATGCAGGTGATGCAGAAACATACGCAGCAATCCATGGGCGCGACTGTTTTCAACTTGTTGTCAATAATCTGATGGCTGCCATTGATATTGCCAATCAACACAAGCGTGAGGGCAAGAATCTTACTAAAGTAATGGTTAGCAGTGTAGTTACTCCGCAGTCGGAACTTGGCATTATGGATTTCCAGAAGAAAATTGCATCCATTGTTGATGACTTCATGCTCATTACAGAGGTTAATGAGCAGGGAGCTTATCGCATGGATTACAAAAATGAGTGCAATTTTTTATTCAATTTACTAAAGATAAGCTCTTCCGGGCTCGCTATTCCATGTTGTGGGTGCGGGCATGCCATGCTGGCTATTGCAGATTTGAATAATGAAAGGGTTCATGATGCCTGGAATAACGACGTTGCAAGAAATATGAGGCGCAGATTTTTGAATGGGGATCTGTCAGGTACGCTGTGCGGTGTTTGTTTAAAGCATGATGAGGACAATGTGCAGCCATTAATACCGGGTATTTGTTAATTTGACCTTAGTGCATGGATAAGTTTGGCTCAATGCTTTTTTGACGGTGTGTTTTGCAGCTTATCGTGATCGACATCAGCTTGTATTCGTTTTGACGGACGTTTTTTGTGTCTGGTCTATTCGTTGGTTTTTCGTAAGAATTCATATGGTTCTTCACCAAGGCAACCTTTTGGAAAAGAATCTCTTAGTGAATCAAGGCTGGTATTTATTACGCGAATACCTTTGTAAGAAGCATATTCACTTGCAAAATTAAACTCTTTTGCTGCAATATAGGAATTACGAAGAAAAGTTTCCATATCCATGTCCAAAAAATCTTTTTCTCCGGCATCATCATGAAAATGCATTATTTTTGTAAATGTTCTGCAGTGCTGGTCGACGTTGATTGATAGCATCGTTGATGCGTCTACACCCACAAGCCATATTGTTTTATACCCGGCGATCATAGCCAGATATAACGCACCGAGCACCACATTGTAGCTTCCGCAATTATACAGACCTGAATCCATCAGCTGGAATTTTGTTGTCCGCTCCAAGTTCTCTGGTGGCGGAGCAATTGGAAATGCTACAAGAGATATATTTTTTGTACCATATAATTCGGTTGCCTTTTTGTATGCGTATTCAGGAACGTATAACTTGAGTCCCCAGGTTATTTTACTCAGCATATTTTGCGTGTCAGATATAATATTTTTGACAAAAGCTGGTGTATGGAAGTGTTTGGTCTTCCCAAAATAAACAGGATCTTGAATGACATGTATTTTGGGTTGCAATTCAGAAACCCAATGTGCTGTGAGGCTCCTGTTTACAGAGAAAAAATCAGCTTTTTGTGAGTAGGCTTGAATCATCTGGCGATTTTGAACTGCCGACGGACCGCTAGCAATGATGACACATTCTTCATGCTCTGCATGTGGCTGAATCCAGAATGCTGAAGGGGCAAGACTCTTATAATATTCTGTTTGCCTGTGCGAACTATATAGTTTTACAATGCCATATGGCAAAATTTGCTTTACTACCTTTTTTAAAATCATGTTATAGTCTTTCATTTACTGCTATTACATTGTCAATATAGTCTAGAATGCGGTCAGTGCATTTGCCATCGCATATTCCCCAATTTTTTGCATCCGCCTCTGCCTGTTGCCTTAGTGCTGCGAGTCTCTGGTCGTTGGCGATTAAATCCAGTAAAAATGCAGCAAAAGAGCTTCTATTGTTGTAGTCAAAATATGCACTCCCTGCTCCTAGACTGGCTCCTGCATCATTGCGAAATACATTATATACAACAAGTGGAAGACCGAGTTGCTTTGCCCACCTTGTTGTACTACCACCATAAGACACATATAATTCCGCGCAAGGCAGTATTTCATGTGTCGGATGTTTTGCTACTGGCAAGCCTAATTGCGAAGGCAGGGCGCGCAGGGCGTCTGGTATTTTAGGATGTGGGCAAAATATAACATCCCAACGTAAATCTCTGGCTTTTTGCGCAACAGTTAAAAGAAACTCTGTGTAATTGCCATCATCGCCGAGTAGATTGAACTGGTGATAATCAAAGGCCAGCAAGCGCTTGTGCAAGAATCCGTATTCAGCGCTGATCTCTGCAAATTTTGCGGCTTTTTGATTAGAGATTGCATAAAGGGCATCAGTGTGTAGATCTCCAGTTATTTGCCAGGTGCCAGGTAGTGGTCCATAGCTTGCCAGAACATCTTTATTTTTTGCTGAATGCAAGCAGGCCCATGGATATTTTTCTCTCAATGAGTTGATTGTTTCATTTTTCCTTAGTCCGCAAAAAAAGTTTGTTAATAGTTGTTCAGGGCGCTGTGCAAAATATGCTTTATTGTCACTGTAATACGCCCATTCCGTGAAGTATTTTCTTGCTATGCGTCCAAGAAACGATTCAGCATTTTGCAGCTTCTGTATGTAGTGGCTGCAATAAAAGTCCTTTGCGGATCTCATTGCAGCAAAAGATATGGAAATACAAGGAATGCTACCTGGTTGCGGCATATATAAAGCATCAGCAGTTGTTGTGATAGTAACAGGTATAATGATAGCTTTGATATTATATTTTCGGATTTTTTGATTTAACTTATGCTGATATATATATTGTGCAATCCTATCGCGCACTATCTTAAATATTAAACTTACTACTTTTTCGATGTAGAACGTAACTTTTGATAGGATTACATTGATTCCATATGCAAGTAATATGTTCTTTATTGCTATATAGATATGGTTGTCTTTGTTGTATTTTTTT
>JAJDJF010000034.1 GCA_030267065.1 Desulfovibrio sp. OttesenSCG-928-C06 | reverse complement strand
CTCCTTAAGCCGCCGGAGGCATTAATAATAAAAACTATACTCCACTTATCTTCCTACCAGCAAAGTTTCGCCATCGACTCCAGCGGGGCGGGCTTTCACGAGATTTTTGCCGCGCATGGGGGTTGTTTGCTCGCCGGTAAAGCGGCAGTCGCTGTAGAACTCGTTCACGCCCTGCCCGGCCTTGCCTTCTTCCGGCACGATCCAGACGGACTCAAGCGCCAATTGCGATTGCAGAAAATCCAGCTTTTTGAGGCGTATCAGTTCGCGCAGGCGGGCGGCCCGTTCTTTTTTGACTTCCTGCGGAATCTGATCCGGCAGTTTGGCGGCAGCGGTGCCGGGCCGTTTTGAGTAGGGGAAGACATGTGCGTAGGTCAGCGGCAATTCGCTGCTGAGGCGCATTGTTTCTTCAAAGTCCGCTTCGGTCTCGCCCGGAAATCCGGTAATATAGTCTGCGCCAAGGCCGTAAACTGGCCAGATTTTGCGCAATTCATTCAGGAAGCCGGGAATGGTGGCGGGATCATAATGGCCGCGGCCCATTTTTTTCAGGATGCGCGGGCTGCCGCTTTGCAGCGAAAGGTGCAGTTGAGGGGCTATCAGCTTGCTGCGGCCCAGAATATCCAGCGCCTTCTGGTTAAGCTGCCCCGGCTCGAGCGAACTGATCCGGAAGCGCAGCCCGCCTTTGGCCATAATTTCCGGTCTGGCCCATTCGGGCGCGAAAGCCGCGTCAAGGCGCGAGAGCAGATCCCAGAAGTCCGGCTTGCGCCCGTCCGGGGTGTCCGCAAGGTCCAGCCCGTACTGGCGCAGGTTCACGCCGTTGAGGACAATTTCGCGGAACCCGGCGGCCACCAGTCTTCCGGCCTCGGCCAGAACTGCCTGCCAGGGGCGGCTTACGGATGGGCCGCGCCCCTGCGGAACAATGCAGTAAGTGCAATGCTGCGAGCAGCCATCGTGAATTTTGAGCACCGCGCGGGTGCGGGCGTAGTCGCTGATGCTGAAGGCGGGAAAGGCGTTTTCTTCCAGCACTTCTTCCGGGCCTTCGTAGTCCCAGAAGTCCTCAAGGTCCGGATCAGCCGCGTCATGCCCCGAGCTGGTTCCGTCATCATGCCCGTCACCATGTTCGTCATCAGCGCCGGAGTGGTCGTGATCGTGGTGATGCCGCTCATGGGTGGGGAATTCGATGCTGGAAGCGTCAACCGCCTCAAAGCCCTCGGCAGTGCCAAGCCAGCGCAACAGGCTGATTTTTTCCTTTTGCGGCACAAGGGTATCCACCGGCAGTTCGTTCAGTTCTTCCGGCAAGGCTTGCGCGGCGCAGCCGGTTACCAGCAGTTCGCAGTGCGGGGCCACCCGGCGCACCCGGCGCGACATTGCGCGCAAGTCGCTCACGGCCTTGGCTGTGATGGCGCAACTGTTGATCAGGACCAGATCGGCCCCTTCCGGCTCTGCCAGTTCCTGATGCCCGGCCTTGAGCCAGGCCTCGCGCAGAGCTTCCGACTCGTACTGGTTTACCTTGCAGCCCAACGTGATGATATGAAATTTCTTCGCTTGCAAAACCACTCCGCCTGTTTCAATTATCTGCTCCCGCCATGCCTGCGGCTTTACACTGCCGACAGCGGGCAAAATACACGTTCACAGCGTCGGCAGTACGTTATCCGTAAATGCCACAACCGGCTGACATCCGGTTGGCAACTGGCTGGCAACTGGCTGGCAACAGGTACTTTCTGAAAAAAATCCGCCAGCCGGAACGCTGTTGACGACATGCTCTTATTACACTAATGAGCTGATCGCAAATTTTCCATAATGCTGGAAGTCATGTCATAAAGGTCTTTTAGCCTTTGCCTGCGTCAGAAGCCCCGGCAAAGAACAAAAATTCTGTTTGCGAAATGGCTCCCAGTCCCGGCTGCGGCTGCGCGCCGGACAGTCAGGTTGAATTTTCCTGGCGAAAATGATTGACTAATATCGCGCAAGAGGTTTTGTTATAGATTATTCTTGCGGAATCAAAAATTCAACATCAAGGGGTATGCCCATGCTCAATCCCAGTGAATGCACCCTGTACAGCGGCGGTGCCGCCGGAACCGAGGCCTGCTTCGGCGAGATGGCCGAAAAATACGGTTTGCAGGAAGTCAATTTCAGCTTTGAAGGCCACCAGACCGAACGCACACGCGGCCTGCGCATCCTGACCAACGAAGAACTGGCCCTTAAGGATGTTAGCCTCAGCTACGTTTCCAAGCTCATGAACCGCCAGTATACCAGCGCGCCGATCTTCCGCAAGGTGCTGCAATCCATCTGCTGGCAGGTCAGCAGCGCTCACGAAGTTTTTGTTATTGGCGAGATTATGGAAGATGATACCGTAAAAGGTGGAACCGGCTGGGGCGCCGAATTTTCCAAAATCTGCAACAAGCGTCTGATTGTGTTCGACCAGAAGAAAAACGCATGGTTCACCTGGGATTCCCGCTGGGTTCCCGCCGGGGATGTAACCATTACCGAGCGCCTCTTTACCGGCACCGGCACCCGTTTTCTGGAAGCCAGCGGCAAAAAGGCCATTGAAGCGCTCTTCAAGCGCTCCTTCAAATAGAATATCCTGAATACATTTTAAAAAGACCGCTTCCCCATTGGGCGAAGCGGTCTTTTTACATTTTTTGCACTTGAGTGCAGACCGCCTTGCACTTTGTGCAAAACAATCTCCAGTATTTGCACAAATATCGGAGTGCCCAGCTATCATCAGAAGATAACACCCTGAAATAAAAAATCATTCCCTTATTGGCACGCGTGATGCTTTAGTAAAAGTGCGTGGTGAGCAAGAAAAAGCAATGCTTAACTCACTGTTTCAGAATGGTTCCAAATGGTTTTCCGGTCGGTGTGGCAGCTCCGGAAAATCGCAGCCTCACAAAAAAAGGAATCATGCAACATAGGGCTTCCGCCCACTCTCCAAAAGAAAGCGCCGTCATACCTTCCTCCTGACGGCGTTTTCTTTTTGCGTTCCGGCCTGCGCCGGGGCTGTCATCACAATCACACCTGTCAGCAGCTTCCCCTGTCTGCATCCCGGGATTATGGTCCAGCCTGTCCGGGGCCGCGTTCCGGTCTGTCCAGGGTGTGGTCGTCCTGTGTAAAACTGGCGCGTTATTTTTTTATTAATGCACGACTGGCAATATGCGGCTACCAGCGCCCGGCCGCCTGTCAAAAGGCCCGCAAAAGTCGATGGCAGGCTTGCGGATTAGCGAATCCATAATTCTTTATTCCCGGTTCTTTTTATGCTATCAGACTGAGTGATGTGCGGCGAAGCGCCTCCAGTGGCGCGGCTATCCCCGCATGCTCCCGAAAATACGAAATAAACCGATTAACAAGAACAAAATAAAGGAAAAACAATGCGTAAACCCTCCATAGGCCTCACTGCCGAAGGATTTCACAGCATTTTCATTTTCGCCTTCACTACCATTATTTTTGCCCTGATTGGCTGCTGGCCCATGTCGCTGATCTTTCTGCTGCTGACCTGGTTCGCCTGCCACTTTTTCCGCGATCCGGAAAGGGTGACCACCACCGAAAAAGGCGTGGCCGTTAGCCCCGCGGACGGCAAGATTATCCGCATATCCAACCTGCCCGACCCGATCAGCGGCGAAACCCGCCAGTGCATCAGCATTTTCATGAACGTGTTCAGCGTGCATGTAAACCGCATGCCCGTTGGCGGCAAAATCAGTACCATCCTCTACAAGCCGGGCCGTTTCCTCAACGCCAGCCTGAACAAGGCCTCGCAGGATAACGAGCGCTGCTGCTACGCCATTGAAGACGAAAACGGCGATACCTGGCAGATGGTGCAGATTGCCGGACTGGTGGCCCGCCGCATCGTCTGCCGCGTGGATGAAGGCGACGAGCTCAAGCGTGGCGAACGCTACGGCATGATCAAATTCGGCTCGCGCGTGGATCTTTACATTCCGGATGGCTACACCCCCAGCATCATGGTGGGCGACGTGGTCATGGCCGGACAGACCGTGCTGGCGCGCAAGGCCGAGGCTTAGTCCTGCCCGGAGCAAGGGGCTGTCCCCAAAAGACCGCCCCTGCGCTACCAAAAAGCCACTCTTTTAAAGACATCCCCGGCCTGACCGTACCAGCCGGTGGCCGAAACTGTTGCCTTCGCTGGAAAACGGAATATACTGCGCTCTGGATCGCCTGCCTGTCCTGTGCAGCCAGCACTGTCCGGCCAGTTGACCGGAACAATACCGGACGCAGGCAAAAAGGTTTATTCGCGCCAGAACATACGCGTCTGCAAGTTCTGGCAAATCAGGAACGTAAAACGCTCCACAACCCGGCGGGCAAAAGCCCTCCAGGGCATCCAGATGGAAGATAAAACACAAAAAAAACCAGTCAGCAAAAGCGTTTACATATTGCCCAACCTGTTCACGGTCGGCAGCATGTTTTGCGCCTTCTGGGGCCTGCTCATGGCCCATGCGGGCAACTTTACCGGCTGCGCCATTGCCATTCTGGTCAGCGCCCTGCTGGACGGAATGGACGGCAAGATTGCGCGCCTGACCCACAGCGCCAGCGACTTTGGCGTACAGCTTGACTCGCTGGCCGATGCAATCGCCTTTGGCGCTACCCCCGCCTACATGATCTTTTTGTGGCAGCTGCACAGCCTTGGGCGGCTGGGCATGGCCGTGTCATTCCTGTTCATGGCCTGCGGGGCACTGCGCCTTGCCCGCTTTAACGTCATGGCCGGAACCAGCGCCAGCAAAAAATTCTTTACCGGGCTGCCCATACCGGCAGCCGGGTGCGCCCTCTCCTGTCTGGTTCTTTTTCAGAATTACCTGCCCCCCAGCATCTACCCGGTGCTGACATGGTTCACACTGGTCCTTACCTTCGCGCTGGGACTGCTGATGGTCAGCCGCGTGCCCTACTTCGCGTTCAAAGATTTTAGCGGAATCAAGCTCAAGACCTTCTCCATGATGGTGATTCTGGTGGTAGTGTTCGCGCTCATCATCGTAGAACCAAAAGTCTTCGGCTTCTCGTTCTTTATCGCCTACCTGCTGTCAGGCCCCGTATACAGCCTGTGGCTCTACAGCAAAAAGAAAACAAAAGGCGCTGAGAAAAAGTAGCAATTTGAAATGCTGCCTCCGGCGGCTTAAGGAGGTGGCTACTAGAACCTGGCCTCCTTCAGAATCCTCCCGGCAGGGGGATCCTTTTCGGATTAGTTCGACCTCGCTTCGCTCGGTACGAACGGCCCCTGCACCCCGCAGTATGGGGACAAATTTATAGATTCTAGTGGTGCATACCATATGACAGGACAGCCGCCGCGCAGTATGCGCGGCGGCCGTCTTGTTTGTAGGCAAACAATATTCTGTAAAACCACTATGTAAGAATTATTACAAACACAATGCCGCTCAAAGCATCAGTCGGTGCAACACTTATAACATCCTGCACCAGCCAAATCGCCCCACCCGGATGCAACGTCGCACGTTGCCGGGGGAGGGGGGGCCAAAAATCCTTAGTCTGCGGAGCAAGCGGCTGTAGCCGCCTCAAACCAGACTGTCAGGCAAAATCCGGCTTTGCCGGTTTTGCATCAAATCTGACAGGCTGGTGTAAAAAGATAAGCAGCCCCTCCCCCTTGGCGCCGCAGGCAAAAACAACCCCTAAATTCTTATCTCCAAACTACTCTTCGTCCTCGGGCAGTCTTTCGACTACTACTTCTTCGATGCGGCGGGGCGACACGTCTTTGACTGTGAACTTCAGGTCGTTGTAGACCAGTTCTTCGCCCTTGATCGGCAAATGTCCCAGCTTGTCCAGCAGCAGTCCGGCCACTGTGCCGTAGTCGGCCCCGGAGGGGATGAGCCCTTCAACCTCAAGGCTTTGTTCGAGGTGATGCAAGTCCGCGTGGCCCTGAACCAGAAAGCGGGAGGGGCGTTCTTCCTCGTGCTCGTAATCTTCGGGCAACAGGCTGATGATGTCCGGCTCTTCGTCATCGTCCAGAAATTCCCCGGCAATGATCTCGAAAACGTCCACCGGCGTAATCAGCCCGGAAATGGAGCCGAATTCGTCCACAGCCAGCACGATGTTCCCGGCAGCCTTGCGCATCAGGGCAAGCAGACGGATGGAATCCATGCTCTCCGGGGCGAGGGTGGGCTGACGCAGTTTGCTGAGTTTTTCAAGACTGCCGTTGAGGCGCAGTTCCTCAAGAATATCGGAAGCACGCGCAACCCCGAGGATATCGTCCAGATCGCCGCGGCAGACCGGAAAGTGGCTGTGCTGCTCCTCTGAAAGTTCCTTGCGGATCTCGTCCGGCGAGTCGTTTACGTCAATCCAGCGCATTTCCGAGCGGGGCGTCATCAGGGAGCGCAGCGAGCGCTCGCCAAGGCTCAGCACCCCGCTGATCATCGAGCTTTCCTCACCGGCAATGGCGCTGGCTTCCGGCCCAAGCTGTGACGAGGCACGGGGTTCCTCGCCGTTCTCGGCAAGCAGGCGCTGCTTTTCGCCCATCAGGCGCAGGATGGTTTCTGCCGTGCGCTCGCGCCAGGGGCGGGTTTTCTCGTGTTTGACGGTGTTGGCACGCGCAATCTGGTTGAAAATCTCGATAAGAACGGAAAAACCGATGGCGGCGTACAGGTAGCCATTGGGCACATGGAAGCCGAAACCTTCCACCACCAGACTGAAGCCAATCATCAGCAGGAAGCAGAGGCAGAGCATAACCACCGTCGGGTGCGCGTTAACAAAGGAAGTCAAGGGCTTGGAGGCCAGCATCATGATGCCGATGGCGATGATGACCGCCGTCATCATGATGGTAAGATGATCCACCATGCCCACAGCGGTGATGACCGTATCCAGCGAGAACACGGCGTCCAGCACCATAATCTGGGCCACCACCGCGCCAAAGCTGGCGTAGGATGTGGAGGACTCGGACCCGTGCGGCACGCCTTCCAGCCGCTCGTGCAGCTCGGACGTGGCCTTGTAGAGCAGGAAGATACCGCCGATTATGAAAATGAAGTCGCGGCCCGAAAAAGAAATCCCGCCAAACGAAACCAGCGGCTTGGTAAGAGTAACCAGCCACGACATGGCCGAAAGCAGCACAAGACGCAGCAACAGGGCCATGAGCAGGCCGGTGATGCGGGCGCGGTCGCGCTTTTTTGGCTCCACGCGCTCGGCCAGAATAGCGATAAAAACAAGGTTATCTATACCCAGCACCACTTCAAGGGTCATCAGGGCAAAAAGCCCCGCCCACGCGGTCGGGTCGGCTATCCAGGTAAACTCAAGCATTTCAGGTTGTCCTCAAGGGAATATGTTCTGTCAGCACAGTATAAATACAGGCGCAAGGTGCGCAATTAAAAAAAGTACAAAGCTAATCTCGTGGGCAGGCGGCTGGCGCTGTGCCTTTGGCGGCAAAAGCCGATGCCTCCGGCGGCCAGGGCGCCGCCCTGGACCCGCAAGGGGAAATGATTTCCCCTTGACCCCTCAGGGGGATGGTATGAAAAACTTGTCCGGCAAAGGCTACGCGAAAAAATATCTACTGTCTGGGTGGATATTTCCGGCAGAAGAATCGCGGGGGCATTACGCCTTACCTACGCCAGATGCCGCAGCGCAGCCTCAGCCGCGCTGTTTGAGGCGTTGTCCATGGCCTCGCCATGCTCGTAGCCCAGCAGATGCGCAAAGCCATGCGCCAAAAGCCGCAGGGTATGCGCGCCCAGTTCCTGCCCGTAAAGCACAGCCTCGCGGCGCATGGTGTCGGGCGCAAGGGCCAGCCAGCCAAGATAGGCAGTGTCTTCCGGCATCAGGGGCAAGGCGCCAAAAATCGAAAGCGAACCACCCTGTCTGGGTGTGTTGCTGGACCCGGCAGGGCCGGAACAACCAGCAGCGCTGTTATTATTGCCGGAATCTCCAGCGCTATCAGCAGTTTCACCTTTGTGGAGGCCGGAACCACCGGGCGCATTATTCGCGCTGTCGATAACCCAGGCAGCGGCCTCGGGTGCGGGAAAAGCCAGCACATTGGTGGGGCCGCAGCAGTTTAAAAACTCCCGGTTCAGCCTGTCCATCTCCGGCTCGTCCACCAGCGCAAGCTCCAGCGAGACTCCGGCTCTGGACATGCCCTCAAGATCAAGGGGATTTTCAGCCACTGCGCCGTCTTCATCGTAGCGACGGCGAAAGACCGACCACATCAGGCGCAGGGCCTCCTCAAGCTCGGACGGCGCGAACGGCAGCTTCCAGACCGTGGAAGAATCGTAGTCCAGACTGATGCGCATAGAGATCAGCTTTGACCGGCAAGGTCTTCTTCACTCTGTTTGCGGCGCACCCGCCCGTGCAGCAGGTCGTCATACTCGTCCTCGTTGTCGATCCACTGCGAGGCATGCCAGTCATCATCCTTCTGCAAGGCATCTGATTCCATGCGCTCACCGCCCGCATGAGCCACGTCCTTGCGTTCCCCGGCAGTCTTGTCTGACTCGGAGCCGAATTTATCCGGCTGCGCGGGCAACGGCAGAGGGAGCGGCTGCTCCAGTACCGGTTCGCTCTTTTTGCTTTCTTCCTTCTCGCCGTGCTTGCCGGGGTATTCGATGCGCTTGTGGAACATGCCGGTAAGGATGACGGTAAAGTTCTCTTCCACCAGCTCCAGATCTTTAAAGGTAAGATCCACAGCGTTAAGCTGCCCTTCTGCCAGCACGCCACGAATCATCTTGTGCACATGCATCTTTATGCGGCTGGGCGTGGGGTCCGCCAGCGTGCGGCTGGAAGCTTCCACCACGTCAGCCAGCATGATCAGCGCGGCCTCGCGGGTGGACGGCCTTGGCCCGTCATAGCTGAAGTCTTCAATTTGCAGATGCTGACTCTGCTCCGGTCCCAAAGTGACCTTGGCCTTCTGGAAAAAGTACTGGATAACCCGGTTGCCGTGGTGCTCGCGGATAATCGAGGTAATCTCGCTGCCCAGCCTGTATTTGTGGGCGATTTCCACGCCGCGTTTGACGTGCGAGACCAGCACCAGAGCGCTCATGGTCGGCGTGAGCTTGTCGTGCGGGTTTGGCCCGCGGAACTGGTTTTCGATAAAATAATGCGGTTTCTCAACCTTGCCGATGTCGTGATACAGCGCGCCGACCTTGCACAGCAGGCTGTGCGCGCCAATGGCCTTGGCAGCCAGTTCCACCATGTTGGCCACGATGAGCGAATGGTGGTAGGTGCCCGGCGCATTGAACATGAGCTGGCGCAGAATCGGGTGTTCCTGATTCATCAGCTCCATCAGGGAGAAGCGGGTAGTAAAGCCGAATAGCATCTCGATAAGCGGAGAAACGGCGAAAATCATCACCATCGAAAGAAAACCGCCCAGAAGAACGGACACGAACTCGGCAAAAAAGCGGTTAGGCTCGCCGCCCTTGGCAAGGGTAGCCCCCAGCCACATGAGAACCAGCCCGAGCACCAGCGGGAACATGGCGCGGACAACGTCCTTGCGCTGCTGGCTATCGGCAATCAGCCAAGCCCCGAACATGGCGCTCATGAAGTAGAACATGAACATGGAAAGCCCGCCGTTACACACAATGGTGCAAAACAGGGCCATCAACATGCCGGTAATATAATAGCGCTTGGTGGAGGTAACGATTGCCACCAGCCCTACGGCCCCGGCAACCGGCACGGCAAAGGCCTGCGCTCCGTTGGTAAAGGCGGGCGAAGAAGCCGCCAGAACCGCCCCGACAACATAAAAGCCCTTGGCCAGAATAGTGGTAAAGCCAACCAGAAAAGCCACAAACATCAGCTCTTTCTGGCTGATGCGCTCCATGCCACGGCTGTTAAGCGAAAAGAACAGCCCGATGCACAGTAGTAGCGAGCAGATTAGCACGCCGGAAAACAGCGCGGGCTTAAAGCGGTCGGCCTCGTGGCTCCAGAGGGCGCGCAGCTTGGAAAGCTGCTCCTGATTGATCCGCTCGCCCTGACGCACCACGATTTCGCCAGCCATGATATGCTGCACCACCGGGCGCACAGACTTGGCGGCCTCGGCAGCGCTCTTGGCCGTATCTTCAAAATTGGGCGTGATGGTGGGCATGATGTAGGCGCTGAGCACTGTGTTGAGCAGTCGCTTGTTCTGGGCACCGGTTTGCAGGTTGCGCACATGGATGGAAAGATCCAGCAGCAGATCGCGCACGCTGGGCACTGTTGCCGTATCCATACGGGCGATGATGTCGCCGCTTTCCAGCTCGCGCACAACAATTCCGCCGGTATAGCCGGCGATTACCCGGGTATCGCTGATCACCCCTTCACGCAGGCGCTGGGCCAGCCAGGGCAGAACATCGTTGTTCACCAGTCCCTGAAAGGCCGGGTCTGCCAGCAACGCGAACTGGCGGGCGGTTATCTCCTCGCCGGTCTCGTCCGACAGGGCAAGACGCAGCAGTTCAAGATCTTCCGCGCCTCCGGCCTTGTTCGTGTTGATGAATAGCTCCTGCACCCTGTTGTGCATGCGCTCCACCGGTTCCGGGTTCAGCACGCAGATAACGGGCTGGGCCTTCTGGGCCGCATCACGCCGGGCTTTGGTGGCAACATCGTCCTGAAAGGTAAAGGAGTTGGCGGCGGCGATGTCGGCTTCCGCCACTTCGCCCAGAACGTACATACGCTGGGACGGCCCCCACTCGTAGGTAACGATGAACGACAGCACGGCAAGAACCGCAAACAGGGTCACAACGCCCGGCCCCAGCTGAAAACGGGAAGAAAGATCCAGTAACGCCCGGAACCTGCCGGTATGCAAATCCGGCAACGCTTTTTTACTACTGCTCATAAGCCTCAATAATCCTGGCCACCAGCGGATGGCGGATTACGTCCTCTTTTTTGAAATAAACAATGCGCATACCCTGTACGTTTTTAAGAATACGCAGGGCGTGCACCATACCCGAACGCTCCGCATGACCGGAAACCGGCAGGTCAATCTGGGTAATATCGCCGGTAACAGCCATGCGCGATCCAAACCCCATGCGGGTCAGGAACATCTTCATCTGTTCCGGCGTTGTATTCTGGGCCTCATCAAGAATAATAAAGGCGTCATTCAGCGTGCGGCCGCGCATAAAGGCCAGCGGAGCCACCTCGATAACGCCGCTTTCCAGCATTTCCGCGACTTTCTCAAAGTCCAGCATGTCGTGCAGGGCGTCGTACAGGGGGCGCAGGTAGGGGTTGACCTTCTCGGCCAGATCGCCCGGCAAAAAGCCGAGGCGCTCGCCCGCTTCCACCGCAGGGCGGGTCAGGATGATCCGCTTTACCTTTTTGGCCAGCAGCATGGACAGCGCGGCGGCAACGGCAAGATAGGTCTTGCCGGTTCCGGCCGGGCCAACGCCGAACACAACGTCATTTTCGCGCAGCGCCTTTACATAATCGCGCTGGGTCAACGTTTTGGGCGATATGCTCCGTTTGGGGGAATTGATGAACACCGAGTCGCTGAACAGCTTGCCGAGTTCCAGTGACGGATCCCGCTCCAGCATGTTGTAGGCGTATTCGATGTCCTGAGCGTAGATTTTTTCGCCCTTTTTCAAAAGGCCGTAAATCTGGCAAAGCAGGTTCGAAACCAGAGCCTGCGCCTCCGGCTCGCCTGTAAGGCTCAAGCTGGAACCACGGCTGGAGATGCGCAACCCGGATTTTTCTTCCAGATATTTTAAATTATGACCTTGCGGGCCAAAAAGCAGATTTGCGAGCCTGGGGTCGTCAAAATCGAGCTGTTTGTTAGGTTCTTCCATAAGTTTTTTTACGGCGCTAAAAGCGTGACGCAGAAAACAGCCGCCCTTTGCGCGGCTTTCAGATAATAAACGCAATCGCGCTTTTCCGCATTCGCATACTAACCATTTTTTTCCGGCTAGTCCATGTTTTGAGTGCAGCTTGGGCGCTGCCCCGGAATAAGGCTGCGGCTACCGTATCTGCCGGGTTTTCCGCTTTTCCAGCCGCCCCTGCCCGGTGTGAAATTTTACATATATTTCAAGGCCCCAGCCCTACATGGAGAGAACCGGGCCCAGACAGCTCACAGCAAACTGCGGCCTTGCTTTTTACTGCGAATTGAACAAAAATATAGAGATTGTTTAGAAGTCATTTCATAAATAGGATTTTTGTTCTTTGCCAAGGAAGGCGACTTCAGGGCGGAGTGAAGTATATCAGACATATATGAACTTCGCACTGGAGGAGCCTGACGATGGCAAAGGGCAAAAAGACATTTATGAAATGACTTCTAGAGACAGCCCCGGAGCCTCCCGATACCAATGGGGCGTCCACCACTGCCAGTCGAGGATAAGAACATGACCCCGCAAGAGTTCCGCGCAGATTTGCACATCCATTCCCGATTTTCCCGCGCCACCAGCACCCGGCTCAACCTGCCGTTGCTGGCTGCCTGGGCCGCCCTTAAAGGCATCCGGGTACTGGGAACCGGAGATTTTACCCATCCGGTCTGGCGTGCCGAGCTTCGCTCTGATCTGACGCTGGACGAAAAAAGCGGCCTTTACGCCCTGAAAGAGCCGGACCGCGTGGCCGAAATGCTGCCCGAGTGGGCCGACAGCGCGTTGCTGCGGGACGAAGTATCCAAAGTGCGCTTCATGTTGCAGGCGGAACTAAGCTCCATCTACAAACGCGGCGGCAAAACACGCAAAGTCCACAACCTCATCTACATGCCCACGCTGGACGCGGCAGACGCATTTTCCGAGCGTCTGGGTCAGATCGGCAACCTGAATTCGGACGGGCGGCCCATCCTTGGCATGGATTCGCGCGACATCCTCGACCTCACCCTGAATACCGACGCGCAGGCCTTTCTGGTACCCGCGCATATCTGGACGCCGTGGTTCTCGCTGTTCGGCTCCAAGTCCGGCTTTGACAGCATCGAAGAATGCTTTGGCTCGCTCAGCAGCCACATTTTCGCGCTGGAAACCGGTCTTTCGTCCGACCCGGAAATGAACCGCCGCCTGAGCATGCTGGACGGCCTCAAGCTTATTTCCAACTCCGACGCGCACTCCGGCGAAAATCTGGCCCGCGAGGCCAACATTTTTTCCGGCGAGATCAGCTATCAGGGCATTTTTGACGCCCTGCGCCAGCCGGACGGCCCGCAGCTTTCCACCCACTTTCTCGGCACTTACGAATTCTTCCCGGACGAGGGCAAGTACCATCTGGACGGGCACCGCGCCTGCGACGTGGTACTTTCGCCGGAAGAAACCCGCAAATTGGGCGGCATCTGCCCGGTATGCGGCAAGCCGCTCACAGTCGGCGTGCTTTACCGCGTGCAGGAGCTGGCAGACCGCGAGGCCCCGCAGTACCGGCAGGATGAGCAGTTCACCTCGCTGATTCCGCTGCCGGAAATGCTGGGCGAGGTCATGTGCGTTGGCCCAAAAAGCCGCAAGGTGGCGGATGTGTACCAGAAACTCTTGCGCCGCTTTGGTTCCGAGCTGGATATCCTGACCGGAACGCCCACCGAGGACATCGCAACCATATCCCAGCCGCTGGCCGAAGGGGTCAAACGCATGCGGCGCGGCGAGGTTCACCGCAAGGGCGGCTATGACGGTGAGTTCGGCACCATCAGCGCCTTCAGCCCGGAAGAGCAGAAAGAACTTAAAGCCAAAAAGATGGTCAGCGTGGGCGGACGGGGCAGCGCTTCCATCAGCCTGCTGCCGGACATGGAACTGCCTGCCGCAAAAAAAGCGGAAAAAAAGGCAGGCACAGGCAAAAAACAAGACACGCGCCCGGACGCTGCAATCGCCAAAACCGCGGGCAGCCCCATAGATGACGCGCAAGACAACACGCTTGCTAACAGATCTGATAAAGCGCCAGACATAGCATCAGGCCATGCATCAAGCCAGACCGCAGACGGACGTGAGTCTTCTGTTGCGGACAAAACCGACGCATCAAGCCAAACTGACACAGCAGCCCAGCCGCCAGCCGCAGAAAGCAACGAGCCCAACCGCGAAAACTCCCGCTTTGCCCTGTCCGGGCTTAACCCGGCGCAGGCCGAGGCCGTGCAGTACGGGCCGGGCCCGGTGCTGGTTATTGCCGGGCCGGGCACAGGCAAAACTCATACGCTGGTCTCGCGCGTGCTTGGACTTATCGATAAAGGCGTTCCGGCCAAAAAGATTCTGGCTGTCACCTTTACCCGCCGCGCCGCCGCCGAGATGGACGAGCGCCTCAAAACAGCCCTTGGCGCAACCGCCATGCCGCGCACAGATACCCTGCACGCGCTGGCCTTTGAATTCTGGATTCGCGCACAGGGTACTCCGGTACTGCTGGACGATGACGCGGCCCTGCGCGTGTTCACCGAATGCAGCGTGGAAGAAAGCGCCCCCAAACGCCGCGCCGCGTGGGAGACAATCAACCTCTGCCGCGAGCGTTGCGAGCCAATACCGGCAACTTACCAGCCGCTTTACGAAAGCTACACCCAGCACAAGGCCGCCTGGAACCTTGCCGACTACATCGATCTGCTGGAATTCTGGCTCACGCAGGCCCGCAGCGGCCTCTACCCCGTACTCTGGAGCGAGATACTGGTGGACGAGGTGCAGGACCTCTCGCCCTTGCAGCTCAACCTGTTGCAGGCCATTGTGCCGCAAAACGGCGTAGGCTTTTTCGGCATTGGCGATCCTGACCAGTCCATTTACGGATTCCGGGGCGCGCACGGGCAGGTTGAAGAGTTCTTCAGAACAGTCTGGCCGGAACTCAAAAGCATCCAGCTTACGGAAAACTACCGTTCCGGGGCCGGAATCCTCGATATTGCACAAGCCCTGTACGAGCAGTCGGAAGATAAAAAACTGCTGCCCCAAAGCGGCCTGCCGGACGAAATCCACTTTTTTGAGGCCGGAAGCGCCGAAAGCGAAGCCACATGGGTTGCCGGGCAAATCCGCAGCCTGCTTGGGGCCACCAGCCACACCCTGCTGGACGCCGCGAAAAAGGATCAGCAAAGCCTGCTGGCTCCCGGCGAATACACACCCGGCGATATCGCCATTCTGGTGCGCTCGCGCATGTTCATGCAGCCCTTGCGCCGCGCCCTTGAACGCGCGGGCATTCCGTTCAGCCAGCCCAGCGTTGACCCGTTCTGGAACGAGCCGCGCATAGGCAAAATTCTCGAAGTCGTAGGCCGTATGCTCGGCATCAGCACCGGCATGCCGGAACAGGAAATCAAACCCGGCTCTGGCAAGGCCCGGCTGCTGGAATGCCCGGATCGCGTCCTGACGCGCGGCCCCATCAGCATGGCCGCCTTCTGGGGCAACAGCGACCCGTTCGACAGCCAGTTCTGGCAGTCCAAAGCCTTCCGCGAATTCACGCAGGCATTTGAGACGCATCAGGGTTGGTCCGGACTGTTCAACTGGCTCAGCCTGCAAAACGAGCTGGAAATGGTCCGCTCCAAAAGCGAACAGGTGCAACTGATCACCATACACGCCTCCAAGGGGCTGGAATTCCCCATCGTGTTCATGCCCTGCCTCGAAGACGGAATCCTCCCCTTTGCCGGAGCCTCCTTCCTGACCGGACAGGCCACGCAGGACCACATGGACGTGAACGAGGAAAAACGCCTGCTGTACGTTGGCCTGACCCGCGCCAGACAGGGGCTTTTCCTCTCCCGTGCATCCAAACGGCACCTTTACGGGCGTGAGCTGCGCCTAAAGCCCTCGCGCTTCCTGTCCCGTATGCCGCAGGGCAACGTGCGCCACAGCGCCATCGTAGCCAAAACAGTAAGCAAGCAGGAACAGTTGAAGTTGTTTT
>JAJDJF010000033.1 GCA_030267065.1 Desulfovibrio sp. OttesenSCG-928-C06 | reverse complement strand
GGGCGCGGCCTCCAGCAATCGAATCTGGCGCAGGCAAAGACTGCTGGCCGCGCTGGAAGTAGGGCTTACCATCTACGGCGATGAAGGCTGGCTGCAACTTGTTTGTGATGCCCAAAGCGCAACGGCGGATCTACACAGAATTATTGATGCACCTGAACTGAACGCTGCCGACAAGTATGACACCAGCGTGTGTTGCCCCGGCCTGGATTTGCGCCAGCCGTTCGATTATTACGCGCATATTTACGAGATATACAGCAGCGCGCCCTTCACGCTAAACCTGAACAGCCTGCTCATGAACGCCGGGCTGACCCAGCGCATTTTTGATGTCTGGCTGACCGGCGGGTTCTGCCTTACCGATGATTCGCCGGGGCTGTTCATTTTTCCGGAAGAATTGACGCGTGCCGTTACTTTCCGCACTCCTGAGGAGTTGCCGGAACTGGTGCGTCGCTTTAAGGAATCTCCGGATGCAAAGGAAGAAACGCGCCGCGCCTGGCAAAGCGAAATCCTCAAAAAACACACCTACCGGACCCGGCTTGAAACGTTGCTGGAACAGGTTGAACAGGCGTGCAAACAACGCCAGGAACAATGAGCGGCAAAGAATTTTTAAATGGACAAAATTTTTGAGATTCTATAAATAGCTTTTTGCTTTGGTTAACCCGCATCAAACACAAGGCGCAAGCCGGACAGTGTTTTGCGAAAAACTGAAGAAGGCGGTCTGACCGCCGCAAAACAAAAGGGGACGTAGCTCAACTGGGAGAGCGCAGCGTTCGCAATGCTGAGGTCGTGAGTTCAATCCTCATCGTCTCCACCAATTTTTCATTTCAGAAAGTCCCGCAAGGCGTAAAAACCTTGCGGGACTTCGCTTTTGTATTTGCCTGATGCGCTTAGCTGGCGGCAACCCTTGTCAGGGCCGCGTTTGCCGCCACCGCTATCCCCATGCTTACGCAGGCGGAGATAATCAGGAAGATGAACCAGTAAGCCGGGTTGATGGGCAGCAGGACGCCGGAAATTGGTGTGGAGAGCGACGAGAGCATGAGGTGCAGCGCTCCCATCAGGGCGGCTGTAAAGCCAAGGGCTGTTTTTTGTGAGGACATGGTCAGCGAAACCAGCGCCGGTTCAGCGTTGCCTAAACCGAACATGGAAATTACAAAGCCTGCCACTATGCCGGGCAGTCCCACTGTGAGGTAGGAAGCCAGTGCCACGGATGTTCCGGCAATAATCAGCAGAATGCCCAATTTGGCCACGTTGCCGACCGTGGTTCTTTTGACCAGACGGCCACTTGCAATGGCCCCAAGCATGACGGCGCTGCCGGTGATGCCGAAGACCAGACCAAAGGTGTCGGGGCTAAGGCCGTACACGGTCTGGTACAGGTACGCGCCACCGGCAATGTAGGCAAACAGATAGAAAAACACGCACGATAGCGCCAGAGTAGGCAATAAAAAGGTGCTGTCAGTGGCAATGCGTTTGTATGTCTGAACGATGACCCGTGGCTTCAGGGGGATGCGCTTTTCAACGGGCAAGGTCTCGCGCAGGTTGAAAAAGCTGTTCGCAAAGGCCGCCGCGGCCATGACGGATGAAGCCCACAAGACCACGCGCCAGCCAAAATGCTCATCCAGAAAGCCGCCAGCTATGGGGGCAAAAATCGGGGCCAGACCCTCAATGGTCATGAGCACTGCAAAAATGCTGGCTGCCTGCGCACCCTGCGCTACGTCGCCAACACTGCTGAATCCCACCACCAGAAGCAGGGCGCCGGAAAGCCCCTGTATGAAGCGACTTACGAGCAGAGTCGCAATAGAGTCCGAGCAGCCCGCCCAGATTGAGCTGAGCGCAAAAATTGTAATGCCCAGCAGTAGCGGCAGCCTGCGTCCAAAACGGTCGATAATTGGGCCGAAAAAAAGCTGGCCCGCGCCCTGCGCCATCAGAAAAACGCTCAGGGTCAACTGCACGCTGGCGTAGGTTACATTTAGGTGCCGTGTGATGTCGGGCATGGAGGCCAGGTACATGTCTGTGGCAACGGGAGCCAGCAGGGTTATCAAGGCCAGGGATAATGCAAATCTGGTTACGGAAACGGGTTTTACCGCTTTATCGCACATTTAACTATTTCCTTAAAATATTTATGTTTCCTGAGAAACTTACGGCTCAGGCAACTAAATCTTTGCAATGAAAAGGTCAATGCTTTAACCGGTAAAAATTAATGATTTCAGAGTGCTAGATTGAAAAAATACCCTAATTCGGCACAGTTGGACGTTGAATTTTTTTATTCAAACCGGCCTTTGCTGTTGTCCGGCAGCAGGCAAATCTCAGTTGTGCATCAAAACACTCTTGCGGGCAGGAGCGTTGCAGAAAATCAGAATTTTTTCATAAGCATAAATTTTGCCCAACCGGGTAGTTACGCTGTTTTTTCTTTCTGGGCGTAGAAATATGCCTACAAATTGCATAGCATATAAAACCGGAGCGTGGTACTAATGTATCAAAGTCATGCCCTGCATTCCGTAAGGTGCGGGCATTGTTAACTTCATCATTGCACGATGTAAAAGTACCTGGGTTTACGAAATGCAAAAAGGCAACAACACATTTGATTTGGCTTTGGCCCTGCTTGATGCAATGCCGATGTGTCTCAATTGCTGGAATAAACAGTTTGAGAATATTTACTGCAACGATGAAGCCGTGAGGCTTTTTGATCTCTCCAGTAAGAGTGAGTACCTTCAAAGGTTTAAGGAGCTTTCGCCCGAGCGCCAGCCAAACGGCCGACTTTCTGCGGAGATGGTCAAAGAGTGTGTGGAGCGGGCTTTTGCCGAAGGGCAGTTCCGTTTTGAGTGGATGCACCAGAAGCTGGACGGCGAGCCTGTTCCGGCGGAAATTACTCTGGTGCGGACCATCTACAACGGCGTGCATGTGGTTGCAGGCTATACACGCGACCTGCGCGAGCTTAAAGCCACTCTGGAAAAGATGCGCGAGGCAGACGAACGCACCCAGATTATGCTCGATGCAACTCCGCTGTGCGCCAACTTCTGGGATAAGGACTACAACAATATTGACTGCAATCAGGAGGCGGTCAAGCTGTTTGGCCTCAAGAGCAAGCAGGAGTATCTGGAGCGCTTTGGCGAGCTTTCGCCCTTGCGGCAACCTTGTGGTCGTCTTTCATCAGAGATGGCGCTGGAAAAAATCACCGTGGCTTTTGAGCAGGGCGTTTGCCGCTTTGAGTGGATGCATCAGAAGCTGGATGGCGAGCCGATCCCGTCCGAGATAATTCTGGTGCGGGTCAAACACCGGGGTGAGTTTATTGTAGCCGGATACACCCGCGATTTGCGGGAACTGAAGGCCATGCTGGGCGAAATGCACAAGGTAGAATCCGACCTGCGTCTGGCCCGTGATGCGGCGGAAGAAAGCACCAAAGCCAAAAGTGAGTTTCTGGCCAACATGAGCCACGAGATCCGCACGCCCATGAACGGTATTCTTGGCTTGCTGCACCTTCTGAACAATACGGAACTGCAAGCTGTGCAGCAAAGCTATTTGCAGAAAACTCTTTTTTCCGCGACCAACCTTTTGCGCATTATCAACGATATCCTCGACTTTTCAAAGATTGAGGCAGGCAAGCTGGAAATCGAGAAGGTCCCCTTCAGCATGCAGGCCATCTGCGATGAGCTGCAAGACGTGTTTGTGGCGAAAATCAGGGAAAAAGGGCTGGCTTTCCGCATTAACGCGCATGGCATTCCCAAAGGCAAAATTCTGGGCGATCCGTTGCGGCTTAAGCAGGTTCTGTTCAACCTTGTGGGCAACTCGCTCAAATTCACCGAAAAAGGCGAAATTGCCGTCAATATCGAAAGCCGGATTCAGGATGACGGAAGAATCGGCTACCTGTTCGCGGTGCGCGATACCGGCATCGGCATGACGCCGGAACAGCTGGAGCGGCTCTTTTCGGCCTTTACGCAGGCGGATGCCTCCACCACCAGAAAATATGGCGGCACCGGTCTGGGGCTGGCCATATCCAGAAATCTTGTCTCCATCATGAACGGCGAAATCTGGGCGGAGAGCGACCCGGGGCAGGGCGCTGCGTTCTTTTTTACGGCAGTGTTCGATTCCTGTGGAGCGGACGATGTTGATAATACCTGCGATGGCTCATTTGTTGCGCAGAGCCTTGAAGAAGAGTTCCGCGCGTTGCCCGGTAGTCCGCTTTCCGCCCAAAAACGCAAGGGGCATATCCTGCTGGTGGAAGATAACGACATCAACCAGCTTATTGCCGAAGAACTGCTCAAGGCGGTTGGGTATACCGTTGATATTGCCAATAACGGGCAGGAAGCGCTGAACATGGTCATGAACGGCAAATACGACATGGTGCTGATGGACATCCAGATGCCGGTAATGGACGGCCTGAGCGCCACCCGCGCCATTCGTGATACCGGGTTGTTCGATGACTTGCCGATAATCGCCATGTCTGCCCACGCCATGTCCGGCGACAGGGAGAAAAGCCTTGAAAGCGGCATGAACGACCACATCACCAAACCCATAGAGCCGGAGGTGGTTTACGCCACGCTGGATGCATGGCTGGAACCGCAAGGAGCAGTCCCGGAGCGTTGCGGGCCGTAGTTTTGGGGGGTGGCTCAAACCGGGCTGTTATTAGCCCCTGCGATTGCTGGAAGAATTTTTTGCCTTGCCGGAATCAGCATTATCTGGCATCCTGCAAAACACTGAAAAAGAACCGGGTTAGCCCCGGTTTTTTCCGTTTTATAGGCCGGTTACCTGCAGGTAACCATGCCGGAAGAGGGAACTGCGGGCGTTTTGAGGACTGTCTCTGAGGATGTGCTGCGTAGGTTAAGGTGACTGCTGGTTCAACAGTCCCATAGCTGCATCATCCGGTTTTTTGCAGGTTCCGGACCCCACAGAAGATAATTTTTAGCCGGACAGCAATGGAGTGCCGGATGGATTTTGTTATCGAGCCTGCCTATCACCGTCTGGACAGTATCCGCGAGCTTTTTACCGAATATACAGAGGCGCTGGGGCTGGATTTGGCTTTTCAGGGCTTTGCGGAAGAGCTTGCGGCGTTGCCGGGCAAGTACGCCGGACCTGACGGGCGGTTATATCTGGCAAGTCTTGATGGCGAGGCGGCGGGTTGCATTGCCTTGCGCCGTTTTGACGCCGAATGCTGCGAGATGAAGCGCCTTTATGTGCGCGACAAATTCAGAGGCCGCTCGCTGGCAAGGCGTCTGGCCGGGCTTGTTATTGCGGACGCAAGGGCAGCGGGCTACCGCTACATGCTGCTGGATACCATGCGCAGCATGCGGGCGGCGGGTTCTCTTTACGCCAGCCTCGGTTTTGTTGAGGTTGAGCCGTATTACCACAATCCTTTTGACGCGGTTTTCTACCGTCTGGATCTTGCCGGGACCAGTACTGGCAGTCAGAGCAAGTCGGCCCGTCAGGTCAGTCTGTCAGGGCAATCTGGGCAGCGCAGCTAGTCCGGGCAGCCCGGGCAGTCCTGTTATTTCGAGCTATCCGGTTTGTCACGGCCTGTAGCGATAGCCACGGCATCACGGTTGAAACCGCCAAACTTCCAGAGAAGGGGAGCATATGAGCAAGCAGATATTCGCCGGTTTTGAGTATCCGGCAGGGCACAAGCACCGCCTGATCGAGCGTAAACGGTATGAAGTTGCGCCGGGCGTTCACGTTTTTTACGGCTACAGCGGTTCCAACTTCAGCGCCATTATCGGTCCGGACGGCTGGATTCTTGTGGATACCGGTTCCAGCGTGGAAGGCGCTAAAATGGCGGTTGAGGAAATTGCAACTCTGACCGACAAGCCGCTGGCAGCCATCATCATGACGCACAGCCACCCGGATCACCGTGGTGGCGGGGCTGTTTTTCTGGAAGGCAAGGGTGCAGATTTTCCGGTTTGGGGCCGCTCCAACTTTGGGGCGGAGATGGCCGGGTTCAAGGGGCTGGAAAAAATCGCGGCCCGACGCGGCGGCAGGCAGTTCGGGGCTGGCATTCCCGACAGCAAGTACACGCCCAATGTCATGGTTCCGCGTTTTGATTACGGCGAGACTCCCGGCGCGCCGTTCCTGCCCACGCGCTTTCTGGACGGGGCCGAACTTAAGCTGGATATCGCCGGAGTGCGTGTAGAACTGTACGCCGCACCCGGCGAGACGCAGGACCACATGGCGGTCTGGCTGCCAGGCTCCAGCGTGCTGTTCACCGGCGACAACATGTACCGCTCGTTCCCCAACATTTACCCGGTGCGTGGCGCGGGCTTCCGTGATCTCGGCACCTGGGCCGCAACCCTGCGCCGTCTGGCTGATTTTCCTTCCAGAGCGGTGGTATTCGGGCATAACGAACCGGTTTGCCCCGGCTGCGGGCAGGAAGACGGCCCTACCATGCTCAGGAACTACGCCGAAGCCATCCAGTTTGTGCTTGATGCCTCGCTTGGCGGCATAAACGACGGCCTGACCCCGGATGAGCTGGCAGCCAGCCTGCGCCTGCCGGAACATCTGCGTCAATTACCCTATCTGGGCGAGTTCTACGGCTCTGTGCCCTGGGCGGTGCGTTCCGTTTTTGCCGGGATGCTGGGCTGGTTTGACGGTAACGCATCCAATCTGGTGACTTTGCAGCCAAAGGACGAGGCCGCGCGCATGGCTGAACTGGCTGGCGGGGCAGGCGCGTTGCTGGGCAAGGCAAAGACTGCTCTGGAATCCGGCGACTACCCCTGGGCTGCAAAGCTTGCGGATTATGTTCGTCTTTGCGGCAGCGCGGCAGAGATTTCCGAAGCCTCGCTGCTCAAGGCCGATGCTCTGGAAAAGCTCAGCGAGATAGTCATGCCCATCAGCGGCAAGAACTATCTTATAGCCAGCGCCCTTGAACTGCGCGCCATCTAAATAGTCTTTTCGCCCTCTGGCTGCGTCAGGCTTACTCTGTGCGAAGCTCATGTATGTCTTGATACACTTCGCTCCGCCCAGAGTGAGCCTTCCTTGCCAGAGAACGAAAATCCTAATTTAGATACAGTAGATACAGCGCCTGGTGATTGTCTCTAAAAAGTGTCTTTTACCACTGGTGCCCTCTGGACTGCGTCAAATCCAAATTTCAATTCAGGGCTGTACAAGATCCGCTTAGGCACCCGGTCTTATGCTCCGGCGGGAAACCCGCCTGTGCCCGGATGCCTAAGCTCAATGGTCCGCCACGGCGGACGGCTCTGCCGGATAAGGAAAGAGTACTATCCATAATTGAAATTTGGCTTTTTCTTGCCAGAGAACAAAATCCATCTTTTTAGAAACAGGCTTCTGTAAAGAGGAAAAAGCTGAATAAGCATCTAAAAGTTGAAATGTTCTGGAAGAATAAAAGAGCGCTTGCCACAGGCAGGCGCTCTTTATGTTTGGTGTAGTTTTTTGCGGCAACAGGTAGGAGGTTGTTTTAGCAGATGGTTCCAGAAAACCGTAAAACCACTTCCGGCATTTCAAAAGCGTGCTTTCTGCGCTTTGCTACTCCTGCATGGCGGAGTACTTTTCCAGCGCCATTGCTCTGGCCCGGGCGGATATTTCTCCGGCCCTGCGGGCTGTTTGCGCGTCTGCGGCGGACATTTCGCCGTTGACTGTTGCCGCGCGCTGGGCACGCCCGGCCTGCCGCGCGCTTTCATCTGCATCGCCGGAAGATGAAACCGAGATGTTTACCGAGCCGCCCACAGCATAGGAGCGTCCGTCCGGCCCGCGCTGGTAGCTGTAGGTAACGGCTCCGGCCTGACCGCCAGCCGCCATAACGTGGGCAGATTCATGCGCCTTGACGTGCGCATCGCGCTCTTGCAGTTTTTGCAGCAATTCGCGGTTTTCGGGCGTGTCGGCTTCTTCCGGCAGTCCGGTTCCGGAGGTGGCTCCAGTTGCGCCTGCCGTGTTTATTGTGCCAGCTGCGCCAGTGCTGCTGCCGTCTGCCAGCCCGCCATCTTTTTCCACAAGATGCGGCCGGGTGCCGATGGCGTATAGTTCTCCGTCCTGGCCGGTCTGATAGATGAAGTTGCTGCCTCCGAGCGCTTCGCCTTTGGAATTCTCGGTTGAGCGTACCTCTGCGTCGCGCCGTTCAAGCGCGGAGCCCATGCGAGCATCTGCGGCCTGGCCTGTTTCGTCCGTCCTGTCCGTAATGCCCGTCGTGTCTGTCGTGCCCTTCGTGTTTGTCACGCCCGTTGCGCCCGCTCTGCCCGCTTTGCCGGCAAGGAGGCCATTAGAGCCATACAGCGCCGCTTCTGGCTGCGCGCTTGCAGCCTCGCGGACAAATGCCGGGCCAAAGCCGTAACTGCCACGCGGCTGGCTGCTGCCGGGTAAACGCTGTTCTTGCGTTGGCAGGCCCTGAATGCTGTTTACGGGCATTATGCGCATATTCATTCCTCAAACTCCTTTTGCCGGGAAGCAGGGCCGGAAAATATTCCCGGCAATGCTACGCCACGCCGCACTCGATGTGCCTTTTCTGTAAGAACAGTTTCTTGCGCCATTGTGTTGTCGCTTTGAAAAAGTACAAACATCCTGCAAGGATTCGTTTTAAAAATAGCCGTCATTCAAAAGCGAAAAGGCTATAGTGACGCGCGGCAAGGTTAAAACCATGCTTTTCGGAGTTCTTTTCGGCGTGTTTGTAAAGATCTTTAGGGGCTGTCTCTAAAAAGTATCTTTTGGCCCCTGACCGCGTCAAAACCAGGCGAAGCGAGGCCGAACTGGTCCGAAAAGGATCCCCCCTGTCGGGTTCAGGGGGAGATATGGCCGCTGGAGGCATCTGGAACCTCATGGATTCTCGACTTTCAAAACATGATCGGTTAAACTGGCAAGATATTAAACGGACGGGCGATTCTCCGCTCGCTTTGAGATTTCTTGTTACAGTCATTTTCGTCCGGCTGCCGCTCGCGGAGTAGTGTCCGGCAGTTGCGGCTGTTGTCCATTTTTCGAAAATTAAAGGTGAATTATAAATGCCCTGTGCCCTGCTTGAACTTGCCCTTGATAAAGACCGCGCCCTTCTTGCCAATATGCTGGAAGAGCGCCGACACATCGGCCTTAGTGCCAATGACGACCACGGGGTTGAGGATAAGGTCAGGGAAATCATAGAAAAAGTGCGCTGCGGCGGGCTTGATGCCGTGCTTGATTACACGCGCAAGTTCGACAGCGAGAATTTCACCCCCGATATGCTGGCAGTGAGTCGCGAGGACATCCGCAAGGCTTACGAAAGCACGTCTGCGGACGATTTGCGCATTATCGGCGAGGCTGCCGACAATATCCGCAATTTTCATCAGGCCCAGAAAGATAAATCGTGGTTTGTCACGCGTCCGGACGGCACCATGCTGGGGCAGACCATCAACCCGGTTGGACGGGCCGGTCTTTACGTTCCCGGCGGCAGGCGCGGCAACACTCCGCTCATTTCCAGCCTGCTCATGACGGCAATTCCCGCGCAGGTTGCCGGGGTTGGCGAGATTGCCGTGGTAACGCCGCCACGGGCCGATGGCAGCGTCAATCCCTACATTCTTGCCGCTGCGGAGCTTTTGGGTATTCGCGAAATTTACGCCTGTGGCAGCGCCTGGGCCATTGCTGCGCTGGCGCATGGCGCGGGCCCCATTCGCCCGGTGGATGTTATTGCCGGTCCGGGCAATATCTGGGTGGCAACGGCCAAGCGTCTGCTGATCGGGCAGGTGGGCATCGACATGATCGCCGGGCCGA
Source organism: Desulfovibrio sp. OttesenSCG-928-C06 (assembly GCA_030267065.1). Taxonomy (GTDB): domain Bacteria; phylum Desulfobacterota; class Desulfovibrionia; order Desulfovibrionales; family Desulfovibrionaceae; genus WRHT01. The sequence goes on along the minus strand of JAJDJF010000033.1, from coordinate 6,996 downwards.
GTGAGGTGCTGATTCTGGCTGACGACACAGCCAGCCCCGCTGTTATTGCGGCGGATATGCTCTCGCAGGCCGAGCATGACAGTCTTGCCAGCGCCATCTGCGTGATCACCTCGTCATTTCTGGCCGAATCCATCAAGTACGAACTGGAAACCCAGTGTGCCACGTTGCCGCGTGCCGAAGTTGCGCGCGAATCGCTGCGCCGCTGGGGGGCCGTTGTTATTGCCCGCGATCTGGAACATGCCATTGGACTTGCCAACCGGGTAGCGCCCGAACATCTGGAGCTGCTTTGCGAGCGCCCGTGGGAAGTGCTGCCAAAAATCAAAAGCGCCGGGGCTGTATTCATGGGCGCATATTCCGCCGAGTCGCTGGGTGATTACTATGCCGGGCCAAACCACGTTCTGCCCACCATGGGTACGGCGCGTTTTGCCTCTGCGCTTGGCGTGCAGACTTTTTGCAAAAAGACCAGCGTTATCGCTGCCAGCGCCGGGTTCGCCCGTGACGGCGCCGCTGCCGTGGCTCGCCTTGCCCGCCTTGAGGGGCTGGAGGCGCACGCCCGCGCAGCCGAGGCGCGTCTTAAAATTTAGCCGGAGCGTTTTGCGCCGCATAATGCAAGGCCACAAAGCGGCGGCGTATCCGGAAAGACCTGTAAAGTACTGGAGCAGTTATAAATGCAGGTTGTTACAGAGGTGGAACTGAAGGATTTTCCGTTGTTCTCAAAGGGAAAAGTCCGCAATATATATGAGCTTGACGGCAGCACCCTGCTGCTTGTGACCACCGACCGCATGTCCGCGTTTGACGTGATCATGTCCGAGCCGGTTCCATACAAGGGCGTTGTCCTGAACCAGATAACCCTGTTCTGGATGGACCGCTTCAAGGGGCTGGTGAAGAACCATCTGGTGGCTTCGGATTTTGACGATTTTCCGGAAGAACTGCAAAAGTACCGGAATGTGCTTGAAGGGCGCTCCGTGCTGGCGCGCAAGGCAAAGCCGCTGCCTGTTGAATGCATTGTGCGCGGCTATCTTTCCGGCTCCGGCTGGGAGGAGTACCGCGCAACCGGCGGCATTTGCGGGCGCAAGCTGCCGGGTGGGCTTTCCGAATCGTCCCGGCTGGACGAGCCGCTGTTCACCCCTTCCACCAAGGCGGAACTGGGCGAGCATGACGTGAATATCTCGGACGAGCGGGGCAGGGAGCTGCTGGGCGCGGAACTGTTCGACAAAGTGAAGAGCCTTTCCATCGCGATTTTCAACAATGCCCGCGAATATGCAGAAAGCCGTGGCATCATCATTGCCGACACAAAGTTTGAGTTCGGCCTTGTGGACGGGGAACTGGTGCTTATCGATGAAGTGCTGACGCCTGATTCATCGCGCTTCTGGCCCAGCGCCGGATACGCTCCGGGGCACAGTCAGCCGAGTTTTGACAAACAGTACCTGCGCGACTGGCTTATCGCCCAGCCGTGGGACAAAACCCCGCCTCCCCCGGCCTTGCCGGAGCAGGTGATTGCTGAGACAGCCGCAAAGTATCGGGAAGCTTACCGGATCTTGACCGGAAGCGCCTTGCAATTATAATGATTTTAAACTGGTTCCGCGTATACGGCGTTGCCGCGCAAAGTGTTTGATAAATGCGGCAGCAGGCTCAACGGGCGGCAAACCCCGCGTGCTGAACTTCTTACTGGCAGCGCAGTCAGGGTGGTCAGAACGGGCCGGGTTGCCAGCAACGGCGGCAATCGCTGGAACTTAACCAATACAGGAGAATGTAATGTTACTTAAAGGCAAAAAAGCTTTGATTTTTGGTCTGGCGAACAACCGCAGCATTGCTTACGGCATTTCCAAGGCCTTCCACGATAATGGCGCTGAGCTGGCTTTTTCCTACGCCGGTGACGCTATCAAGAAAAGAGTAGAACCGCTGGCTGAAGAGCTGGGCGGCGCTTTCACCTTCCAGTGCGACGTGACCAGCGACGAGCAGATTGCCGATGCAGTCAAGCTTGCCGAGCAGAAGTGGGGCAAGATTGATATCCTCGTACACGCCGTGGCCTTTGCCGCGCGCGAAGACCTGCAGGGTCGCTTCATCGATACCTCCCGCGCCGGATACGCTCTGGCCATGGATATTTCCGCCTTCTCGCTGATCGCCCTGTGCAAGGCTTTTGAGCCGATCATGAACGACAACGGCTCCATCGTCACCATGACCTACTACGGCGCCGACAAGTGGGTGCATAACTACAACGTCATGGGTGTTGCCAAGGCCGCTTTGCAGGCCAACGTGCGTTACCTTGCCTATGACCTTGGCGGACGCGGTATCCGCATCAACGCCATCAGCGCCGGTCCGATCAAGACTCTGGCCTCCTCGGGCGTTGCCGGGTTCTCCGACATCCTGCACCACATCGACAAGCACGCGCCCCTGCGCCGCAACGTTACCACCAGCGATGTAGGCAATGCGGCCCTGTTCCTTGCTTCCGATCTGGGCACCGGCGTAACCGGCGAAGTTCTCTTTGTTGACTCCGGATACAACATCTCCGGTACCCAGATGGCCGACTAGATTTACCACGGTTTACCGGGAATGCCTCCGAATCCCCCGCATTGGGGGGAGGCTGTATGACATTAGGCATTGTCTGGTGTTATACCTATTTTTAAGAGGGGCTTCCCCAGAAGGCAAATAAACTGAGCCGCGCGTTTATAATATCGCGCGGCTCTTTTGCTTGCTATGAAGCCGGGACCGGAAGTTACAGATAATGTTCTGCCGGAATAAAAAAATCTAGTTGGAACAGGCGAAAACCGTTGCTGGTTGTCTGTTTTGATGGATTTGTCTTCACAATTTAATATTTTTGAAAAAAATTCTTTAAAAGAGCTTGCCTTCATCGGGGATTCGATAGATACTCCTAACGTTTCGCGCAGCCGCCATGTGTCCGGAGTTCCGGCCAAATGGCGGCTGAACGTCAGGGGCGAGCGTCCATCTCGGACCTACGGCAAAAGTCGCCCCTCCAATCGGCTGTTTCCTTTACTTTCCGGTGCTCACAGCTAAACGCACCATCACCCTTATGCCTCAAGGAGCAGGTATAATGAAAATTGGATGCCCTACTGAAATCAAGGACAATGAGAACCGCGTGGGTCTTACCCCCAATGCCGCGCACGCTTACGTTGAAGCTGGCCATGAAGTGTTCATCCAGAAAGGGGCCGGTCTTGGTTCCTCTATTCCTGATGAGGAATATGTAGCTGCCGGAGCCAAAATTCTTGCTACTGCCGATGAAGTCTGGGCTACTTCCGACATGATCGTCAAGGTTAAGGAACCGCTGGCTCCCGAATACCCCAAGATGCGCGAAAACCAGCTGATTTACACCTATTTCCACTTTGCTGCCGATGAAGAACTGACCAAGGCCTGCATGGAGCGCAAAATCGTCGCTCTGGCCTACGAAACCGTCACCGAAGGCCGCGCCCTGCCCCTGCTCAAACCCATGAGCGAAGTTGCAGGCAACATGGCTTCCCTGATGGGCGCTTACTACCTGGCCAAAACCAAGGGCGGACGCGGTCTGCTGGCTACCGGCGTTACCGGCGTTGCTCCGGCTAACTACCTGGTGCTTGGCGGCGGCAACGTGGGTACCAACGCTGCCCGTGTAGCAGCCGGTCTGGGCGCTCAGGTCACCATTCTTGACCTGAACCTGAACCGTCTGGCTACCCTCAAGGAAATCATGCCCCCCAACGTGACCCCGCTGTACAGCGACCCGGTCAACCTGGAAAACAGCCTCAAGACCGCTGACGTGGTCGTAGGCGCTGTTCTGATTCCCGGCGCTCTCGCTCCCAAACTGGTCCGCAAGCACCACCTCAAGCTGATGAAGCCCGGCGCTGTCATGGTTGACGTGGCCATTGACCAGGGCGGCTGCTTTGAAACTTCCCACGCTACCACCCACACCGATCCGGTGTACGAAGTGGACGGCGTAATGCACTACTGCGTAGCCAACATGCCCGGCGCTTACGCCCGCACCGCCACCTACGCCCTGAACAACGCCACCATCGGCTATGGCCTCCAGCTTGCCAACAAGGGCGCTGAAAAAGCCTGCCGCGAAAACGCCGGACTCAAGGACGGCCTGAACATGTACAAGGGCATCATCACCTTCAAGGCCGTTGCTGAAGCCTTCGGCATGATGAGCCAGTACAAGGACGTTGACGCGGTTATCGCCTAAACGTTTTTAGTCTCGCATTAAAGTATCCGTTACCGCGGGGGAGAGATTTGCTCTTTTCCCCGCGGTTTTTTTATTCTAGAACAGTGCTGGGCAAGATGATTTTGTCGATTGTTCCCCGTATTTTTTTTGCGGGAGCAAGCGTTTCGCCCTGACCGGGCCAGATGGATCTAACCTGTACAGCGAGTTCCAGCATGGGCATGATCAGACCTATTTGGGCAGAGGTGAGTCTTCCCGCCATTGCGGGCAACATGATGCGCATAAAATCATTACTGGCACCGGGAGTGAAATTTTGCCCGGTGATCAAGGCCGATGGCTACGGGCACGGCGCGCTCCGGGTAGCTGGCGAGGCCATGGCGCTTGGCGTGGATTATCTGGCCGTAGCTCTTTTGCAGGAGGCTCTTGAACTGCGCGGGGCCGGGTTCCGGCTGCCGGTTCTGGTGCTTGGCTATACCCCGCCTGAATACGCGCCGGAAGTTGTCTGGAACCGCATCACCCAGACCATCTACCGGCTGGAACAGGCCGAGGCTCTGTCAGCCGCAGCGGTGGAGCAGGGCGCAACCGTCAAGGTACATGTAAAAGTTGACAGCGGCATGTCGCGCCTTGGTGTGCCACCCGAAGATGCCGCCGCCTTTTGCCAGCGGGTTGCCGCTTTGCCGTCTCTTGAGCTGGAAGGGGTGTTTACCCACTTTGCAACCGCTGATGATACTGACAAAAGCGGGGCCGAACTGCAATTTGCGCGCTTCAGTCAGGCGCTGGATTCCATTGCGGCAAGCGGCCTGAACATCCAGATACGCCACTGCGCCAACAGCGCCGCCACTCTGGAAATGCCGCACACCCATCTGGATATGGTCCGCCCCGGCATCATTCTGTACGGCCTGAACCCCACCGGCGTAACCTGCGAACCGTCGCGCTGGCCAATTGAGCTGGAACCGGCCATGAGCCTCAAGGCGCGGCTTGCCATGGTCAAGGATGTGGACCCCGGTGTGGCTGTCAGTTATGGCTGGAAGTTCGTTACAGAACGCCCCTCGCGCCTTGGCACATTGCCAATCGGCTACGCGGACGGCTATACGCGAATGCTTTCCGGTAAGGCTGAGGTAGTGGCTGGCGGCAAACGCGCGCCTCTGGTAGGCAGAATCTGCATGGATCAGTGCATGGTTGACCTGACCGGCATTGCGGCAGACGAAGGGGACGAAGTGCTGCTTTTTGGCGGCAGCGGCGGCGAAAGCTCCATGCCCGTGGATGTGATAGCCGCCCGGCTGGACACCATCAACTACGAAATAGTCTGCATGGTTGGCAAACGCGTGCCGAGAAAATATCTGCTTTAGGTCTGTCAGGTCTATTAGGACTGGCGCGTGCAAGAAGAATCCAGGCCTCCACTGGCGGCTGGATGGGCTGTCAAAACAAAGAAAAACGTAATAGCATCTTAATCAAACATTCTTTAAGATTAGGTAAACTTTATAACTCAAGGCGGACTGGACTGTGTTCGGAAAGATTGCAATAGTTGTTGGGGTTGTCTTTGTGGTTTTCATTGTGGTTTCAATGCTGCGCAAGGGTGGCTGAGGCCGCTAGCAGTTGGCGGCAGGTTGCCGCTTAAAGGATATTGCCGGCTGTTGCGCCGGTTTGCGGCCTTCCATCTTGACGCGGAAGGCCGTATTGTTTGAAGGGCAGGGGGTTAATTTTAATCAGGAAAGCGTGATGGCAGAACTAAAAAATACCACCGGCGGCAGCGGCGCACAAAGCGGAGCACCCGACCCGCTGGCTTCACCCGCCCTTAAAGGGCCGGGAATCATCACTTCTGTGCTGGAGGCGTTTTTTGGCGCTCCCCGCCGTTTTGAGGTGCTCCAGATTGAAGTCACCTCGCATTGCCCGGCCTCCTGCTCCTACTGCCCACACAGCACCATGAAAGACGGCTGGCTTTCGCGCCACATGAGCGCCGCCACGTTTGCCGCCCTCTGGCCGCTGCTGCGTCAGGCAAAACGCGTGCACCTGCAAGGTTGGGGCGAGCCGCTGCTACACCCGCGCTTTTTTGACTTTGTGGAAGTGGCCAGACGCGCCGGATGCCGCGTATCCACCACCTCCTGCGGCCTGATGATGAACGGGGACATAGCCAGACGGCTGGTGCGCAGCGGGATTGACGTAATCGCCTTTTCGCTGGCGGGTACGGACGAAGCCAGTAACGCCTCGCGCCGTGGCGCTCCGTTCAGCAAGGTCTGCGAGTCCATAAAAATATTGCAGCAGGTGCGCAAAAAACTGGTTGGAGTACACCTTGAGGTGCATATTGCCTACCTGTTGCTCGCATCCGGGCTGGATGCGCTGGACAGGTTGCCGGAATTGCTGGAAGAGCTGGAGGCCCACTCCGCAGTGGTCAGCACCATGGATTTTATCGCCGCGCCGGAACTTGCGCCCGAGGCCTTTATGCCGCACGAGAGCGAAAAAATCGCCGCAGCAAGGGCAGTGCTGGAACGTGTGAGCGCCCGGTCAGCAGAGCAGGGACGTAACATTTACTACTCCCTGCCGGTGCCGCAAGCCCGTGCCGACTGTCTGGAGAATGTGGGCAGCAGCATGTACATCGACGCGGACGGGCGTATCTCCCCCTGCATTTATGTGAACCTGCCGCTTGCTGACTCCGTTGATTACCCGCTGCGCCGCGTTTTTGGACGCGCAGGCGATGATGACCCGCTGGAAGTATGGGAACGCCCGGAATTCAATCGCTTTCGCGAGGCAGTAAAAAGCGGAGCCGCAGATGTGGCATCCGCAGCCGAATCCGCAAACTGCCAGCTGGACGCAAACTGCCTTGACTGCCCCAAACGTTTCGCCATAGGCAA
>JAJDJF010000032.1 GCA_030267065.1 Desulfovibrio sp. OttesenSCG-928-C06 | reverse complement strand
CCTGTCCGGTCATTTCAGGCAGCTCTGCCAATTCTACCAACCCGGCCGAACAAAGCGCCCCCGGCCCAGCGTGCAAGGGCTGGATGTTTTCAGGCAGTTCAATCACCATGCCCGGCGCGGCCTGATGGCGGCAGCCAAGCCTCCAGCCCAGTTCTACTGCCTCGCGGCCCAGAACTTGTAAATCCTGCCCGGTAGCTTCCGGAATGCATGACGATTGCGGCAAAAAGCGCATCCGGCAACGCCCGCAACGCCCAAGACCGGAACAAAGCGGCGGAGTTTCGAACAAACCGGAAAGATAGACAGCTTGTGTTAGCAGAGATTCGCTTGCGGACGGAAAAACGGCAGGAATAGCGGAGACAGATGAAGGCAGCGGGATATCGGAAAAATCCCCGCCGTGAGTAAACACACGGATAAAACAGGATTCTGCGCGGCTCATGGCGGCACCTAGCGGCGCATGCCCACCCAGCCGCCGACAACGCCCATCACCGTGGGCACGGCCAGCAGGAGCAGGATGACCTCCAGCGGCAGAAAACGGATTTCCATAAGCAACGGCGGAAAATTGAGGGCATCGTGAATCTGCATATGGATAAAGCGCAGGATAACCAGAGCCAGCGCGCTGCCCGCAAGCCCCTGAATAGCGCCGCAAACCAGCAGCGGCAGCCGGATATACCAGTTAAAGGCGCCCACCATCTGCAAAATTTCCACCTCGTGCGATTTGGCAAGCAGGGCCAGACGCACGGTATTGCCCACAACCAGCCCCAAAAGCAGGGTCAAAAAGACGATTGCCGGGCGCATCACAAAATTGTTCACCTTGCGCCAGGCCTGTCCAAGCTCGTCACGCAGGGGCGTGGCGGTAACCTGCTCCACTCCGGGCAATCCCCAAAGATGCTGCATGGTTTCCTTGAACCAGCTGTCATACTCCTGCTCGCCGGGGGCAAAGGTCAGAATGGCGGTGGCTGGCAGCGGGTTGTTCTCTGCCAGAAACGAAAAATTCTTGGCCGAAGCGTTGCGCCCGAGCTTTTTTTCCATCTCGCGCAGGGCCTGTTCCGGCGTATAGGTCTTGGCGTGCAGAAAACCGGGCAGATGCACCAGATCCTGCCACTGCTCAATCACTTCGTCCTGACTCTGGCCGGGACGCCAGTAAACCTGAAATGAAGTTTCGCCGCTCACCGTGCTCAACTGGTAATCCAGCGTGGTGATGGCCATAAGCATGAGCCCAACCAGAAAAGACACCAGAACAACCGCGCTCAGCGTCAGAAACTGCGCCCACGGGTTAATGGATAGCCCCATCACCCCCTGCCCCATCAATCTGAGAATGGTGCGGGTCATCTGGAGTCTCCCGGCGTTCTGTTAAGCGGCCCCTGATAAAAAGTGCGCTGTCCGGAGGATTGTGTAGTAGATGCGCCGCGCAAAAGCTCGCGGTCTTCCGGGCTGGTGACCGGTTGCAGGCTTTCGCCGTGCGTTCCTGCGACGATGCCGGGCAGGTCGCCGCCCCTGGGCTTTTCGCCGCCTCTCATGCCCGTGCTCCGGGCCGGTGAAGTATGGGTGCGGAGTGCCGCATCGCCCAGATGCAGCCCGCCATCCTCAACCCCGGCAGAAAGCGAGGCTCCGGGCCAGTTGGCAGCCGTAATCAGGCCTTCTTCCAGCCGGATCATCCGGGCATCCGGGTGGCGCTTCATCAGCTCCTGACTGTGCGTTGCCACAATCATGGTAGTGCCGTAAGCCTGAAACTGCTTGAACAGATCCATCAGGCGGAACGAAAGTTCTGGGTCAAGGTTGCCGGTGGGTTCGTCGGCCAGCAGAACCTGCGGGTTCACAACAAACGCTCTGGCCACGGCCACACGCTGCTGTTCGCCGCCGGAAAGTTCGCCGCACATCAGATTTATGCGCTTTTCCAGCCCAAGAGCGCGCACCACGGCACGCACGCGGCGGTCAGAATGGGTTTTGCCCAGCCCGCGCACTTGCAGCGGCAGCACAACGTTCTCATAAACGCTGCGTTCCGGCAGAATCTTGAAATCCTGAAAAACAACGCTGACCTGACGGCGCAACAGAGGCACCTGCGAGCGCTTGATGGTATTGAGCGGATACCCGGCAACGGAAACCTCGCCGCCCTGTATCGGAAGGTCGGCAAAAAGCAGGCGCAACAAAGTGGTCTTGCCCGCCCCGGAAGGGCCGGACAAAAACAGAAACTCCCCTTTCTTCAGATGAAAGGAGCAATCTTTAAGCGCCCAGTGCGGGCCAAAATTATGCGATAAACGCCGAACTTCAATCATAAGGTACCAAAGCCGCGGGCTTGGTTCACAGCGCAAAAAAAGACGCCGTTTTGCGGACGGCTATTTGAAGCATTTTTTCATGCGGTTCGTCAATATGAAGCGCAACCAAATAACACCGGAAGTAACCCCGCTGCCACAGCATTCAACCTTTGCGGACGAGAACAAAACAAAAAAGTAGCCAGATATATCAAATAGATACCACAACAAAAACAACCAGAACAATCACTACGGACGCAAGGGAAGGCAAAATGCTTTTATGAAATAACTGCCAATAAAACGGAAGTCGCTGTAAAATAATGTAAAACAGTCCAAAATTCCGTGTACTGAGATAAAACAAAAACTTCCGGGTTGCCTGTAGATCCGGCCCTGCGCGTAAAGTCTCCCCAGTCGGTGATTTGCTCGAAACCATGTGTACTCACTTCATTTTTTAGCGTAAAAGTGATATTGGTTACGGTAGCAGAAGTAAAACCGTGTCCGGCATGTCCGGCAGATGCTTTGACGCCTTGCCGGAAAATGGCGTTTCATGCGACATATGCTTATGGCTTAAGCGCGCTATTGCTTGCCACGCAAGTTCAGCTCGCAAATTATCAAGGCGACGCATATTGCGCCGAGCACTATAAAAATTACGCAAAGTCCCGGGCCTTAACGGGTGCCCCCCTCAGGCCCTAAAAACTTTGGAGCGATATCCCCATGAATAATCTCGCCAGACAAAAATCGCTGCGCTTTCTTGTTCTTTTGCTGGTGAGCGTGACCTTTACGATTTTTGCCGGGATATTATTCGCCCTGTTTCACCTCACAATGCCCAAAGTGCTGCTGGAGGCCGAAAACAGCTACCACCTGCAACAGCAAAAGGTAGTGGCCGGGCTTTTGAACGCAGCCCTCCGCGATTCATACCTCCTGACCGAAGACACCGCCTACTGGAACGAAACCGATGCCTTTGTGCGCGGGACAAATCCTGAGTACATGGAACGCAACTGGTCAGACACCTCTCTTTTGCAAAGCTTCAGAAAAAACTACGCAATTTTCCTGAATGTGCGTGGCGAGGTGGTCTACAGCGATTTTTACGATTACCTTGGCGCGCGCGACATGGATGAGCCGGAGGGACTGCTCGGCGCTATTTCGAAAGTTGCCGTGGATGTGCTGCGTAAACAGTCCGGCAAAAGCGGCATCATCACGCATGACGGCAGAGCCTACAGCGTGTCAGCCGCCCCCATTTCCAATCAGGACTCAGACGAAATCTCGGGCGTACTGGTGCTTGGCTGCATCATGAACAACGCCTATTTCCGCGACATTACCCAGTACGACAGTTTTTTCAGGATAATCGGTCAGATTGATATCAGCGACCTTGGCAAGTCAGCAATCCGGCTGGCCTCAAATGATGTGGTAACCACAGAACTGCCTTTGAGCGACCTTTACGGCAAGCCCATGATGCTGAGAATCAGCGACAGCAGGCGAATTTTTGAGGAAGGCAGCCAAATCCTTTATGTAAGCGCCGTTTTACTGTTAGGCGTGCTGCTGCTGTTTGGCGTGCTTTTCTATTTTATCCTCCACCGCTTTTTGCTGCGCCCCATGGAGCGGCTCAGCAAGGATATCAGTGCTGTTGGCGAAACCGACAGCCTGCTGGCGGAAAAATACTCCAAAACCCGCGAATTCCAGGTTCTGTGCGAATCCATAAACGATATGCTGTTCCGGCTCAGCCAGTCGCGCATCTCGCTTGACGTGTTCAAAAATATTCTCGACGGCATGGATGCCAGCATCTATGTGACAGATCCGGAAACAGACGAGGTACTGTTCGTCAACGGCAACATGCTCAAAGAGTACGGAGTTACGGAAGACCCCACCGGCAAACCCTGCTGGAGCATGCTCCCCGGCAGTTTTGACAAACGTTGCCCGCACTGCCCCAAGCCGCAGTTACTTAAAGATCCGGACAGCGTGGTGGTCTGGGAAGAACACAACCAGACAAACGGCTCGGTTTACCGCAACACGGACTGCCTGATCAAATGGCCGGGCCGCAACTACATGCACATGCAATGCTCGGTGAACATCACGCAAATCAAGCTGGCAGAAGAAACTCTGGCCCTGCGCCTGCGCCAGCAGGAACTGATGTCCGACATGTCGCAGATTTTCATGTCGCCGGGCGATACATCAGATTTGATCCGGCAGGCGCTCGAAATGGCCGGTACCTTCATGCAGGCTGACAGGATTCTTGTAACCACGCACAAGGATGGCTCCAGCTTCCTCGAAATGGCCTACGAATGGAACCGTGGTGAAGGGCCAGATATCGCGCCGGAAGACAGAATGATTCCCTTTGCTGAAGGCAACATCGAGTACGATATGCTGATCGGCAAGCGCGAGTCATGCATGTCCTGCGATGATATCTCACAGGTGCCGGGGCATGACATTGCCATCAGGCACGGAATCAAATCCTATGCCGCCGCCCCGCTCTACGCGGCAGGACACTTCGGCGGCATACTCAGCGTAAGCCAGCTTGACGAAACCCGCGTCTGGACCCAGAGCGAGATAGAGCTTGTAAAGCTTATCGCCAACCTTATCTCCAGCGCGATGGCGCGCGGGGCAATGGAAAAAAACCTGCACCGCATGTCTTCCATTGCCAACAGCTCGCCGCAGTATATTTCTTACATCAACAAGCACGGGCAATTCGAATACTTCAACCAGGGCGCAATTGACACCACCGGCTACAGCGCGGAAGAGCTCAGAGCCAAAGGCGTGGCCCTGCTGTTTGACGAAAAAACCTACCGCAGGGTACGCGGCGAGCTGATTCCGGAAATCCTGATGACAGGCAGGGGTACCTTTGAACTGCCGGTAATAAGAAAAGACGGCGAAGTTTTGACCATGTCCATATCCGCCTTCACTGTAGGACAGGAGGGGGCAGATCTGGGCATAGGCACCATCGCTGCGGACATGACCGAACAGCGCAAGCTTGAAAAGGAACTGATCGCGGCCCGGGATCAGGCCGAGCAGTCCAGTCAGGCCAAGGGCGAATTCCTTTCGCGCATGAGCCACGAGATGCGCACGCCCATGAACGCCATCATCGGCATGACCAGCATCGCCAAAGGCTCGCCCGCACCGGAAAAAAAGGAATACTGCCTGGACAAGATCGAGGAAGCCTCCAAGCACCTGCTGGGCGTAATCAACGACATCCTCGACATGTCTAAAATAGAAGCCAACAAGTTTGAGCTCTCCTACTCGGAATTCAGTTTTGAAAAAATGATCATGCGCGTCATCAACGTGGTCAACTTCCGCATTGATGAGAAAAAGCAGAGATTCTCGGTCAAAACGGATAACCGGATCCCGCACTTCATCATCTCGGATGAGCAGCGTCTGGCCCAGGTTATCGCAAATCTGCTTTCAAACGCTGTAAAATTCACGCCGGAGCAAGGTTCTGTCACCCTGTCCGCCAAGCTGGTCAAGGCCGAAGATAACGTCTGCACCCTGCGCATAGCGGTTGAAGATACCGGCATCGGCATTGCAAGGGACCAGCAGCGCAAGCTGTTCACCTCCTTTGAGCAGGCAGATGGCGGCATTGCCCGCAAATTTGGCGGTACCGGACTGGGGCTGGCCATATCCAAACGCATTGTGGATATGATGGGCGGCAGCATCTGGGTGGAATCCGAACCCGACAAAGGCTCGGCCTTCATCTTTGAAATACCGGTACGCAAAGGCGACTCAAGCCACGATGCCCTGATGGCACCGGAAATAGACTGGCCGTCGCTGCGCGTGCTGGCTGTGGACGATTCCGAGGCGGTGCGCGAGTTCTTCACCAGCTTTGCCAACTCCATAGGCCTGCACTGCGATGTGGCAGAAGATGGCTTTCAGGCCTGCGAAATGATCCGTAACTGTGGTGAGCATCCATACAATATCGCTTTTGTGGACTGGAAAATGCCCGGAATGGACGGCATAGAGCTTGCCGGAAAAATCCGGAACGAGCTTGCGCCGGAGATGGTGCTCATCATGATCTCCGCTGTGGAGTGGACAGACATTGAAGCAAAGGCGCGGCAGGCCGGGGTGGACAAGTTTGTACCCAAACCGCTGTTTGCCTCCACCCTTGTCAACAGCATCAACGAATGCCTCTCTCTTGCCCAGTACCAGAACAAGACCAACGGCAAGGGCGCGGCTGACGGGCAGGCTGCGCCGGATACCGTGGCCGGACTTTTCGCTCCCGGAGTCTTCAAGAACTTCCACATCCTGCTGGCTGAGGATATCGCGATCAACAGCGAAATAGCCATCACCCTGCTTGAGGATACCGGAGTAAAAATCGACTGGGCGCAGAACGGGCTGGAGGCTTACCAGATGTTCCGCGACAACCAGTCCACCTACGACCTGGTCCTTATGGATATCCATATGCCGGAGGTAGATGGCTACGAGGCCACCAGACGCATCCGCAACATCGGCAGCCGCAAGGCCATGAATGTGCCCATTGTGGCCATGACTGCCAACGTGTTCCGCGAGGATATCGAAAGGTGTCTGGCTGCCGGAATGAACGACCACATCGGCAAGCCCATCGACATGGACGAGATTATCACCAAGCTGGGCAAGTACCTGCTGAAACAGGACAACCACGAATAGCACACACAGCCTTGCCACAGGCGGCAACTTGCCCTTGGCACGGAAACCAGATAAAGAGTGCTTACATTTGCTCTGACGTTGTGCTGCCCGCAAGCAAGAGAGCAGCATGACTTTAGCCAAACCGGCTTAATGACTTTCCCATGGCTGATAACTGCCGGGAATGCCAAAAAAAGAAAAAAGCTAATAACATCTCAAAGTTAAAATGCTCTAAGGAGAAAGCCATGGATTTTCTGTTTTTTCTGGCCGGACTGGTCGCGGCAGTAAGCGCCGTCATTTACCTGCAAAGAAGCATCCGCAAGGAATATAAGGGCGACTAACCCTGCTCTTTTGCGTCCGCAAACCGGTTCTGCTTTCCGCAACCGGGTGGATAAAACCCTTTGGGCGCTTTCCTGCATAATCGTCTTTATTCCGCAAAATGCCATTCCCGCCGGATGTCGTGCCTGAGCGCGACATCCGGTTCTATCTTTACCTTTCTCAAACAACCACCGGAACCGCGCCAGTGAAACGCCCTTCTTTCTCGCCGTCCAGACTCCGCCTGATCATACAGACGGCTATCGTCATCTTCTTCCTCTATATAGGCTGGGAATTCATAAACTATTACCTCTGGGCCACCGGAGCCAGCCAGCAATTCACACCGCGCCCGCCAGCAGTGGAGGGCTTTTTGCCCATCAGCGCCCTGCTCGGCCTTAAACGCCTGCTGCTCGGCGGCGGGTTCGATCCGGTCCACCCAGCCGGCCTGAGCATTTTTCTGGGAGCCATGCTGATAGCCCTTATCGCCCGCAAAGGCTTTTGCGGCTATCTCTGCCCTGTAGGCTGGGCTTGCGCGCGTCTGGGAAAAATCGGCAAACGGCTCGGCATTTCGCGCACTCCCGGCCCGCTGCTTGCGCGGCTGCTTTCCTTGCCCAAATACCTGCTGCTCATCATGCTGGTCTGGCCAATCGCAACCAAAATGGGCTTGCAGGATCTGGAAATGTTCATCAACAGCCCCTTCAACAAGCTTGCCGATACCCACATGATGCTGTTCTTTCTGGAGCCTTCCACAAACGCGCTGGTCGGCATCGGGGTAATCGTGCTTGGTTCGATGATCGTGCCGGGCTTCTGGTGCCGGGGGTTTTGCCCCTACGGGGCGCTCCTGGGGTTGTTTTCCCTGTTCTCGCCGCTGGCTGTGCGCCGGAATAAAGAAAAATGCACCTATTGCCGCCGCTGCTTACGGGCCTGCCCGGTAACTATCAGGGTTCATGAAAAAACCAGAGTCGGCTCGCCGGAATGTCAGGGCTGCCTTGAATGCGTAAGCGCCTGCCCAGAGGAAGGCTGTCTGGAAGTTCGGGCCGGTTACGGTAAAAAGGGGCTGCGGATGCCCTTCTGGTCCATCCCGGCCCTTACCCTGCTGCTGGCCCTGCTGGTGTATGCGGGCGCCCGGGCCAACGGAGTCTGGGAAAGCCGGGTTAACCCCATGGAATTAAAAATGCACCATATGCGTATGATGCTCCCCAAAAAAGCCATGCCGCCGGGAATGAGCGCGGTCAAAAATTCCATGCGGGGCAAGATGGAGCAGCCCCGAATGCCGGAACAGGCACGGCCCCACACACAGGAACAAGCACAGGACCAGACGCAAAGCCGGTCACCGCGCCAGCCATCGCTGCAAACACCGGAATAACTGCCGGAGCTATCAGGCATTCGGCTGCAAAATTTATTTTGAAGCGGCTCTATAATATTGTCTTGTCCGGGCAAAACGCTTATAGACGGAAGTCACCCATATTTTAAACGGAGAAAAAGAATGACCCTGAAAAAACTCGCCCTGCCTTATCTGGCGCTGGCTCTGGCCCTTACCGCGACCCTTGGGTTGAGCGCCTGTAATAGCGACGCCCCGGCAGACAAAATAGCTATGGTAGATGCCGAGGCCGTATTCCAGAAAAGCAAGCTGGCCGCAGCCGGAATGAAGCACATCGAAAGCATGAACGCCCAGTTGCAGGAACGTCTTGGCAAGATGCAGGAAGAACTGCTGGCCGATTCGAACAACGCCGAACTGGAGCAGCGCCTGCAAAGCGAACTGTTCGCACTGCAGGCCAGCATGGACGAATCCCAGCGCGCCGTGGCCGAGCAGATTAACGGTATTTTCGACAAGGCTGTTGAAGACTGCCGCAAAACCAGCAAGCTGGAAGTCATTCTGCCCAAGCAGCTCGTCATGGCCGCCCGCGAAGGCGCCGACGTCACCGACAAGGTGGTTGAGCTGATGGACAAGCAGACTGTGGACTTTTCCGCCATCACCCTGAAGGGAATTGAAGCTGCCAAAGATACCGCCCCGGCAGACAAACCCGCTGACGCCGCCCAGAGCGAAGCCCCCAAAGCCGATGCCCTGCAGGACGAAGCTCCCAAGGCAGAAGCCCCCGCGACTGACGCGCCCAAAACCGATGAAGGCGCTGCCCCGGCTGACAAGCCCGCAGACGCTCCGGCTGAAAAATAACCTGAGCGACGCGGGTTGAACAAATCCCTGTATATGCAGATATAGCGGCTTATGCTGCGAAATAACATTGAAAAGCGCGGGAGAACAATTTTCTCCCGCGCTTTTTTGCGCTATAGTCTGTCAGCGCCGCAGGGCCGCACGGCTACCCCCTGCCGGGCAGACGCAACCGCAGCGCCCGCACAAAGCCCCAAACACAGAGCAGGAGCATCATCAATGAGCGACACAGCGGAACAGCACCCCTCCAAACCCGATAACGGACATGCGGAACCGTCTGCCGCATCTTCTGCCCCGCTCCTTCCTCTGCCGGAGGAAGAAGAAAAAAAACTGCAACAGCGCTTTGACTCGGTAACAGACCGTCTGCGTGCCGCCATTGCCAAATCCGGTCGCCCCGGCAACAGCGTTGCGCTGGTGGCGGTTTCCAAATGGCACTCTGCCTCCATGCTGGCAGCGCTGGCCCGTTACTGGCAAAAGCGCAACCAGAGCGGAGCCCTTGGGTCACTGGCGGAACATGGCGTAATATTTGCGGAAAACTATATGCAGGAAGCAATGCAAAAGCAGGATGCCCTGACTGCTCTGCCAGACATGGCAAATCTGGCGACTCTGGCAGCTCTTGATGACGAATCAGGTAAGAATTTCGGTATCAGCTGGCATTTTTCCGGCCCCCTGCAAAGCAAAAAGGCTAAATACGTCGTGGGGCGCTTTGCCATGCTGCAAACCATGAGCACTTTAAGTCTGGCCCAAAATTTGCATAAAGTTCTTGACCAGCGCAGCCGCGAAATTGGCAGTCCGCAGTTGCAACCGGTGCTTGTTCAGGTGAACATTGGGGAAGAGGAGCAGAAATCCGGCGTAGCGCCGAAGGAAACCTTGACTTTTATCAAGACCTTACAGACCTTTACATCACTTTCCGTTCAAGGGTTGATGTGCCTGCCCCCCTACTCTGAAAATGCCGAAGACAGCCGCCAGTACTTTGTAAAACTGCGTCAATTGCGTGACAGCATTGAAAAAGAAACCGGCCTGAAATTGCCGCATCTCTCCATGGGCATGTCCCATGATTTTGAAATTGCGGTGGAAGAAGGCGCAACCATGGTCAGAGTGGGAACTGACATTTTCGGGGAACGGGAATACTAGCCACGCCGCCATAACCCTGCCCGGAAAAACGGACCCGGCACAACCCTGCCGTCCGACTCCCGCACTCAGGGCACTTTAACCCTGAACTGTTGCCGCTCTTTGCTGCAACACCATTAATCAAGGTTTATTTGCCCTGACTTCCTGCCTGCTCCTTTACGCGCAAGCCGGAAGCAACACAGAAAAGGTAAGGCCTATGGATTTCGCTACATTATTCGGCATCTTGTTCTCAATGGCCCTGATCGGGCTGGCATTGGGCGATGCAGGCAACTTTGTCAACGCTTCCGGCATGCTTATCGTGCTGGGCGGCACCTTTGGGGCCATGCTCACCAATTACCCGCTGAAAACAGTGTTCAGTACCGGGGCGGTAATCCGCAAAGCCCTGCTATCCAGTCAGCCTGACCGCGCGCAGGTAGCCGCGCAGATTCTGGAATTTTCCTACATTGCCCGGCGCGAGGGCATTCTCTCGCTCGAACCGCTGGTCAAAGAAATCGCCGATCCATACCTGCGCAAAGGCATGCAGCTGATGGTAGACGGGCTGGAACCGCAAACCATCACCGCCATAATGGAAAACGAAATCAACAATACAGAGGAACGGCACGAACTGGGCGTGGATATGCTCAACTCGCTGGCCAGCTACGCTCCGGCCCTTGGCCTTATCGGCACGGTAATCGGCCTGGTGCGCATGCTCGGCAGCATGACCGATCCCTCCACCATCGGCCCGGCCATGGCCATCGCCCTGCTCACTACTTTTTACGGAGCTATTCTGGCCAACCTTGTATTCTTGCCCATCTGCGGAAAGCTGAAAAACCGCTCCAAAACAGAAATACAGGTCATGGAAATGCAACTGGCCGGAATACTCGGCATTGCCAAGGGCGAAAACCCCCGCGTGATCAAGGAAATGCTCGAAGGCTTCCAGCCGCCGCGTGAACGCGGTCAGGTTCCGCTGCCCGGTTAGTCATGGCAAAGGGGGCTAAGAGTGCCTCCGGCGGCTTAAGGGGCGCGGCCCCTTAAGAATCCCCGGCAGGGACCGGCTGGCCCCTGCACCCCGCAGTGGGGGGGATAAGTTTAAGTGACGTATATCATAAGCTGTCAGACAAACTTTGTATAAACCACCGCCAGCACGTCCGGTTTTAAAATTTCTATCAGCCCGGATAACGCACAACTCAGGGCGCAAAAGCTCTAAAACGGCAAGTGAAGCATGCGCAAACGCAAAAAAAACCAGCAGGATTTTTCCGCTCCATGGCTCATCACCTTTACGGATTTGATGACGCTGGTGCTCACGTTTTTCGTGACGCTGGTAGCCATGTCGGTTTTTGACGAGCGCAGCAAACTCATGATTCTGGATTCGGTCAACAGCGTGTTCGGCCGGGTGGAAAACCGCCTGAACCCACACCCCACCGACCGTATGGACCCGAATCATGTGCCGGGGTTCCAGCGCGGACACGATGATTCCCTCACCAACATCCGCAAGCTGATCATGAGCGACAACCCGGATATCCGCCTGAGCCAGAACAATCTTTTCACCGTTCTCAGCATCAACGGTGATGTAATCTTCGCCCCCGGCAGCGTCAGCATCAGCCCGGAAGGACGCGCTATTCTGGATCGCCTGGTACCGTACCTGCTCCGCATGAAGCACCCCATGCGCATTGCCGGGCACAGCAGCCCCGGCCTTGAGGAAGGCGGGCTCTCTTACGGCGGTACCGCGCTGCACAGCGGCAACGAGGTTGATTCCACCTGGGGCATATCAATGGACCGCACGCTGGCCGTTTACCTGCATCTGGCCTCGCGCGGGGTTGCCACCCAGTTGATGCGCATGGAATCATACGGCGAATACCAGCCCGCATTCAGCAATGACAGCGCGGACGGACGCCGTAAAAACCGCCGCGTGGATCTGATTCTGGACAAGCGCAACAATCTTTTCGGCGTAGCGCGCGAAACCTCGCGCTTCAACGAGGAACACAACAAAACCTACCAGTTCCGCGACTTTGATTTCAATCTTGAATACGATCAGCCCAGCCCGGTGCGCCTGCCCGAAGCGGGCGGCGTCGGCCCCGGCGGAATCCTGCCGGACGAAGCCCTGCCCGGACGCTTTGGCAGGCACGGTGGAGTACCTGATACTCAGGATATGCAGGCCCCGCGCTCCATTTTCCGTAATCCGCAAAGCATAGAACCGGGCGCGGGTAGCGACAAGGACATGCTTGAGGCCATTAACGCGGTCCCGCACGAAAGCCCCATAACCCCGGCAGAAAAGCAGAAGGACGAACTGCGCGAAGAAGCACGGGCGCTGGAACCCGAGGTGCCGCGATGATCCGCGAAAGCAGGCGCAGACGCTCAAAACGCCAGCCGGCCCCGCTGAAAAAAGGGATCTGGATGGTCACCTTTTCCGATCTGAGCACGCTCGTTCTGGCCCTGTTCGTACTGCTATTCAGCATGTCGTCAATTGACAGCGGACTGGTGGAACGCATCAGTTCCAGCCTGCGCGATGAGTCGCTGCAAGAGCTGCCCGGCATCGGGCGGGCCGACAGTCACCTCAACGAGGTACTGGAACTGCTGCTGAACACGCAAAAACTGGTGGAAAACGAAAACCGCCTCAAAGAATTACTCTTCCCTGATGACGTATTGCCGCCGGAGCAGGATAAAGGTATGATTCTGGAAAATATCAGGATCACTACCAGAGACAACGGAGTAGGAATCGTTTTCAGCGAAGATCTGCTCTTTGCCGAGGGCAGCGCCGCCATCGGGCCTGACGGACGCCGGATTCTGGGGGCTGTAACCCCGTTGCTCCGCGCCGTTCCTTATGACATAATGATTACCGGACATAGTGACGATAATGTCTATGCCGGGGAAAAAGACGACACCGTCCGGCTTGGCAAATACCAGCTTTCCGGTGCGCGCGCGCTGGCCGTAATGGGCGTTTACATGCGCGCCGGTCTGGAAAAAAGACGTTTTTCCGCAGCAGGTTACGGCCCGGATCAACCGCTGGAACCCGCTTATTCCGGCGCGGACTCGGTAACCGGGCGCAGGGTGGAAATTGTCGTCAAGAGTACCGGCGCTTCGGCCAACTACTACTAGATTGTTATAGCTTTGAAATAACCCGGCATTGTGGAATGTTCCGGCACGGCAGCCGGATAAATTGAAATTAGAAGCCATTTCATAAATATGATGACTTCCAGCCAAAATTGTTCAGGAGAGATTAGATGGCCCAATCAGATGAACTGCCAGCCCCAAAAAAGAAAAGCAAAGCCAAGTGGATCATTCTGCTACTGATTTTGCTGCTGCTTGGCGGCGGCGGTTTCGCGGCTTACAAGATGGGCTTTCTGGATAGCTTTCTGGGCGGGGATGAAGCAGCCCAGCAGGACGGAAGCGTTGGCGGCGGTCAGGGTGGCAGCGTAAAAATAGAAAGCCCCACCAGTTCGCTTAAAACAGCAACCTTTGCCCCCTTTGTGGCGAATCTGGCCGATCCGGGCGGCAACCGCTATATCCGGATGACGCTGGATGTGGAGGTAATCTCGCCGGAAGTAATTCGCGAGCTGGAAGCGCAAAACCCCAGAATACGCGATGCGATGATCATGCTGCTTTCCAGCAAGACCTACGGAGAACTCAGCTCACAGGCGGGCAAGCTCCAGCTGAAAAACGAGATTCTGGACAGAATCAATCAGGTGCTGGGCGGCCCCAAGATTACCAGGGTGTTCTACACCGATCTGGTTGTGCAGTAGAGCCTCACCTCCGGGTATATAAAAATGTCCCGTTGCCCGGCTGAAATTTCAAGCGGATCACCCGCACGGCGGTTCAGGAGCTGTCAAATGAAAGCTCAGGCAGCCACCCAAACCAGAAGGCCGCCTTGCGGAATTTAAAGGAGTTATAATGAGCAACGAACAGGACGATCTGGCTGCCGAATGGGCCGCCGCCCTGGAAGGGCAAGCCGAAGGCGAAGCCGCTGCCGCGCCGCCCGGGGACGATGACGCGCTGGCCGATGAGTGGGCCGCAGCGCTGGCCGAAACCGAGCAGGAAGAAGTAAAGAAAGAGAAGGAGAAAAAGAGCCTGGCCAGCAAAGCCAAGGATCTGGACTTCAAGGATCTTACCGAGGAGGCCAAGCTCCCCCGGCCAGAAAGCGACCGCCGCGATCTTGACTTCATTCTGGATATTCCGCTCGATGTTTCTGCCGAACTGGGCCGCACCCGCCTGCTCATCAACGAACTGCTTCAGCTGGGGCAGGGTTCTGTTGTGGAACTGAACAAGCTGGCCGGTGAACCGCTGGAAATCTATGTGAACGGCAAACTGGTGGCACGCGGCGAGGCCGTTGTTATCAACGAGAAATTCGGCGTGCGCCTCACGGACATCATCAGCCCCATCGAACGCGTAAAGCAGCTTGGCTAGCGAATAATGAGCGCAGCAGCAACAACTGGGCAAGCGGCCCAGACAGCCGTGCAGCAGGCCGCCCAGCAAGCCCCGCTGTCCACGGACACGGCCCAGACAGCCACAGAGCTGACCGGGCAACTGAGCCAGCAGCTCGGCACGCAGGCGGCTACCTTTCAGGAATACTCATGGGGCGGCTACTTCATGGCGCTGGGAATGCTTTGCCTGCTTCTGGCCGCGCTATGGTTCGCCCTGCGCTTTTTGAAAAATCGTGGCGGGTTGCGCGTATTCGGTGTAGGCACCGGTGTGCGGGTAGAAAACCGCGTCTCGCTCGGGCCGAAAAAAAACCTGCTGGTGGTCAGCGCGCATGGCAAGCGCCTGCTGCTTGGCGTTACGGATCACCATATCAGCAAGCTTGCCGAACTGCCGCTTGACGATGACGAGGATGCGGACGCTCAAACCACGTCAGCCCCTTCAAGCGGCTTTGGCGGCTGGAAAGCGGCCTTGCGCGGCAAAAGCGATGCCCGGCGCAAAAAAACTGCCGCATGCGCTGAGCATGAAGAACGCGAAAAAACACCCGCAAACACTAAAAACAGCGCTGGCAGCCGTAACTCTTTCAGCGAAAGCTTGAACGAAGTTCTTGAAACAGTGGAAGAACACGATGAACAACACTAAAAGCCCGTCAATACGCGGCTACATGAACGCGCAAGCCGGGAACACTCCCTGGGCAGACAGCCACGGCAACCGGGTAACCGGGCAGGAAGCTTGCCTGCGGCGTTCCCCGCGCGGTCCGGTTCTGTCCGGCGCTTTGCCCGGCATTTTACTTTGCGCGCTACTGGCGGCACTGGGAATAATGTGCCTGCCGTATGAGGCTCTGGCCGCTTCCACCGACATGGTCATGCCCAACCTGCAACTCAGCCTTTCCGGTGGCACCAAAGAGCCGCAAAGCGTTTCGCTGCTGCTGGAACTTCTGTTCCTGCTCACCGTGCTTTCGCTGGCTCCGGCCATTGTGCTGACCTGCACCAGCTTTACGCGCATCATCATCGTATTTCACTTTCTGCGTCAGGCCATGGGCGTGCAGCAGTTGCCGCCTAACCAGATTCTGGTGAGTCTGGCCATTTTCATGACCATCGCCATCATGTTCCCGGTGGGCAAGCAAATCAACGATCAGGCCCTGCAACCCTACCTTGAGGAACGTCTGGACTTTGAAGAAGCCATCCAGATTGCCGAAAAGCCCATGCGCGAGTTCCTGTTCAAGCACACGCGCGAAAAGGACCTGTCAATTTTCTACTCCATCACCAAAATGGAGCGCCCGCAAAACAAGGAAGAGGTACCAATAATGTACCTCATAGCCGGGTTCATGATCAGCGAACTTAAAACCGGCTTCATGATTGGCTTTCTCATCTACATACCGTTCCTGATGCTGGATATGGTCGTATCGAGCATCCTGCTGGCAATGGGTATGATGATGTTGCCGCCGATGATGGTATCCATGCCGTTCAAACTGTTGCTGTTCGTGATGATTGACGGCTGGGCGCTGCTGGTGGGCACTCTGGTCAACAGCTTTGCCTGACGAGGCTGAACGTGTCTGGAATATGCAATACCCGGCTGCAACCAGAGGGCTGACTCCAAATCAGGATTTTCGTCTCTGGCAAGGAAGGCGCACTCTGAGCCGGACAAGATAAAACAGGAACATTACCATGACGCCAGAATTTGTTATCGGATTTGCACGGCAAGCCATTGAGCTGACCCTGATGGTATCTCTGCCCATGCTCGGCGTAGGGCTGGCCGTTGGTCTGACAGTAAGTATTTTTCAGGCAGCCACGCAGATTCAGGAAATGACCCTGTCTTTCATACCCAAGATCGTTTCCATGTTTATTGCCCTGCTCATTGCCTTTCCGTGGATCATGAACAAGCTCGTAACCTTCACGCAGGAGCTGTTCATGAACATTCCCAATTACATACGCTAATCTTTATCGTTCATAGCGCCGCTGCCCCGGTCGGAAGACCGGGCTGGCGGCGTTTTTACGCAATACCGGGCAACACCGGCCAGCACCGGCCCAATATCGGCCCAATATCTGGAGGAAAAATCATGGCACGCGTACTGATTGTAAACAGCAGTTTCAGAAAAAACAGCAACTCCAGCGCTCTGGGCCAAAAAGTGGCAGCCGGGGCAGAAAAAGCCGGGCATCAGGTAAAAATCCTGAACATCGGGCGCATGCACATTGAGCCGTGCCGGGGCTGCGGCGGCTGCACACGTTCCGGAGGCGACTTCTGCGTGCTGCGCGACGACATGACCGCGCTCTACAAGGACGTGTACGAGGCCGAAGTGCTCGTTTACGTCTCGCCAATTTACTGGTTCAACCTTGGTGGACAGATCAAGCAGTTCATCGACCGCTGCTTTGCCGTAGCCATGAAGCCCAAAGAAGAAGCGCAGGGCGACGCCGTGCCTTTTGGCAAAAAGAAACTGGCTGCCGTATTTGCCTACGAAGGGGACGACCCCTTTGAATCCGGCGCGATTAACGCCATCCGCAGCTTGCAGGATACCTGCTCCTACGCCGGAGCAACCTGGGGCGGCGTTTACTACGCCACCGCCAATGCCGAGGGCGA
>JAJDJF010000031.1 GCA_030267065.1 Desulfovibrio sp. OttesenSCG-928-C06 | reverse complement strand
GTGACACCGTTTGTGGATGTTCAAAATGGCCTTCGTACCCTGCTGGTTTCTTCCACCGCCCTCGATGGGTGGGTGGAGAACCCGCGCGAATGGGTCAATGAGCATGTGGGCACTGTTCATACGGTTCAAGGCAGAGAGGCGGAAGCTGTAATTTTAGTTTTGGGCGCACCGGAAGCATCGCAGCGTGGGGCACGAGCTTGGGCGGGAAAGACACCAAATCTATTGAATGTTGCCGTTACGCGAGCGAAGGAGGCGGTGTATGTCGTGGGGTGTAGAGAAGCCTGGAAGGATATTGGGTTTTTTCAAACATTAAGTCATATGCTCCAATAGCATATGTTCTTTATGGTTATATTATGATAGTCATGACTCAAACGGTATTTTAAAATCGTTATATTTTATATGCACAATAAATATTACAAGTCATCTTAAGCATTATGCGAGGTGGTATGGCTATTCTTCCCATTGCTATGCATCAAACACAAATTTCATTGCCCGCACTTTGTTTAAAAAAAGAAAAAATTGACGGCAATTTAATCGTCAGGCTTGGTAACGCTGCGCGTACTGTCGATGTCGACGTATATATGACTGAAGAGAATGGGTGGTATATTCTTAAAACAAAAACTGCAGGCGTATTTCCTGAAATTTATGTAAGAATGTCAGGTAAAAAAAATATACCATTTAATCATGCACCTGTTGTGGAATCTTGTTCAAGTATTACATATTCAGATCTTAATATAAATACTAAATTGAAATGGATTTACCATCCTTCAATGGAAAGAGATCTACTGCCGGGTGAAATTCTTGCTGAATGGAAAGATAGATTTGCCTTTGTAGAAGAGAATATGGGGCAGCCTGGGCTACGCGCACCCCAGCTCGGAGCGGTACATGCAATCTCTGCGTATTTTGCGACTATGCAACAGCTCGAGCCGGCAACCATAGTTTTGCCAACGGGTACGGGTAAGACAGATTCAATGATTGCTGCATCAGCATACAAAAGATTTCCAAAAATATTGGTGCTGGTTCCTTCTAATACGTTACGTGAACAATTGTTTGCTAAATTTATTTCACTGGGGTGTCTGAAAGAAGTGAAGGCTATGCCTTATGATGCTCCCTATCCCACTGTATGTAGGTTGAGCAAGGGGTTGCAGCGGCCCAGTGACGCTCAATCTATTATTGATAGTTCAAATATAATCATATCAACACCAAATATACTAAATACTAATTCAAGTTCAACGGAGTGTATTGGAATCATTTGTTCTGGTTCATCTGTTTTAATGATTGATGAAGCACATCATGTTCCTGCGAAAATGTGGTCTCGCATTCGCGAGTTGTTTAAAAATAAACCGATTATTCAATTTACCGCAACACCATTTAGGATGGATAGGAGTAATCTTGGTGGAAAAATAATATTTAACTATACAATGGGCCAAGCGCAGAAAGATGGATATTTTAGGCCGATAAATTTTCTTCCTATAGAGGAATATAATAGCAATAAATCCGATTTAAAAATTGCGTCAAAAGCAATTTCTCAATTAAAAATAGATATTGATGACGGTAAAGATCATATTATAATGGCTAGAGTCGCAAAAAAAGAACGAGCAACAGATGTTTTTAGAATATATAATTCATTGTCTCCAGAATTGAATCCTTTGATAATTCATTCCGATATACCTCTTGGAGAGCAAAGGAAGGTGCTTGATTCTCTAAAAAATAGAGAATCTCGCATCATTATTTGTGTGAATATGCTGGGTGAAGGATTTGATTTTCCAAATCTAAAAATTGCTGCAATACATGATATACATAAAAGCCTTGCAGTTACTTTACAATTTATCGGAAGGTTTACAAGAGAGCATCAAACAATTGGTGATGCTTCCGTCATTGTCAATATCGCTGATCCTGCAGTTGAATCGAGTTTGCAAAATCTTTATTCAGAAGATTCTGATTGGAACGAATTGTTAAAACGTCTTTCCGAGAGCAGTATTGAACGTGAAATGCGCTTGCATGAAGTAGTTGAATCTTTGAATAGCGGGGGAACGCTTGGCAAGCAAATCTCTTTATGGAATCTGCGCCCAGGTTTTTCAAGTATTCTTTTCAAGACGTCTTGTTCACAGTGGAATCCACTTGCTTTTCGAGAAATCTTGCCTAAAGAAACTCCATTTTGGCATGCTTGGGATAGGACAGAAAATATTCTCGCTGTATTAGCTATTTATCAAGCACCAGTTACATGGGGGAATTACCGAGAACTAAATGATACACTTTACAAGTTTCTCATAGCTCAATGGGATCCAGAACGAGGAGCGTTATTTTTTTATTCGAATGATTATAAATGGTTTCGGATTGATGAATTGGCTAAAGCGATGAGTCAACAGCAATGCGAGCCATTTTCTGGAGAAAAAGTTTTCAATGTCTTTAATAACTTAAAGCGGCCATTGGTGAAGAATTTGGGCACTTCACAGCGGGGTGCTATTAGCTTTACTCAGTATTTCGGGCCAAATGTGACAGAAGGGCTTTCTAAGATAGCACAAGCTTCAAGTTATCTTAGCAACCTGCTCGCGTTGGGGTATGAAGATGGGGATAAGGTTATTTGGGGGTGTTCACAGCGCAGAGGAAAAGTTTGGTCTGTCAATAGTGGCTCTATAGCAGATTGGTCTTCTTGGGCAAAGAAGGTCTGGGATAAAGCTATATCTGGCGCTGTAGATATTGGAAATATTGCTACTAACTTCTTACGGCCAGAGAGAATAGTTCAAAAATATACAGAAGTAGTTATTTCTGTGCAATGGGGAGAGTATATTCAATCTCGATCCGAGGAACACACCTCTATCATTTTTGGAAACAAGGAAATTCCTCTCTATTTCATTGATCTTGAAATTGAAGATGAACCAGAACACCTGGCATACAAGCTAAAAATAATGTCTGATGGTGATCAATCTTATTATCGTTTTAAGATTGATGGTCACCTTCTTCCTGGTTATCAGTATGAACATATTTCAGGCCCCCCAATCTCTGTTAAAAGAGGAAGGAATTCAATTTCCTTAGAAGAATATTTCGAAACGGATCCCCCAGTTATCCAATATGTCGATGGTTCTTTTTCATATAACTGCTTCCTAATTAAAGTTCCTGAATTTATAGGTGAATATAGTCGTGGAATGATTGATGTCTGGAGTTGGGGCGGAATAGATATTCGAAAAGAATCCATGGGAAAAGAGTGTTCAAGAAATTCTATTCAGTGGAAAGTTTTTAATGAAATACGCGATGAGTATGAAATCATTATTAATGATGACGGTCCTGGTGAAGCCGCAGACCTGATTGCTGTTAAAATGAAAGACAGTAAAGTTTTTTTACATCTTTTCCATTGTAAATTTTCAAGTGATGACGCTACGGGAGCCAGAATTAAGGACCTATATGAGTTGTGTGGTCAAGCGCAAAAGTCTATTAGATGGAAGCATTCCAAATTTGAATCTCTTTACACCCATATAAAACGTCGAGATGAAAAATGGTCGCCCCACACTCGCTTTTTGAAGGGCTCAATGTCGGCTCTCTCAACAATAAAAAATCGTTCCAGGACAACGCAAGTCGTTCTGGAGGTGACTATTGTCCAGCCCGGGATAAGTAGGGAACGTATTTCGCCTAATATGCTAAAAATTATAGGTACAACTGAACATTATCTTATGGATACAGCAAATTCTCCGCTTAGAGTTGTCGGCAGCGCTTAATCGACTGCCATCTTTATTATTTATCCTGCAGCATCTGCAGACAGTCAGCCCACTGTTGCATCATATCCCTGCGTTCATCCAGGTATTCAGCGCGGTTGTAAACTTTCCTGACACTATTCGTTTCCTCATGAGCGAGTTGCTTTTCGATGATATCCGCCCTGAAACCCATTTCGTTCAGTCTGGTAGAAGCCAGGCTGCGGAAGCCGTGCCCGGTCATTTCCTCTCGTGAAAAGCCC
This sequence comes from Desulfovibrio sp. OttesenSCG-928-C06, assembly GCA_030267065.1. GTDB lineage: Bacteria > Desulfobacterota > Desulfovibrionia > Desulfovibrionales > Desulfovibrionaceae > WRHT01. The sequence goes on along the minus strand of JAJDJF010000031.1, from coordinate 13,943 downwards.
ATATAGCGCAGAGCGGCGTTGACTGTATTTTCGGACATCACACGGCTGTCTGACCGCCTTCCAGGGAGCAGGTACTTCGTGTGCCCGGTGACGGACTTCAGTTCCTGCAAAATGTCGATGGCCTGCTTCGAGAGAGGAACCAAATGGTCGCGGCCCATTTTCATCCGATCGCCGGGTATGCGCCACAGCTTGGCCTCGAAATCGAATTCATCCCACTCGGCAAAACGCAGCTCGCCGGTGCGGCACATCAGCAAGGGCAGCAGCTTCAGGGCGCACTTTGTACGAAAATCGCCATCATAGCCGTCGATAGCACTGAGCAGCCGGGCGATGTCTTTCGGCTCCACCAAGGCAGCCATGGGCTTGTGCCTATGAGTGGGGAGGACTTTGACCAGATCGCGGCATGGATCGGACTTGATATAGCCGCAGATGATGCCATAGCGGAAGATCCGGCTGCACAGGCTCAGGGTGACATGGCCCATATATGTGGATGCGCTTTTCATCACCGCCTTGCAGACGGCGAGGACGTCCGGCGGTTCCAGTCCTTCGATGGGCATGCTGCCGATGCGGGGGAAGACGTGCCGCTTCAGGCGCGACTCCGTGGCCACTGCGTGGTGCGGCTTCCAACTCGGCTTTTCCTTTTCCAGCCACTCCAGGCCGACTTCCTTGAACGAACGGCTGGCCCGGATCTGGGCGCGGCGGCGTTCCACTGACGGATCCTGGCCTTCGCGGACCGTCTTGCGGTGCTCATGGGCCTTGTTGCGCGCCTCAAGGAGAGTGACCTCAGGATATGCCCCCAGGCTGATCCGTTTCTCAACGCTGTTGACCCGGTATTTTAGGCGCCACATCTTGTTTCCGCTGGCGGTGACTTCCAGGTACAGGCCTCCGCCGTCAAAGTACTTCTTTGCCTTACCTTCCGGTTTTATCGCTCTGATTTGCTTGTCGGTTAATGGCATGGGGTACCTCCCGGGCGCTCAGCGAGCGTTCCGACGTTAATAAAGAAAACGTGTCGCCTCGACAAAAGAGGAGGCGTTCTCACCAATAACGTACGGGAGAGGACTGGAAGCAAATTGGGGGCAAGCGGGTCGGTGCGTGGGGGCAAGCAACCGTCGGCGTTCGGGCATGTTCCTGTCAGTTCGCCTAGTTTTAACATATTGATTTGTCTGTCGAATATGACCATTTGGGGGCAGCCTCTTTTTGAAACCCTTGCTTGCCCCCCCCCCACAGCTTGCCCCCAAAAGTGGGGGCAGTCAAGGTACCCCGGCGAACGTCGCCGAACACATGAAAAGCGAAAAGTCCGCTCAGCTGTAAGCTTTGCGGACTTTCTCGAACTTCCTCGGAAGTTCTGATGGTGCCGAAGGCGAGACTCGAACTCGCACATCCTTGCGGACACTAGAACCTGAATCTAGCGTGTCTACCAATTCCACCACCCCGGCTCGAGAAATGCTTTTACGCATATGCTGTGTGTTTGGCAAGCGATTTTTTATAGAAAAAGTAAAAATATTTTTTTTGTGATATTGCTTGTGGTTATTGCTGTTCCGGCTGTTCAGGTTTTAGCTGCACAACCGCTTCCTGACGCATTTGCAGTTTTGCAAGTTCGGCGGCTGTGTGGGCATCCAGTGTTATGAGAAAGGGAACATCAGAGCTGTCGCCTAGCGATTCCGGGGCCGGGTGCGGAGTTATGGTGCCTGTCAGTTCATGGTCAGCGGGCTTGCTGAAGCTCACAGTACATGCTGTGCCCGGTTTTATGCGCCTGGCGTCTTCTTCTGTAAAAAAGGCTGTGACCAGAGCCTTTTGCCCGGTAATAGCCAGCAGCAGGCATGTTTCGCCAAAAAAGGCCTCGTCGTCCGGCTTGACCAGAGTTTTTATGACAATTCCGTTATTTGGTGCGATTACCTTGCTTTTTTGCATCTCTGTTTCAGCCTGGGTTATTTTGCTGAACAGGATTTTGGCTTCTGAAAAGGCCAGCTTCTGACTTTCCGGCAGTTTTGCAAAGTCTGCTTCTGCACTTTTTCTCCAGTGCAGGCGCTGCTCCGCAGAACTGACTTTTGTTGTTAAAAAGTCGCGTCTGGAACGTTCCCGCTCCAGCTTTTCCGCAAGAAGCTTTTCCTCAGCGCGCAATTTTTGAAGTTCGGCGTTATCTTCGGCTATTCTGTTGGGCTTGAGCTCAAGCTTTCTTAGCGTGAGCATGGTTGAGGCGTGCGTCACAGACGATTCGGCGGTCTGTTTTTCCGCCTGCTGCTGCATTTCGCGCGTCAGCTTGAGTTCCTGCTCCAGTTCCTGAAGCGCTTCCGGCACATTTGCCAGATTGTTGAATACGCGGATTGTGTAAGGGTGAAGGCTCGATTCCAGCTGCGCGAGTTCTTTTTCCGCTGTCTGCTTTGCTGCTTCTGCCTGCTTGTCGTCTATCTGGAGCAGCATGTCGCCTTTGCTGACTTCCTGCCCATGCCCGGCTATGAACGCAACCTTTCCTGACTGGAGCGCCTTGATCTCAACCGGCGCTTCGGAAACATAGGCATGAATGCTTTGAACGGTTTGGGGCGATAAAACAGCAAGATAAACGGCAGCGCCCGCTGCGGCAATGACGCATAAAGCAAACGCCGCTAAAATTATTTTACGCATTTGGTACCTGCTTTTACGGAATGCGGACAAATTTGCCCGGCAGATGATTTTTGATCATGCCATGCAAAACCCATGCTGTTCCGGCTTATTTGCAATATCCATTTGCAATGGCGGAGTTGAGTCCGGTGCAATCGCCATTGGAACAGCCTTCCTTGAAGTCTTTGCAGGCAGCCGGGTATTCGTAAAGAAGAATGCCCAGAGCACCCCTGAAGTTCCAGGCCCGGTGCTGATCCGGGTTCAGCTTGATTGAGCGGTCCAGATCCTTGCGCGCCCCCAGCGCGTTTCCTCCACGCATGGAAACCAGACCTCGATAGGCATATGCCGCGGCAGACGGTTGCAGGCGAATGGCTTTTGTTATGTCATCAAAAGCTCCGTCCCAGTCGCGCAGGTCGCTTTTGGCCATCCCGCGCCGCAGGTACGCTTCGGCATACTCCGGAGCAACGCTGATAGCTCTGTCCAGGTGCGTTATGGCTTCTTCCGGTTCCCGGCATACGTCAGAGTCGCCCCATAGCACACGGGCTAGCGCAAAATGGGCTTCCGCCTCTTTCGGGTAGGTTCCGCTAAGTCCCATTGGATTTGCTTCAGTGGTTTGAGGCTGCGATGAGCATGCGGAAAGAAGCATGCTAAGGCAGAACAGCAGGAGCAGGAAAAGGTGTGATATTTTTTGCGTGGCAACGCTTGGGGATTGGGTATTTTTTTTCATGATTGTTGTGCTTATGAAATAGGTTTGTATTAGGGCCTGTTAACACAAAGGCTCTTTTGCCCTCGTTCTGCGTCAGAATCTATTTTTATTCCGGTCATATACCGTGAGCTCCATGCATAAAAATAAATTCTTTCTGGCCTGAGAACAAAATAGCTCTTTGTGTTAACAGGCCACAGGGCAGATGCAGAGGATACTACGCTTGCTGCGGATGTTGCAATGCCGGGTACTGGATTCAAAACTTCTGTAACTCGCCGGAAATGTAGGACTGTTTCCGGATTGAATGCATGTGTACGGCAAAAGTTCAGGCAGCGTCAGTTGAAGATAAGCCGTTTTGGTGGTTATGCAAGCAGACTTTGGGTAATTTGTCTGTCTTGTTTCTGCACGCCGTCTGGATGTCTGTTTACATGCATGTTTGCATGTCTGTCTCAGGTGGCAGGGGCAGTGTCGCTGCCTGAAGAATATGGCAACAGGATGTTTGCAGCCAGTATTTTTAGCGAAGTGTCTTTCAGGGGGCAGGCATCTGGAGCGCTGCGGAGGTGCTGACTGGCGGCACGGTACCCCTGCGTGGTTCCTGAAAAGGCAAAGGCCGGGCTTTCGTTGAAAGCCCGGCCCAAACTGCCTTTTTACTATCCCTACCCCTAAGGGTGCTGTTAACCTTGGATGAGCTGCATAGCCATTCTCGGCATCGAGTTGGCCTGCGAGAGCATCGCGATAGCAGCCTGAGTGAGCACCTGGTTGCGTACGAATTCGGTCATTTCGGTGGCTACGTCCACGTCTGAAATGCGGGATTCGGCCGCAGTCATGTTTTCAGTCTGAATCTGCAGGTTACTGATGGTGTTTTCCAGACGGTTCTGGAGAGCACCAAGGTGAGCACGAATCTTGTCCTTGGAGTCGATAGCGGCGCGCAGGCCTGCAACTGCCTTCTGGGCGGCTGCCTGAGTGGAGACCGTGTAGCAGTCAGCGCCGGTCTCGGCCTGGTTGCCTACGCCAAGAGCGGAAGCAGTAGAGTTACCGACCTTGATGTAGTAGTAGTCTTCCGAACAGTCGTTACCGGAACCGAAGTGAATCTTCATCTTACCTTCGGAAACCAGGCCGGTACCATCGTGGTTATCGTCCGAGAGGTTACCGTTGAGCAGGTAAACGCCGTTGAAGTCAGTGGAGTTGGCGATACGGGTAATTTCCGAGGCCATCTGCTGATATTCGGATTCGATCATCAGACGCTGGTCGGAGAAGTAGGTACCGGTAGCTGCCTGTTCCGCGAGCTCGCGCATACGGATGAGCTTTTCATCGATAACCCCAAGAGCGCCGTCAGCGGTCTGGATGAGGGAGATACCATCGTTGGCGTTACGAACACCCTGGTTCAGGGCGGCGATGTCAGAACGCATCAGTTCGCGGATGGCGAGGCCGGCGGCGTCGTCAGCAGCGCTGTTAATGCGAAGACCGGAAGAAAGGCGTTCGGTTGAGGTTGAGAGGCGTCCGTAATGCGAGTTAAGGTTACGGGTCGCGTTCATTGCCATCAAGTTCTTGTTAATAGTAAGAGCCATGATATTCCTCCATGAATATTTGGGCATTCCGGGTGGCGCACTGTGCAAGCCGCTTCCGTGCAGCATTTCCACCCTGTGTTACATCTTTTATCGACGGTTTTTGCCTGTCCTTTAGGCCATCCTGAAAAATATTTTCCGGTGATAACCGCCTGCTTGTTTCGCTTATCGCGTGACTGGGGTATTTCTTTAGGACAGTTTTCAAAATAAATTGCGCAGCGAGAAAACTTAAATTTTCATCATCCTTGCCTCGCTGCATCAATGATCTGGCAAGCTACCCCACAGTCCTGCGGGAAGCCGGGCGTAAATATTTTTGTGCTGCCCGGCTGCGTTGATTTGAGTAAAGTTATTGCATGTGAACCATAAATATGTTTGAAGCTGGACCACTGGCACGCCTTTTGGTAGAAGTTACTAATACTTTCTAGCTGCGTGAAGAACGGTTCCAGAGCCGGGCATCGCGTAACTGCTGACACTATATTCGGGTTTGTAGGCGTCAGGGTGGAACTCCCTGACGTTTTTGCGTCTGTGCTGATACTTGTTCAGACGACCCGTTTTCGGATCTTCAGGTATCAGGCTGATGTTTTGCCTGTGCTTTGGACAAACAGTATCAAAAATGGATTTATGATATGAAACATGCAACCAGCGCTCTTATTATTGCCCAGGTGCTTCTTTTGGCCCTCGCTTTTGTTCTGCATTCAGGTGACATGGCGGCATACGTTGCTCTTGCCGGTGCTCTGGCTCTGGCAGTTGTGGTCATTATTCTGATCAGCCGGTCAAACGGCCGTGAAAGTACCGCTATCATGCGGTATCTGGCATCAATCAGAAAAAATGCAACGGAAGGAGCACGCAATGGAAAAAATGGCTCGAGTGCTTCTTTGCCGACTGGCTCAAATGTGATTCCGGAACGTTTGTCCGAATCCGGCACTGCGTTGTGTCAGGCTATATATTCTATGGAGGATTCGCTCGCAGCCGCTCTGGAGCGCGCTGAAAAGTCGGAAGAAATGGCAACCGACCTGCGTGAGCAGTTGTTTGCCGCCAAAGCCACCGCAGCTGGTTGCGCAGAAACAAGCGAGAGAATCGCCGCCGATTTGCATGCCGTGGGTGGGCAAACCCGGACGATTTCGGACGAATTGTCGATGGAGCTCAGACATCTGTCCAAAATGGTTTCTGAAATCGGCGATAATATCGAATCGCAGCGCTTTAGCCTGCAAAGTACCAGCGCGGCAATGGAACGCATCACGGGCAGCGTGGTCGAGGTTTCATCACATGCTGCATCGGTTTCGGAAGACGCACAAAGTTCAAAAAGTCTGGCGCTGACTGGGCAGGCAGAAGTGGATGGAGCTGTGCAGGCCATAGAAACCGTGAGTGATGTGACGGTGGCGCTCAAGGAATCCATGCATCTTCTTGGGTCCAGAACCGAAAACATCGGCTCGGTCATGGCAGTGATTAGCGAGGTGGCAGACCAGACCAACCTGCTTGCGCTGAATGCCGCAATTGAGGCGGCAAGAGCCGGAGAAGCGGGCCGGGGCTTTGCTGTTGTGGCAGACGAAGTGCGCAAGCTGGCAGAAAAAACCATGCAGGCCACAAGTGAGATTGAAGGGGTTGTGCGCGATATTCAGGAATCCGCCCGGGATGGCATTGCTGCGGTGGAGCGGGCAGCCGGGCATGCGGACGAAAGCGCCGGGCGCGCTGGTAAGGCCGGAGAGCTTATGAGTGCCGTTGTACAGGGGATGGACCGGGCCGCAGGCGGGCTGGAGAGCATTGCCGATTCCACGCAGGAGCAGGCGCAGAGCACCGGCTTGACCAACACAGCTCTGGAACAGATCAATCAGGTGGCGGTAAATACGGCAGAGGATATGCAGCACTTTACCTCCCGGCTGGTGTCAATTCAGGGCAAGCTGGAAGAGCTGGAAATTATCGCCATGAATCTTGATTCTGCAAAGCCGGGGATTGCCACAGAAAACGTCAGGCTGGTAAACTGGACGTCAGATCTGGAGACCGGCATTGAACTTATAGATAGTCAGCACAAGATGCTGTGTGCTTACATCAATTCTTTGCACCGGGCCAGCAAGCGGGAAAACTCTGAAGATACGGTTCTGGATGTCGTCAATTGCCTCAAGGATTACACTGCAACGCACTTCAGTACTGAGGAGCAGTATTTCAGCCACAGTACCTACCCGCACACCGAGCAGCATATGGAAGTGCACAGAAAATTTGTTGCCAAGGTGACTGAGGTAGAGGTGCAACTGCGTCTTGGCCGGGCTACGGTAGGGGATGACTTGCTGCTTTTTCTCAAGGACTGGCTACTTAATCATATCCGTGTTACAGATCATCAGTATATTCCTTTTGTTAAACAGGTTTTGAAAGGCAAAAAACAGTAATGACGTGCGCAACCGTGGGGGAATGGCGTATGTACTCTTTTTCAATAAATACCATGGATCTTGTGCGGACGCTGTCCACGGCACTGGATCTTGTTGTTGGTGGCGTGAGCATGCACCAGATGCGCACTGCCGCAGTGTGCAGATATATCTCTGATGAAATGGGCAGCAGCCCGACGTCACAGCAAGTTCTGCTGAATGCGGCTCTTTTGCACGACATTGGCGCTGCTCCGGATCTTGATGAGCGTCGGCGGCTGGCTTCTGCTGCACAGACCGAACTTTTTGGCGCTAAAATTTATCGTCATGCAGAGGCCGGCTGGGAATTGCTTCGGGAATCCCTGTGCTTTGGTGAAGAGTCCGGGATCATACGCCATCACCACGACAGATGGGAAGGCGGTAACCCCTCGGGACTTTCCGGCCGGGATATTCCGCTGGCGAGCCGGATTATATCTTTGTCCGACAGGGTGGAAGTGCAGATTGACAAAACACGCCCGGTTCTGGGGCAGCGCGAGGATATTTGCGCCCGGATAGCAGAGCAGAAGGGAAAGGACTTTGACCCTGATGTGGTGGAGGCTTTTCTTGCCTGCGCCGCGCGGGAATGCTTCTGGCTGGATATCACGCACGCAGAGCTATGGGACTCTGCCTTTGCGCCGTCACACTGGGAGAGTACCCGTTTCACGGCTCCACAAATGCTGAATGTTGCCAGTCTGTTTGCTACTCTTATTGACAGAAAAAGCGCATTCACGGCTACCCACTCACGCAGCGTATCCAATGTGGCCGTGCTTTTGGCCAGCCGTATGAGCTTTTGCCAGAACGAACTGTATCTTATGAAGATAGCGGGCCTGCTGCACGATCTCGGCAAGCTGGCCATCCATAACAGTATTCTGGAAAAGCCCGGACCGCTTACACCGGATGAAATGCAGGCCATGCGGCAGCATACATATTATACCTACCGCCTTCTGGAGCAGATTGACGCCATGCAGCAGGTGGCGCAGTGGGCGGCCTTTCATCATGAGACGCTGGATGGCAAGGGATATCCCTTTCAGCTTGGGGCAGACATGCTGCCCCTTGGTTCGCGAATTATGGCTGTGGCTGATATTTTTGTGGCTCTTGCAGAAAACCGCCCGTACCGTAATCGTATGGAGGCCACGTCCGTGAAAAGAATCATGACCAGCATGGCTGACAGGGGCAAAATTGACCCGAGAGTGCTGGATATTCTGTTCAGCCTTTATGATGAGGCCGATGCCATTGTGCTGGCCTCTGAAGGGGGTTGCAATCATGATGATGAATACTGGCAGGACTTTGTGTGCGCGCATGGCAAGGAGGCGTAGTTACCAGAGCATTTTAACTTTGAGATGTTGTCCACTTTTTTCTGTTCTCTGGCAGTCCCAGCAACTAGCCGCCATGGGAAGGTACTGGTTATTCTTGCACGCGCCAAACCTGAAGCAGGTTTGGCTAAAGGCATGCTGCGCTGTTCGCTTGCGGGCGCCGCTGTCGCGTCGCCAGAGCAAATGAACTTTTTCAAAGTTAATTTGCTCTAGTTCTGTGCTTTCAGAGTATTTTATACAGCAAGACGGTTTGCCTGTTCGCAGGTAGACCGTCTTGCTTTTTACCCAGGATCATAAGAAAGGCGCGACTTGCCGTGGCGCAAAAAATCCAGCCAGTTACAGCAAGCTACAGAAAATACATGCTCCAGGCATATGATAGCGGCAAAACCAGCAGCATTCCGGGCAGCATGTTTATGACCGGGAAGATTTTGATGCCGCAAAGCCTGAGGCCGGTCGCGAGGAATATCACCCCGCCCGTGGATGTAAAATCGTTGAGCATGCTGTCTGTGACGCAGGGCATGATGGCTGTGGCCGAGAGGTAGAGACTTGCCAGCAATATGAATTGCGGTATGGCAATCAGGCTGACCCGTATCCCTAGCAGCGCTCCGAAAATGATTCCACTGAACAGATCCAGCACCGCTTTGGTGAAAAGTATGGAAGGGTTGCCGGTGATGCCCTCGTTAATCGCGCCAAAAATCCCCATGCTGCCGAAGCAGAAAGCTGAAATCAGCGTGATGTACTGGACAATGAATCCGTCATCCACGGACTGCCCGTGTGTTTTTGACCACCGCATGCTTTTGCGGATTGCCAGTTCCAGACCATCCTCTACCTTGCACATTTCTCCAATAAAGGTGCCTGTAATCAGGGCCATCACAACCACATGCATGTACGAAGCCTTGTCTATCAGGCTTGTACCCATGCCGATTGTAATAACGCCAAAGATTAGGGGCAGGGTTTCCTTGACCCGCTTTGGGATGACATGCCCAGCCAGAACACCGATAACACCGCCTATGGCAAGAGCGCCACTGTCCACTATTGGTCCGATCAGTATCATTGCCTTGTTCCGTATATTCCTATGAAAATTGCAGTTCTGCCCATAAAGACGCGAAGCCCATGGTACGGATATATCCAGCGTAGCTTGGAACATGCGGTTGCAATAAAGTCAAGGCGAGTTTTTCTGGCAGATATGGAAGGCATGTGAGTAACTTTTTCTATTAGAATTTCATGTTACTCACATTGTTACTCACAGAGGGATTGTTTCACTTTGCCCCGTGGGATTAAGGGCTTGGCCTGATGAGGCTTCTGGTGAGTGCTGGTAATAAGGCTGACGTATTAGCTTTTGTCGTATTTATTAAAGTTTATGTAAAAATATTAATCCATATACAAGAGTGTATTCCATAGTGTAATAATTTGTTTATTCGTATGTGTTTATCTTTAAAAATGCAAGAAACACGCCTTGTTACGTCAGGTTGTGTCTCTTGCTGTTTTTAGTATGTAGCGCAGCTGTGGGTGGCTGACACCGGACCGGTTATTTAAAAGATATATTAACTTCCACAAATAATACAGCCAGTTCTGATTTGTCCGGATGGCCAGTATAAATCGGACTTTTTTGTAGGCATAAAGATGCTTCATGTGTCCAATGAAGAGTAGTTTTTACATGCCAGTCCTTGATTATCAATGTTTCGCCCCTGCCTTTGCGTTCTGGACTAGGACGTAGATACAGATATGGTTACTTTGCAAATGTTTTTCATCTTGCATATATATTTTTTTTTAGTAAGCTGTGCAGCTATATCTCGGGGGGAGATCCTCTTTAAGAGTATTTTCTTCTGCACTAGTGTGCAGAAAATGTGTCAAGCCGCTAATAATAGATTGTTTACAGCGGCTATTATTTTATATTGAGGTTTTTTTATGTCATTCAAGAAAAAAATTCTGGCAACCGTGATTCTTGGCGCTTTTGGCGCTTTGCTTGTAATGGCCATCTCTTTATACATTCTGAGCAACACCCGTTCGCTTGTGGGCATGTATCAATTTCAGAGTCAGTCGCAGGCTGCTGTGCTGAATGTTAATGCCGACATCAATTATCTCAGCCGGTTGGCGCGAAATATCCTGCTTGGTCAGGACATCGACAAGAATATCGGCGATATTCATAAGTACAACCAACGGGTGGTCGATAGCCTGAACACCATCGATACAACTCGCTTGAACACGGAGATGCAGGCCAGCCTCGCCCGGGCGCAGGAAGAAGCCAAAAGGTTCGGCGCTGCCTCTGTCAGTCTTATGGAATCATTCCGCTCCATACCGCCCGCTGAGCGCCACCTGAGGATGAAGGAGTATGGCGAAAAGAATACCCCAATAGCCAATGCCTTCCGGAAGGCGTTCGGTGTTTTTGAATCCCAGGCGCAAAAAGAGCTGCAAAGTAGCCGAGAAAAAATGGATGACTGGCTCTCGCTGGCGATACTGCTTTGCCTTTGCCTTTCTGGTATAGTGGTCATTGGGGTTGTAGCCGCCGGGTATCTTTTTTCGCGCAAGGATTTTGCGGCTATGGACAAGTGTACTACCATGGCCGTGGAACTGGGACGCGGCAACCTGAATCTGCGTGTGCAGCCTGAAGATGCCGGGGCCCTTGGCGAACTGGCCCGGGCGTTGAACGATACGGCGGCTTCTCTGGAAGATTCGCATCGCGCCGCTGCTGAGGCGCTGGAGCTTTCCGAACGTGAGAAGTCGGAGACTGTAAGGGCACTGGAACAGGCCAGCCAGATGCGGCGGGCAACGGAAGAGAGCCAGCAGGCGATGCTTCAGGCCGCTTCGGAACTTACGCAGATTGCCTCTGTTCTTAATGAGAATACACAAGGCCTGCTGGACACCATTGATGAGTCCAAACAGGGCGCGACAATACAGGCGGAGCGACTGAGCTCTGCCCTGCACTTGATGCAGGATATGGACTCAAGCATGCGCGATACGGTTAGCTTTGCCGCAAGCGCGGCCCAGGGCGCGGATGAGGCCAGAACTCAGGCCAGCCAGGGGGCTGAAATAGTCGCCGAACTGTTACAGGCTATAGGGCAAATGCGCGGAATTACCGGCGAGATGAGTACCTGTATGCAAGAGCTTGGCGGTGAGGTTGAATCTATCAGCGGTGTTATGGGCATTATTTCCGACATTGCAGACCAGACAAACCTGCTGGCTCTCAACGCCGCAATTGAGGCGGCTCGCGCTGGCGAGGCTGGTCGTGGCTTTGCCGTTGTTGCGGATGAGGTCCGCAAACTGGCGGAAAAAACCATGCAGGCCACAGGAGAAGTCGGGCAAAAAATAGGCAGCATTCAGAATTCGTCGCGTCGCAACATAGCCAGTGCAGAGCAGTCTGCGGCTGCTGTAGAAAAAGCGTCGCAACTTGCAGAAAACTCCAACGCCGCGTTGCGGACCATTGTAAGCTTTGCGGGCAACAGCGCCGGCGAGGTGCACAGCATTTCAACCCAGTCTGCCCAGACAAGCGAGATAGGTAGCCGGGTCAGTGAAAGCATAGAGTCTGTCAACACCATTGCTACTTCTACTGTGGAAAGCATGAACAACGCCGCGCAAAGGGTTTCGGAAATGTCGGAGCAGACCGCCTCTTTACATACCCTTGTGCAGAGGCTCGGCACAATGACAGAAAGCAGCTAGATATGTGAGCTCAAGATCCTGCGGAAGAGCAAAACAGAAATGAACCGCACACGCATTTGCCTGTGCCTGGACATAAAAAAAGGACTTGGAGTAATCCAAGTCCTTTGTATTTCTGGCGCGGCTGCGGGGATTCGTCCCCGGAGGCATTTCCCTGTTTTTTAAAACTCCATGACAACAGCGCGAACCAGGGCTCCGCTGCAGCCTTGCACGGGCAGGGGGAAGGCGGTGAGGAAGCGTTTTTTGCCGTCGAGCAGCTCTTTGGGTATCAGCAGTTCCTCAATCAGGAAGATATCTTTTGACAGCAGGGCGAGATGGCCGGGCGCGGCCTTTTCTGGCGAGCCAAAGCCACCTATGCTCAAAGCGTCGGTGCCCACGCCCTTGACTCCGGCTTCGGCCAGCATCTCACCGGCTGGGCCGCCCACAAAGGGGTATTCGAGCAGGTATTCCTTGGAGAATCCGCGTTTGGGGCCGTACCCGGTATGAAGCAGGACTATGTCGCCCTTTGATACCGAACTCATGTGGGGCTTGAGGTCTTCGGGGGTGATGGCCGAATCAGGTTTGACGGACTTGCTAAGGTCAAAGATCACGCAAGGCCCGGCAAAGGTGTCTATGGGAAACTGATCCAGTGCTTTCCCGTCAGCAAAAAAGTGAAAGGGCACGTCCAGATGTGTACCGCTGTGCATGTTGATGGTCAGAATCTCGGCGTTAAAACCGTGAACGCTGTGCTGAAAGCTCCGGGTAAGGATGGTGGGTTCCAGGCCGGGATAGCCCGGACAGTTGTGAAAAAGAGGCTGGGTGATATCGTATATCTTCTTGGGTACCTGCATGTGACATCCTCCAATGTGTTATGGCCCGCGCTGCGGGCACGATTGTTCGACGGCGTTCGCCGGGCCTCGGGCGCCAGAGTAAATCGGTTTTTGGACAATGCTTACGGTAAATTGCGGTCAAAGAACTTACCCCACCAGGTAAGGTGGAATCGCGTTTTCGGCACGTCAACGCACCTACTATGCAATCGCAAGGCAGCGTTGACAGTCGACGCAGCCAAAACGGATGTTCTTCATTAATATGACGCCTCTTCGCCCCGGATGGTGATACACCGGCAACACATTCTTTACGCGCAGCACGCAGGCTATACGCCTGGAATCGTTGACGCGATATTGGTCATCAAAAGTATGCGGCATGGGCACGAATATCCCTTCTGACAAAAAAGGAGGGGAGGGAAAGGCAATCGCTAGAATCTTTTTTGCTTTAAACTAAACATGTTAGCATGATATCTTTAGCATTTGCCATTTCTGCCTGTCAATGTTGAACTAAACCGTTCAGAATCTTTTCCCGGAAAGACGAGCTAACCTGCTAGAGCGTTTCAACTTTTAAATGATATATAGCCGCAAGATTTAACCCTGCTCCGGGCATTGTTTACAGGGCTGGCAGGGACTTTATGGGGCTGGCCTTTATTGCGCGCAATATCTGTTTATCATGCTCCACATCTTTTCTGCAGGGGGGCGGGTACCCATCTTGTTAATTAAAGCCAACTGTCGCTATATATCTATTCTGGTTAAACTGTCGCTGAACCAAGGTGGCGGATTGCATGTGTGCTGGGAATAAAAAAAGTGGTTATGAAAAATATTTTCATAACCACTTAAATTTACTGGCGCGCCTGCAGGGATTCGAACCCCGGGCCGACTGCTTAGAAGCATTTCACAGGGACAAGGGAAAA
>JAJDJF010000030.1 GCA_030267065.1 Desulfovibrio sp. OttesenSCG-928-C06 | reverse complement strand
GCAATCCGGCTGGCCAAGGTGGTTCTCGTGCGGGTTATCCAGCCCGTCGCGGGGCGGGGTTTTCTCAACATAATCCGCGTGGCAGCCCTGACAGGTGTAGATGTCAGGCAGGTTCTCGGTGTTGCCGTCCTCGTGGCAGATTGAGCAGTCCTGTCCGGCAAGCATGTGGATATGCCCTGCCGGGAGCCGCATGTTCAGAGTTTTGGCACCGTCCTTGCCGGAGTTATGGCAAGCGGCGCAGTCATCCCAGCTCATGCCCGATGTAGCGGGATGATCGGGGCCGACCATCTTGTCTCCCTCATGACAGGGGGCGCAATCGCCCGGCGCAACGCCATCCTTGAATTCAGGCTCAGCCAGAGCGTAACCCGGCAAAAGGCACAAAGCTACCAGCAGCGAGGATAAAAACAGCAACCGCCGCATAGTCTGGCTATTACGCTTTTCAACTTTCATAAACGCCCTCGCTTTTGCTGTAGTTCTTTGCATTGAGGCCCGCCGGACCAAGCCCGGCGGGCCGTCTATAATTACCGCAAAAAATGCGTCAAATAAGCATTCCGGTTACTGAATTAACCTGGAGACAAGCCAGAACACTGACTGCAATTCAAGCAGCAGACTCAGGACCGAGCCCAAGTCCTGCGCTTCTCCCAGCTAAGGAGCTGCACCCAAGCCTTGTGCTTATCTCAGGTCAGAACTCGCGCCCAGACTTACGCCTAGGCAGAATCCGCACCTAGGCCTTGGGCTTTTCCTTGGCTACCTTCTGCCCGGCCAGACGCCCGAAGACAACACAGTCGGAGGTGGCATTGCCGCCCAGACGGTTGGTGCCGTGGATGCCGCCGGTCACTTCACCGGCAGCGTACAGGCGCGGCACAATCTCACCATGGCGGTCAATGACCTGAGCCGTATCAGTCTTGGTGCAGAGGCCACCCATGGTGTGGTGAACACCGGCCTGCGTGGGGCTGGCCCAGAAGGGGCCCTTTTCCAGCGGCTTCAGGTTGACCTTTTTCTTGCCAAAGTCCTTGTCTACCCCGGCTGCGACCATCTGATTGTAATGCTTGACCGAAGCCAGAATTTCGGCAGCAGGAATCTTCATCTTGTTTTCAAGCAGCTTGGCCAGTTCTTCAAGGGTGGGCGCGGTGAAGCACAGGCCCTTGTCCACGGCCTGCTGGATGCGCTCAAGCGAGTAACGCTTGCCGGCAAGGTCGTCCGCCAGCCAGATGAAGACCTTTTCGCGCTGGTTCATGGTGCTTCCGGCCAGAATATCGCGGCGCGCGTCTTCGGCAACGTAGCGCTTGCCGTCCAGATTGAGGAAGATTGCGCTTTCGATGCCGAGGTTGGCCAAATCGCCGTATTTCTTGGTGAAATAGTTACAGGCAACCAGCAACTGGATGTAATCCATGCCGGAAACGTCCGCGCCAACGTCCTGCGCGTAGGTGATGGCCTCGCCCGTGGCCCATGGCACGTTGGTGGTGGGCAGGTCCTTGTCATACTGCGGGGCGTACTTGGAGCGCATGGAAACGTCCGCGCCGAACCCGCCGGTAGCCAGCACCACGCCGCGCGTGGCCTTGATGAACTTGACGCGCTTGCCGTCCTTGACCTCAACGCCAAGCACTTCGCCTTCAATGCACTTGTCGCGGATAACCGCAGTCAGCGCGCAATTCATTTTTACAGTGATCTTGCGGGCATCGGCCTGCTTTTTAAGAGCGCTGATAATGGCCCCACCGCGGCCGTTATTGAGCGGGGCGTGGCTTCTGGGATAAGTTGCGCCAACGGCGGCAAATACCTTGGGGTCAAATTCCACGCCCATTTTTTCCAGCCACTCAAGGCCGCTCAGGGCATTTTCGGCATAGAAGCGGACCTTTTCAGGAATACCGCGATAGTCACCGCCAGCCAGAGTTTGCTGGTAGTGCAGCTCGGGGGAGTCTTCGATGCCAAGTTTCTTTTGCAATTTGGGGTTAGCGCAGTTGTAGAGACCGCTGGCGATGGCAGAGTTGCCGCCAATCATCGCCGCCTTGTCGATTACCAGAACGCTGGCTCCGGCATCGCTGGCTTCAATTGCTGCGGCAAGACCGGCAAAACCGGTGCCTACCACCACAACATCCACGGTTTGATCCCATTTTTGCGGAGCCGGAGCAGCCGCTGCTTCCTTAAAGGGAATTCCGGCCGCAGCAACGGCAACACCGGCAACGGCAACGCCAGTAAGAACATCACGACGGGTAAGGCCACTTTTCTTATGCTCGCTCATACAACTCTCCTTATTAGAGTCAAAGTGATACAAAGCTTTTTGCGCCTTATTTCACAATACAATTACCCGCAAAAGAGTCAAGAAATTGCACATTTTTTAAAAAACTGTAATATATTATAGCATATAGACTATAAAAAATCCGGACAATCAAAACAAAATATTGATTACTTCATATAAAAATAAGCAGACACGAAAAAAGTCCACACTAAACAGCCATGGATTGAACATTTCTTCACAATCTTACTGCTGCAACAGAATCAGGCATATTTACCACCAATATGGAAGTATGTAGACCACTCGCCTTCTTTCCCGGCGGCACGCCAATAAAAAAAAGCGGAGATTGCTCTCCGCTTTTTTTATTGGTCAGCAAGCCAATTTTATTTTTCTTTTTCGTCCTTGCAGCGGTCCTTTTCGCCGGTACCGCAGCAGGCTTCCTTGGAGCCGGTAAGACGGCATTCACGCTCGTTAGGAGCGGTTCCGCCCTTTGCGACGTCTTTCTTTTCTTTATCGGACATATCCGTTCCTCCTGTCACGCCGTTGGATTTATCCCGGCGGCTGAATTTCAAACTATATAACTAAGGCTTTACAGTTCGACTATAAGCACGGGGCAGATAAAAGTCCAGCCGGATAAATATCAGGTAGTGGCTCACTTTGGCCAGATACTACGTCAGGCGAGTCCCGCACGAAGCTCATGTATGTCTTGATACACCTCGCTCCGCACGGAACTCGCCTTCCTTGTCTGAGGCTCAAACTGAGCCACTACCAAAAAGTATCAACCAGCCCTTGCACCGCCACCGGTAAGAACAACACACAGCCCTTTTCAATTATCGAATCGCCCTACCCGGATGCAACGCCGCGCGTTGCCGGGGGGGAGGATTCTTAAGGAGGGGGCGAGCAGCCCCTTCCTTAAGCCGCCGGAGGCATAAATAACCCTGTCAAAACTCTCTAAAACTCCAGCGAATTCGGCGTGCGCGGGAAGGGAATAACATCGCGGATATTGGCAATGCCGGTGAGCAGCATCAGAAGGCGCTCAAAGCCCATGCCAAAGCCGGAATGCGGGGCCGAACCAAAGCGGCGCAGGTCCAAGTACCACCAGTAATCGTCAATATTCTGCCCAAGCTCGCGGATGCGCCCTTCCAGCCGGTCCAGACGCTCTTCACGCTGGCTGCCGCCGATAAGCTCGCCGATGCGCGGAACCAGCAGGTCCATGGCGGCCACGGTCTCGCCATCGTCATTGGCGCGCATGTAAAAGGCCTTGATTGCCTTGGGGTAGTTGTAAACCGTTACCGGACCCTTGAAGTATTCCTCGGCCAGAAAACGCTCGTGTTCGGTCTGCATGTCCAGCCCGAAACTGGCGGGATATTCAAACTTCTTGCCGGACTTGACCAGAATATCAATGGCGTCGCGGTAGGCCACGCGGTGATATTCCCCGGTGGCAAGCTGGCGCACGCGATCAAGCAGTTCTGTATCCACGAACTTGTTGAACAGGTCCAGATCTTCCGCGCAGTTTTCCAGCACATGCCAGGCCACGGCGCGGGTCAGGTTCTCGCCCAGCGCCATGTTGTCCTCAAGCTCGAAAAAGGCGGCTTCCGGCTCGATCATCCAGAACTCCGCGGCATGACGGGCGGTGTTGGAGTTCTCGGCCCGGAAGGTCGGCCCAAAGGTATAGATGCGCCCAAGAGCCATGGCCATGGCTTCGCCCTCAAGCTGGCCGGACACGGTCAGGTTGCTCTCGCGCCCGAAAAAGTCCTCCGCATACGGCTCGGCAGGATTGGGCGGGTTGTAGCCCTGCGGCAGAGTGGTAACCCGGAACATCTCGCCCGCGCCCTCGGCATCGGAGCCGGTCAGAATGGGCGTATGCACATAGAAGAATCCGAAGTTCTTGAAGAACTGATGCACCGCAAAGGCGACTTCCGAACGGATTCTGAAGGCCGCGCCAAACTTGTTGGTACGCGGGCGCAGGTGCGCGATGGAGCGCAGAAATTCGTCAGAGTGGCGCTTTTTCTGGAGCGGATAACTTTCCTGATCCGCCGCGCCCCAGACTTTAAGCTCCTGTCCCTTGAGTTCCCACTTCTGGCCCTGCCCGGGAGATTCCACCAAATCGCCTTTTACTTCAACAGACGCGCCGTTTTGCGCTTCGCCAAGTTCCCAGTAAGCGGGGCTTGCCTCGTCCACAATCACTTGCAGGTTAGCCAGACAGGAGCCGTCATTGACCTCAAGAAAGGAAAAGCCCTTGGCGTCGCGCCGGGTACGCACCCAGCCGCGCACGGTAATGCCGCTCATGGCGGATTCGGCAGTCAAAGCGTCCGCTACCCTGATAATTTTCTTGCTCATGCGAGTTCTCTCACGGTTGAGGTTGAAATATGTTTCTATAGGTACATGTCATCCTTGAGCAGATAATTCTGAACATAATCGGCAACGCCATCCTCCAGCGAGCGCATTTCAAGATAGCGCACCGGCTCAAAGGCTTTTGTCAGGCGTTCCATGTTGGCCTGCGTAAAGTACTGGTACTTGCCGCGCAAAACTTCCGGCATCTCGACATATTCGATTTTAGGCTTAAGCCCCATGGCGGCAAAAACCGCGTGGGCCAGGTCGTTCCAGCTACGCGCCTTGCCAGTGCCCATGTTGAACACCCCATTCATCTCCGGCTGCTGGAGCAGAACCGCCAAGGCTTCCACGCAGTCCTTGAGGTAAACAAAGTCGCGCACCTGACCGCCGTCCGCGTAATCCGGCTTGTACGACCTGAACAGACGCACCTGCCCGGTGGCCTTGATTTGCTCCACAGACTTCTGCACCATGCTGCGCATGTCGCCCTTGTGGTACTCGTTGGGGCCGTAAACGTTAAAGAACTTGATGCTGGCAATGGCGCGCATACGTCCGGTACGCACCGCCCACAAATCGAACAGGTGCTTGGAGTAGCCGTACATGTTCAGAGGGCGCAAATCGTTAAGCTGCTCCACATCATCGTCAAAGCCCTGCTCTCCGTCGCCGTAAGTGGCGGCGCTGCTGGCCTGAATGTAACGCGCACCACGCCGCAGGGCGTAATCGCAAAGAATCTTGCTGTACTCCAGATTGTTGCGCATCAGGTAGTCAGCGTCCCGCTCAGTGGTGGCGGAACAGGCCCCAAGATGCACGATGCCGCGCAGCTTGCCCGGACCTTTGCCATGCAGACGCGGGATGCCATGCTCCAGCTCCAGAGCTTCCTCAAGGCGGTCCTCCTGCACGCAGCGCAAGAATTCATCGCGGTGCATGTAGCCAAGGTACTGCGCCTTGACCAGATTCTTCCACTTCTCGGTGCTGGCAAGGTTATCCACCACCAGAATGTCGGTGATGCCAAGATTGTTCAACTGCCACAAAAGCGCGCTGCCAATCATGCCCGCGCCACCTGTAATTACGTACATATTTCGCTCTTTTTTATTTTTATGCCTCCGGCGGCTTAAGGGGCGCTGCCCCTTAAGAATCCCCGGCAGGGGAAATGATTTCCCCTGCACCCCTCGGAGTTTTATCGCAAACCTAAACGCTAGATTGTGCCTTCCGCGTTACCTACACTCGCAATTATGTAGGCTTTATTAATTTAAGTGTTACAAGAGACTAGGGTCTGTTTCACAAAAGTTTTATTCAGAAATAAACCCTAAACCATTTCGGCCAGAATATTAAGAGCCTTTTGCACCAAGGCGCCGTTGGCCTGATTGCCCATGTGACCAAGCCGGAAAACCTTGCCGGCCATCGGTCCAAAACTTTCACCGGCATAAAGCCCCTTGCCTTTGATTGCCGCGTACCAATCATTCCACTGGTATTTTTCCGGCATATAGGCAGCGGTGACGGTGGGCGACGATACCGCCCCCTCCTGCGCAAACAGCCTGAAGCCAAGCTTCACCAAGCCTTCGCGCGCCTCTGCCGCAACCTTTTGATGCCGGGCAAAGCAGGCTTCCAAGCCTTCCTCAAAAATGACGTCCAGCGCCTCGTTCAGCGCTGCCGTACCCTGCCGGTACGGGGTATACGGGAACACTGCCTCATGCGCCTTCCTGAAAGAAAGGAACGAATCATAACCGCTGTAGCCCACCTTTTCCACCTCTTCCCAAGCGCTGGCGCTTACGGCGGCAAAGCACATGGACGGCGGCGCGGAAAGGCACTTTTGCGATCCGCCCATCAGAATATCGATGTTCCACTCGTCAGCCTTCACTTCCATACCGCCAAGGCTGGATACCGCATCAACACAAAGCAGCGGAACGCCAAGGCGCTTTTTCATCTCGCCAAGCTCAGCCAGCGGGTTGATGGTGCCGGACGGAGTCTCGCAATGCACCACCGTAATCATCTTGGGCTGAAAGCGCTTGATCGCGTCCTCAATACGCTGCAACGCATCACCCTGATTGATGGTGCTGTCCGGCGCAAAGCTTACCTTCTCGGCCCGGCAGCCAATGGCCTCGCCCATATCCGCAAAACCACCGCCAAAAACGCCTGTATCAATGCTGAGCAGCTTATCTCCGCTGGCAAGGCAGCTTTTTAGAGCGCCCCAGAGAATCAGCATGCCCTCGCCGCTCATGGTGACCATGTCGTTCCTGGTATTCAGCAGTCTGGCAAGCTTTGCGTTGACGGAGTTATACAGAGCCTGATGGTCGTCCTCTGTATGCCCGGCGTCCAGATCACGGCACATGGCCTTGAGAATACGTTCCGGAACCGAAACCGGCCCCGGCAGCATCGGGATTATATCTTTGTTGCAGCAACTCATTATCTATTCCTCCTGCCGCGTGGCGGCACGATTATTGGTAGCTTGCCAAACACAAAAGGCGCGGAAAGCGCCTGTAAATCGCCTCCGGCGGCATTGGTTATGTAGCGGCGTAATGCCTCCGGCGGCTTAAGGGGCGCTACCCCTTAAGAACCCCCGGCAGGGACCGGCTGGCCCCTGCACCCCGCATTGGGTGGGGTGTTGTAAATTCAAGCGTCAGCAGTATTTGCTGGCAGGTAACAGCTAGAATCAAATAATCCGCAAATCCAAAGCGGAATTCAACTTAACATGAACGCCCTATTTTGCTTTGCCGAAGCCGGGAATGTGGGCCAGCTTCTCTACCCGGTTAAGAACCCAGGTGGCTATGCTGGTCAGGAACAGATAGTAAACCCCGCACACCGCAAAGATTTCCGGGAACCTGAAAGTATAGGAGGCCAGCTTGCGCGCTTCGGCCGTCAGGTCCACACAGGTCGTCATATAGGCCAGCGATGAGTATTTAATCAAGTATATAAACTCGTTACCACAACCGGGCAAGGCGCGGCGCAAAGCCTGCGGAATGATAATGGACCAGAGCATGGCCCGGCTGCTGAAACCAAGAGCCTGAGCCGCCTTGAGCTGACCCTGACGGATGGAAAGCAACGCGCCGCGAATATACTCTGAATGATAAGCCGCGCTGCACAGGATAAACCCCAGCACCGCCGCCTGAAAACCATCCAGATAAACGCTGAACTTTGGCAGCGCGTTGTACAGGATGAAAAGCTGGATAACCAGAGGCACGCCACGGAAAATGGTCGTATAGATATCGCCCGCCTTGCGCATCCACGAAGTGCCGAAAGCGCGCAGCGTGCCCAGCAGCACCCCGCCCGCAAAGCCAAGCAGCATCGAGGGGATGATCAATTGAATGGTCACCCACAAGCCCCGGTTCAACGCCGGTAAAATGCGATCTATAAGAAAAGCTGTATCCATGTGATCCGCTGGTTAGTGTTTGGTGTAGGTTTAATGCCTCCGGCGGGCAGGGCGCTGCCCTGCACCCGCAAGGGGGGTGACCCCCCTTGACCCCGCAGTGTTAGGACTTTCAAACTCGTTTTGCTTGGTGCGAACGATTTATTGGCCCTCGCAGTATTCGGCCACTGAGTATTAAAGCTTATCACTTCAAAAATGCGTAACCGCCGCAAAAATCTATCAGCACATCGTCAGACTAACGCCCCTTGGGGTTACAATGTTCAACCATGAACATTGCACCCCATCCCCACTTGGGTCCAGCGCCACGCGCTGGCGGGGAGAGGGGGTCCGGGGGAGAGGAGAGGGCGAGTAGCCCTCTCCCCCGGTTCGCCGCAGGCGAAAAATCAAAGTAAAATAAAAACTACAATTCCAAATCCAGACGGCTGCAAAAGTCCATGGTGCGGGTGTTGCTGCCGGGTGCCAGCAGTTCGGCTGGCGAGCCGCTTTCGATTACCTTGCCCTGTTCCATGAAGATAATCTCGTTAGCCAGAGCGCGTGCAAAGTCCATCTGGTGCGTAGCCATGAGCATGGTCATGCCGCCCTTGGCGAGGTAGCGGATAACTTCCAGCACTTCGCCCACCAGTTCGGGGTCCAGCGCCGAGGTCGGCTCGTCCAGCAGCAGCACTTTGGGGTCCATGGCAAGGGCGCGGGCAAAGGCCACGCGCTGTTTTTGCCCGCCAGAGAGTTCAGCCGGGTAGAGTTTGGCCCGGTTGGCCAGCCCGACGCGATCGAGTTCGCTCATGGCGCGTTTATGCGCGTCCTTGCGCGACATGCCGCGCACTTTACGCAGGGCAACGGACACGTTATCAACAGCGCTCAGGTGGTCGAACAGGTTGAAATCCTGAAAAATCATGCCAACCTGCTGGCGGAACATGCGCAAGTCGTGCTTGTCGTGCATGTTGAGTTCGCGCCCTTCCAGAAAGATCTGCCCGGTATCCGGCGGGATCAGGCAGTTGATGCTTTGCAGGAAGGTGCTTTTGCCAGCGCCGGAAGGTCCGATAATCACCTTGAGCTCGCCGCGCCCGATGGATATGGACACGGAATCGAGAATCAGGCGCGAGCCGAGCATTTTGCTGATGTTCACGGCGGCAAGGGCCGGAGTAGCGCTTTCGCGCGCGGAGGTCGCAGGTTGCTGCCCGTGTCCGGCGTCATTCCCGGCGCTGGAATCGGTGAACCCGCCCTGCGGCCTGTCAGCCGCCGAAGTCATGCCCGCTTCGTTTTCCCGGCCGCACTCGGCCTGATGTGGTGTCTCGTTCATAAAACTCTTATGCTGTTTGCTTCGCGGCTAGCTGTGCTGATAGCCGGGAATATAAATTTTACGTTCAAAGCGCCGGAGCAGCCGCAAACCCACGATGGTGATCATGAAGTACAGTACCCCGGCCAGAAGCGAGAAAGTGAAGTGCATCTGGGTGCTGTCCGCCATCTGGTGGATGCGGGCCATGATATCGGACGCGCCCAGAAGGTAGATGAGCGCGCTGTCTTTAAGCAGAATGGAAAATTCGTTTGACCAGCCGGGCAGTGCCAGACGCATGGCCTGCGGCAAAATGATGAACGAGATGCCGCTACAGTCGGTCATGCCCAGAGCACGGGAGGCTTTGAGCTGTCCGCTCGGCATGGACTGGATGGCTCCGCGAAAAATTTGCGACTGATAGGCTGCGCTGGTTAAACCGAGCACAATACAGGAAGAAATAAAGGCCGAAAGTTGAAAAAGAGGCCAAAAAATGCCGAAGTAGAGCAAAAAGAGCAGAACCAGAATCGGCGTGCCGCGAAAAAACCAGACATACACGCCAACCAGAAAGCGCACCAGCTTGTTGCCGTACACCTGCGCCACAGCCATGGGCACACCGAGCACAAGCCCAAGGGCCAGAGCCAGAGTAACGGACCCTACGGTGACGATGCATCCGCCCAAAATATACGGCAGGCTCGTGTAAAGAGTGGACAGGACTTCCTGCATCTACGGCTTCCGGATTAACTTGAAAATATTCGCTGTAAAATCAACGCTGGCAAAGTGACTGCCCAAAACAAACACGGCGCGGCTACTCAAAGCAAACACGGTGCACCAGCCCAAGGCGTCCGGCCCAGTGCTTAGGAGCATTAGCCAGACCAAGAACAATCGACCTCGCACGCCCGTTCCAAGGCAGTCAGCCCAAGGCTTTCGGCCCAATGGGCCTGTACCACGGCATCCAGCCAAAGATGTCCGGCCCAAGATGTACCAGACCACCCGGCCCGGAACCAGCCTAACGCTTGCCAGAAACATTGGCTGACACTTGCAGGCAGCCACATCCGCATTTTGCCCGAACAAACACCAAACGTTACTGCTTTACCGGGATATTCCGCTCCGGTAAAGGAAAAAATCAGGACTGCGCCTTGCCAGCAGGCTTTGCTGTACGAGCGGCGTTCCGGGCAGTGCAGCGGTCCACCTCGTCGCGGATTTGCCGGATGAGCGGGTGGCAGTCCATATGCTCCTGCCCGTAGCCAAGGTTGAAGTTGTAATCGAACCCGTCCGGGTTAAGACCCTGATTGTGCTGGATTAAAGTTTCCAGCTTGTCCAGAGCCTTGACGATGCGGGCCTCGGGCGTGGACATGGCTTCGTATTCTTCCCAAAGCTCAAGTATTCCGGCTCTCTCCGGTTCCTGGAGTGCGGCGCACAGCTGCTGCATGGCCTGCCTTTCGAGCGCTTCCTTCCCGCGACCATTCATAGCAGCAGCCAAGCCGCTCTGGCCGGGCAAATCGGGCAAGTCGTCCGGGCCGGGCAGTTCGGACAGGCCGTCCAGACCAGACAAACCGGCCTGCTCCGGGGCCGGAATATCGCCGCAAACGGCCTCGGCCAAATCGTGCACGATGCAGAGCCGGAGCATTTTTTCCCGGTCAACGCCCTCAAAGCGGTCCCCCAGCAGCATAGCCAGCAGGCAAAGCCGCCAACTGTGCTCGGCGGAGCTTTCCTGCCGCCCGGTAGTGGTGTGGGCGCTGCGCAAGGTATTCTTGAGGTTCTCGGCACCTTGCAGAAAGGCGATAATCCCTTTTAATCCATCATCAAGCATTAAAACTCCAGGTGCGCTAATTCCAGAATAGCGCGACAAACATTCACTCCAGCCGCACCAGACCCACCCGGATGCAACGCCGCGCGTTGCCGGGGGGGAGGATTCTCAAGGAGGGGGCGAGCAGCCCCTTCCTTAAGCCGCCGGAGGCACAAAAAAAACTCAGGAAAAAAATTGCTTTTGCTACCCTGAATACGGAGCGTTCACGCCGGGCATGAACTCTTCGAACTGGGTATAGGCGGGAACCCACATAAGCTCAACCGTGCCGACCTGCCCGTTACGGTGCTTGCCGAAGATAATTTCGGCCACGTCGCGTTCGGGGCGTTCTTCGGTCTTCTGGTAGGCGGAGTCGCGGTAGATGAACATGATCACGTCCGCGTCCTGCTCGATAGCGCCGGATTCGCGCAAGTCAGAGAGCATGGGGCGTTTGTCCGCGCGTTCTTCAACTTTACGGTTGAGCTGCGAGAGCGCGATAACCGGCACGTTCAGTTCTTTTGCCAGAGCCTTGAGGCCGCGCGAGATTTCGGAAATTTCCAGTTCGCGCGAGTCAACGCGGCGCGAGGCGCGCATGAGCTGGAGGTAGTCGATAACGATCAGCCCGATATTTTTTTCGCGCTTGAGGCGGCGGGCGCGGGAGCGCAGGTCCATGATTGAGAGGGCCGGGGTGTCGTCAATGAACATCTGCACGGTGGTCATGACTTCGGCGGCCTTTTGCAGGTTGACCCAGTCGCCGTCCTGCAACTGGTTGCGGCGCAGTTTGGAGAGGTCCACGCGTCCGCGCGCGCAGAGCATACGCTGGATAAGCTGGTCCATGCTCATTTCCAGCGAGAAAATGGCTACCGGCACGCCTTCGTGGGTGCTGTCGCCCTCGGCGGCGCGCATGGCAAGGTTGAGCACAAATGCGGTTTTGCCCATGGCTGGGCGGGCGGCAAGGATGATCAGGTCGGAGCGCTGAAAGCCGCCGGTCATGCGGTTCATGCTCGGAAAACCGGTGTTGATGCCGGTGAGCAGGTCGCGCCGCTGGGCGCGGGCGTCCAGTTCCTCAAAAACCTTGTGCGTAAGTTCGGCGGAGCTTTTGTAGGTTTTGTCGCTACGGCGCTCGGCAACGGCCATGATTGCGGCCTCGGACTCGTCCAGCATGGTTTTGGCATCCAGCCCCGGCTCAAAGCTTTTGGTGATGATACCGGAACAGGAGGTAATCAGGGCGCGTAGCTGCGATTTATCGCGCACGATGGTGGCGTAGTAGTCCACGCGGGCGGAGCTGATTACAGACTGGGCAAGGGTTGCGAGGTAGACCGCGCCGCCGGATTCTTCCAGCAGTCCGTTATCCTTGAGGTATTCGCGCACGGAAACCATGTTTACGGGCGCGTTTTTTTCCAGCAGGGAAATACAGGCGGTATAGATGAGGCGGTGAGCGGGAATGTAGAAATCTTCGGCGTTGATCAGGCTCAGAATTTCGTCAAGCGCGTCCGGATTAAGCAAAATGCCGCCCAGGACGGCCTGTTCGGCGTCCACACTGTGGGGCGGCACATTGCGTACTAAATCGGCTTCGGCCTGTTCTTTCAAGGCCGCGGAGCGGTCCTCCTCGGTAAGAGGAGAACCGTCCGCTCCGATAAAAGCGCTATTCAGCCGGCTGTTCCGCTTCCTGTTCGGAAACGGCTTCTGCGACGGGTTCTGCTGCGACATCTTCTTCGTGATACCTTTCTTCCGGTACGACCTTCAGTTTAAGCGTTGCGTTAACATCGGCGTGCAGGCGGATGCGCACATCGAATTCGCCGAGGGTACGGATGGCGGCATCCAGCAGAATGCGGTGACGGTCCACTTCAATGCCCTGCTTGGCCAGTTCGGCGGCAATCATGGAAGTGGTAACGGAACCGTAAAGCTTGTCGTTTTCGCCCACACGCATGGTGATGGAGAGAGCGACAGCGGCAATGCGGTCGGCAACGGCGTTTGCGTCGCTGCGCAGTGCGTCCATTTTGGCCTGGAGTTTACGGCGTTCCTGCTCGAAAACTTTCAGGTTGGAGTCGGTGGCCAGCATAGCCAGGCCCTGGGGCAGCAGGTAGTTGCGGCCGTAGCCGGGACGCACTTTTACCACGTCACCCAGGCGGCCCAGGTTTTCAACGTCGGCCCTGAGAATAAGTTTCATATCAGCCATGGCTTCCTCCTACAGAACGCTCTTTTTAAGCACTTCAGTGGAGTGCGTGGCGGTGTAAATCATGAAGCCCATCTGACGGGCACGCTTGATTTCAACGGTCAGAGCGCGCTGGTGATAGGCGCAGGTGCCGGTGATACGGCGGGCGATAATCTTGCCGCGCTCGGTCACGAATTCGCGCAGGATATCCACGCGCTTGTAGTTCAGCGGGGTTTCCTTGTCAGCGCAAAAGCGGCAGAACTTGCGGCGGGGGGCAAATTTCTTCTTGTTGTTATACATTTGCAGCCTCCACTACTTCGTCTTCCAGCTTGACGGTTACGAAACGCAAAATGCCTTCGGTGATGCGGATGTTGCGCTCAAGTTCAGCCACCAGCTTGCCGGGGGCAACGTACTCGAGGCGAACATAGTAGCCGCGGGTCATTTTTTTGATGGGATAGGCCAGATCCTTCATACCCCAGTGGTCAGCTACTACCAGCTTGCCGCCTTCACGCTCGATAATGGCGGTAAGGGCGCTGAGCACGCCTTCGCGCATATCGGCGGAAAGCTCGGGGCTGAGGAGCAGCATGGTTTCAAACTTTCTCATGTGGTCTCCTTGTGGACAATATGGCCCGCCGCAACAACGCGACGAGCAAGGTTGAACACGGGTCTATATACGCGGTGCGGGGGCATGTCAAGAGGGTTCTGGACACTACGCCGGCAAGGCTCCCGGCACTGGGAATATATGCCGGCAAGAATTATTTCAAACCCACCCTAATATTTTTTCTAGCACTCTCCGATAAGCAGACTGGATAGGAGTCACTACATGGCCATCCCTTTAATCGGAGGGTTAACCTCCGGCCAGTTCGGCCTCAAAATAGGCCAGACTTACCAACCAAAGAAGCAGCGGCTTATGGTTGGGCGGGATATTGCGGCCTATGACTGGACTCAAATGGCCGAGCGCGGCACCAGAAACATCATCATAGGCGATCCGCTCGACAGCCGCTTTGCTGCCGACACCGCCTTTGCCGCCGCCAGGGACGCAGCTAGACAAGGCTTCGTCGTCAAGGGTTTTAACCAGACATCCGGCCCGGGCCTACTCCAGAACAACTACAAAAATCTGTCAGACAACATCGACGAAAGCAGCCCCAACCCCACAATCAGAAAGGGCGACTACAGGGCGCAATTCGATGGCGAATCCCTGAACATCACGCAAAAATACACCGATGAAGACGGCGAGGAAAAGTGGCGCGTTATCAGTCAGACGAAGATAACGGGCGACACCCGCCTGACCTGGGATGAGAACGGTACCCCTTCCGTTCTGACCGGCAGCGCCGCCCTGACCAACGGTAAGCTGGAAGCCAAAGGCGACGACGAGATAATCATTCGCAAGTCCGGCGCTGACGTGCTGGCCGGAAACGGCACCATGGTCATCAACCTTGGCGGCAGCGGAAAGTTCACCGGCGGCAGCAACGTCACCTACCTTGGCGCTTACAGTAACAAGAGCGTTATCGAGGGCGGCACCGGAATCAATACTTACGGCGGCTACTTTGGGGGCGCTCAGATAATTTCGGACCAGAACAGCGCGGATACTTTCAGCGGTGTTTTTGAGGGCACCAAAATTGATGGCGGCCAGTCCGGAAACACTTTTTCCGGCTACTTCCGGCTCCTTAACGATGACAGCGTCAAGGGCAAAGCTGTTGAAACCATCATCAACGGCGGCAACGGCAAAAACACCTTTAACGGTCTATTCCTCAAAGGCACCGCTGTTAACGGCGGCGCGAACGACGACCGCTTCAACGGCCGCTTCATCGATAGCAATGTAAACGGCGGAGCAGGCGATGACACATTCGGTTCCGGTGTTTTGCAGGATCTGTACAAAAAACTCGCGAACAATACGGACGGCAACGTAATCACGACAATAAGCTCCGACTTCATCGGCACCCATATTGATGCAGGCGAAGGTAACGACTCCTTCAACGCGGCTGCGTACAGCAGTTCCATCAACATGGGCGACGGCAACGACAACGTCCAGGGCATATTTACCAGTTCGCAGATCAACACCGGTAACGGCTCTAACAGCGTCAGCGCCATCTATGCCCATACCAGCATGTTCACCACTGGCGACGGGATGAACAGAATTGATCTGGCAACCGCCATCAGCAGCTCAATAATAACCGGGGGCGGCAATAACGAGATCACCCTCGGGCGTCCGGCAGAATCAAATCCCACTCAGGGCGAAAATACCGGAACACCTGGAGCAGACCAGATGCTTGCCGGAGCGACCTTCCAGACCCAGAGCGAACACATCAGCGATCCGTCTGCGCGCTCGCTGGCAACAAGGTACGGAGAACTGCGCGGCAACAGCATTGACGCCTCAAAGGGCCAGAACAACATCAATGTGCAAAACGGCGAAAATGCGCACAGCGTTGTAACCGGCAGCAAGAGCAAAGACGAATTCATCACAGAAACCGTGACAACAGAAGGTAGCGCCGGACAGGACGAATCCGGCCCGGTAAACAGGGATGGCGCTGACAGCGGCATGGAAGACGCGCTGGCGAGAATGGCCGCAAAACACATGCAGAGCCTGCTGGAAACAACCGAAAACAACAAGCATGCCGAAAGCATGACCGGCAGCGAAACACACAGCCGCTGGAACAGCAAGCAGCTTGAGCGCTATTTCGCGGTAATGGGCGATGCCCCGCTCGAAAGCGGAGATGTGGCAGTTACCATTGACACCGGCAGGGGCGACCCGCTGGTGTTCAGGGCAGCAGAGCGCAAGCCTGGACAAACAAGCGCCGGCACCGGCAATGACAGCATCCACCGTGCATCCTTCCGCATGGGCTTCAATGGTGAGAAGCAGCGCGTGAATTTTATGGTTTAGGATTGATATCGCAAAGCATTACCCAAAAATCCTGCGCCGGTTCATCAGACAGACAAGGCCTACTGCCGGAAAAACGGCAGCGGCCTTTTGCTTTATATAGCGGGCAGTTACCATTACAGCATTTTTGCTTTTATAATGATTGCTGAACGGTCAGCAAAGCCGCCCTGCAATCATCTGGAGCAAACCGCCGCAGGCCGGAGCGCACACGCGAACATGAAACAAAAAACGCTCCGGGCCGGGTAAGTCATTGACAGACCCGCCGCATGACATTATATGTTCGGATTCCCTAAGATGAGAAAGTGGGGAGCGCCACGCCGCGCCCCTGTAAATAAACGATTTTCCTTTTCTTCTTTCAGGCGGCGCAGGCCGCAAGGAGTCCCACATGGCCCGCATTACTATCGAAGATTGCCAAAAACGCGTTGATAACCGCTTTTTGCTGGTCCAGATGGCTATCAAGCGCATCCAGCAGTACCGCCAGGGCTACGAGCCGCTGGTGGAATCCAAGAACAAGGAAGTGGTTACCGCACTGCGCGAAATCGCCGCAGGCAAGGTACTGCCCGAAGATCTTACCTACTATGTGCCCATCGAAGAAGGCAACGAAGAAAGCTTTGACGATTAGAGCATTCCGGCAGGCTCCGGCACTGCAAAGCCCACAGCGGTAACCATGCAGCGCTTGCGCAAACCGGTAACACCGCGATGCGACACAGGCCGGATATACAGCCAGCGGCAACAGGCACAGAACAAAGATGTTATAGCCGGGCGCGAAAACATTTTTGCAGCCGCTTGACTCCGGAAAATAACGCCTTACTTCTCTAAAACGAATGATTTTATCGCTTTCCGGAACAATTCTGCAGAACTGTTCCGGATTTGGCGCTTTGGCGTCCCACTTTGACAACCGTTTTTCAACGCCACCAGGTTTTGTCTCATGGCCCAGCGTGATTACTACGAAATTCTAGAAGTTGAGCGCACGTCCGACACGGACACAATCAAGCGCTCATTCCGCAAACTCGCCCTCAAATACCACCCCGACCGAAACCCGGACGATCCGGAAGCCGCGGCAAAATTCAAGGAATGCGCCGAAGCTTACGAGGTTCTGCAAGACGCTGAAAAACGCCAGCGTTACGACCGTTACGGGCACGCCGGGGTAAACGGGCAGAATTTCAACTCCAATTCCGATATTTTCTCGCACTTCAGCGATATTTTTGGCGACCTCTTCGGCTTTGCCGGTATGGGCGGCATGGGTGGCGGCGGAGGCCGCAACCGCCCGCGTCAGGGTGCCGACCTGCGCTACAATCTGGAAATTTCCTTCATGCAGGCCGCACGCGGCGCGGAAGTCAAAATCAAGGTACCGCGCCACGTTACCTGTGATGAGTGCAACGGCAGCGGCGCAGCCCCCGGCACCAGCGCCACCGTCTGCCCCGACTGTCAGGGTAGCGGGCAAATCCGCCGCAGCCAGGGCTTTTTTCAGCTGCAAATGCCCTGCCCCCGCTGTAATGGCGAAGGCCGGATCATCAGCAGCCCCTGCCCCAAATGCCGCAGCAACGGCATTATCGAGCAGGTGCGCGAACTTGCCGTAAACATCCCGGCCGGGGTAGACACAGGCAACCGCCTGCGCCTGCGCGGTGAAGGCGAACTGGGACTCAACGGCGGGCCTGCGGGCGATCTTTTTGTTGTGCTGCATGTGCAGGCCGACAAAAACTTTGAGCGCGACGGGCAGGATCTGATTGTCCGGCGCGATATCTCCTTTGTACAGGCCGCGCTCGGCGCAAAAATTGACATCCCCACACTGGACGAAGACATCACCTTCGATGTGCCCAAAGGCACCCAGAGCGGCGAGGTGTTCCGCATCAGCGGCGCTGGCCTCCCCTACCCCGGTCAGTCTTCGCGCAAGGGCAGCCTGCTGGTGGAATTAACCGTAAAAACACCCACGCGCCTCAGTTCCGAACAGGAAAAACTCCTGCGCAAGTTCGATGACCTCGAAAATAAAAAGCCGCTCAACAAGGCCAAAAAAGCCTTCAAGAAAGTCGGCGACGCCATGGGGCTTTAGGTTAGG
>JAJDJF010000003.1 GCA_030267065.1 Desulfovibrio sp. OttesenSCG-928-C06 | reverse complement strand
ATGCTTCTACCGCACATCTGTCCACCCAGCCCCGGCACCGTCATCAAGTCGCTTGACGCCACAGGCATTGTCACTCCCGAAGTTGGGGCCAGTATCAAGATTGGCTCGCGTAGCAGTGGTATTATCAAGAATATGTATGTCCGGGTTGGCGATAGTGTAACCGCCGGGCAGGTTATTGCCAGAATTGACAGCCGCGAGCTGGAAGCGCAGGTCACCGAGGCCGAGGCCAGCAAGACCAAGGCCGATGTCGAGTACGAGCGCATTCTTGTCACTTATCCCCTGCAAATTATGGAGGCCAAGGCTCAGGTTGCTTCCGCCAAGGCTTCTGCCGACTATCAGGCCCTGAACCTCAAGCGCCGCAAGCAACTGGTTGAGCAGGATCTTGATTCGCGCGACAGTCTGGACGTAGCCCATCAGCAGGCCGTGGCGGCCACGCAGACTCTGC
This sequence comes from Desulfovibrio sp. OttesenSCG-928-C06, assembly GCA_030267065.1. Taxonomy (GTDB): domain Bacteria; phylum Desulfobacterota; class Desulfovibrionia; order Desulfovibrionales; family Desulfovibrionaceae; genus WRHT01. The sequence continues at coordinate 61,324 of JAJDJF010000003.1, read as the reverse complement.
TGGCAGCACAGGCCACGCAGCGCCGTCTGGAAGAAGAATTTGAACGCCAGAAGGAAAGCGCGGCCCAGGCAAAGCGTCAGGCCGAGGCATCACTGGCCACAACGCGGATTCGTCTGGATTACGCCACCATCACCAGCCCCATGGACGGAGTGGTAAGTCAGGTAGCGGCTCAGGAGGGCGAAACGGTCGTTTCCGGCTTGCAGGTCAGTAATCTGATCACCGTTATGGACCCATCGCGTCTGGAAATGTGGGTGTATGTGGACGAAACCGATGTTGGACAGGTACAGCCCGGCATGCCGGTGGAATTCACTGTTGATTCGCTGCCCGGCAAGACTTTTGGCGGGCAGGTCCGGCTCATTTATCCCGAGCCGGAAGTGCGCGACAGCATCGTCTACTATCAGACCGTTGTCCCTCTGAGCAAGGAAACCGCATTGCAGCTCAAGGCCGAAATGACCACCCAGTGCCGCGTTATCGTCGGCAGCGCCCAGAATGTGCTCACCGTGCCCAACGAGGCCGTCAAGTGGGTTGGGGGCGAGCAGGTTGTTTTTGTGGTGGGCAAAAATGGTCAGGTGATACCAGTCAAGGCAGAGCTTGGCATGCGCGGCTCGTCTACCAGTGAAGTGCTAGGCGGGTTGAGTGAGGGCGATGTGATCGCTACCCGCCTGATTATGGGCGATGATATTACCTCCAGCATTGTTGTTTCTTCTTCAGCACCTCTGACTCAGCGTCCCGTGGGCGCTCCCAGCGGGAGGCGCTAGCATGGACAGCAAGGGAGTCGTGCTGAATCCGCCCATACGCGGCGATCGCGGTGATGCCGGAAAGAGCGGCGTTTCGGCTTCTGCTGGCGCAAGCGTTGTGGATAGCGGTTTGGGACGGAGCGAGGGCAGCGGTATTGCAGGCAGTCAGCAATATTCCGGCCCGGTTGTGCGCATCTGCGATTTGACACGCGATTTCGAACAGGGCGGCAACGTGGTGCGCGTGCTCAAGGGCGTTTCTTTTGAGATTAATTCCGGCGAGTTTGTTGCCATTCAGGGGACTTCCGGTTCAGGCAAGTCCACGCTGCTGCAAATTCTGGGCATGCTCGATCGGCCCACCGCTGGTGCGTACGAGTTGCTTGGGCGTGATGTTGCCCGTCTGGATGACGACCAGCTGAGCGCTCTGCGTGCCGATACCACCGGTTTTGTGTTTCAGAACTTTTATTTGATTCAGTATGCCACAGCCCTGGAGAATGTGCTCCTGCCCGGACTTTACAGCAGCAAGCCGCAGAAGCATGCGCGCGAACGTGCGGCATATCTGCTGGAAAGTGTCGGGCTGGGCGATCGTAAGGATTTTTTGCCAGCGCGTCTTTCCGGTGGGCAGCAGCAGCGTGTGGCTTTGGCCCGTGCACTGTTCAACGAACCGGCGCTCATTTTGGCCGACGAGCCGACCGGGCAGCTCGACTCCAACACCAGTCAGGATATTCTTGATCTGCTCAACAAGTTCAACAACGAAGGGCAGACGATTATTCTGGTAACGCATGATGCTGCCACTGCCGCTCGCGCCAAGCGCCGTATCCTGATTCAGGACGGGCTGATTGAGAGCGATGAGTTGTTGGTGAAGGGGTAGGAACTGGGCGATTGGTGTGTTGGCGAGGATGTTGATGGGGCAGGGGCTGGGTGGACAGATGTGCGGTAGAAGCATGCTTCCGCGTCTTGAGGCAAAACAGCCTTTTGAATTTTATGCGCCGATTTTCATTTTTTCCCGGTCATCAAGTATCAATATACGTTCAGCCCGTGAAAAACTGAAAATCGGCACCTAAAATGCCAAAATTCTTATTTTGCCCCAACCCGCGTCCGCGACTCCATTCGCGCCGTACGCGCGGCCTGCTCATCTGAGACTAAGTGGCGCGAAGTTTTTGGAGGCTGGCGCGGGGAATATGGAACTGGAATGAGGCTGTCTGGTCCGTAGGCGCAAAAATAATGGGGACTGGTGCTGGCAATATTGGAAGCAGGCATTGGATTTGTCTGTTGTAGGCAGGGTAATTGAACATCTATAACTGATGTCATCCAGACCAGTTTTTAGTGATACTGTTTTTTGAAAATCGTTTTATTGAAATGTGCTGTAATTTAATGACTGTCACTCAATGAAGCGTTGCGCAGCCGGGCGAGAATTCTGCGGGAGCGTCAATGGCGGTCAGAACGCGTCGCGCTTTGGCTCGTGTAGTGCAGCCTGGACTTTTTGCGCGGCGGGTTCGCCGGGAGGCCATGGGGGTCCAGGGGGAATCCCCCGGCGCGCGGGGAGTCCAGAGTGGCGCTCGCGCAAGCGCCTCTTTGGCGGGGTCCGGGGCGGAGCACCGGGGCTACGGTCGGCGTCAGCCGTACAAATCTTGCCAATAGGCAAATTTGAAAGTCGCCACCAGCAGAGCAACGGTGGAGTTCTATCTGCCGAAGGCAGAGCATTGAAAATAACCTGATAAAAGCGAAGCACCAAAATGTTAACCAGAACCATCATGGAAAATTCTTTCAAGCAGGCCTGGAAGGCGGTTTTCGCTTACCGGCTGCGCAGCTTTTTCGTGGTTCTGGCTGTCTCGCTCGGCATTGCGGCTCTGACTATTATCGTCGCCTCCATTGAGGGCGCCAACAACAAGATTGACGATATGGTCAGCATGTTCGGTCCGGACGCCGCCTTTGTGAGTGGCGGGTCGCAAATTTCCCGCGCTGTAGGCCAGCGCACCAAGACCCTGACCTGGACTGACGTGCGCACCATGCGCGATTCATTGCCCGGCGTTTACATTGCCGCGCCCATGTCGTTCAAGAACCGGCTCAAGGCGGTTTACGAGAGCCGCAACTTTGAGGTGGACCGCATACAGGGCAGCACCGAGAAGTACGGTGATATCTGGAACTGGCCTCTGGCTGAGGGGCGCGATATCTCGTCGGAAGATCTGGCGCGTGGGGCCAGCGTCTGTATTCTCGGCAAGGACGTGGTCAAGGAGCTGTTTGGCGACGATAACCCTATCGGCAAAACCATCATGCTGGCCCGGGTGCCTTTTCAGGTTATCGGCACCCTGAGTGAGCGGGGCAGCGCCGGGGGCGGCGGCAGCATGGATGATCTTATTGTGATTCCGCTCAGCACGATGATCCAGCGTTTTAATCAGGACCGCCAGTATTTCCGCATGGTACGCATGAAGTTTCTGGACCCGCAGAACATGGACGCGCACGCGGAGAACATGCGCACGCTCCTGCGTTACCTGCACGGCCTTTCGGAAAACGAGCCGGACGATTTTACCATCATCACCGCATTGGATATCCAGCGTTTTATCAGCATGATTAAGGGCGGCATGTCCATTTTTCTGGGCATCACCGCGCTGGCTGCTATATGCGTAAGCGGCTTTGTATTGGCGAATCTTTTTTACATCTCCGTTTCCGAGCGCAGTACCGAGATTGGACTAAAAAAGGCGCTTGGCGCTCCATCTGGCGCCATTACCGCGCAATTTTTGTTCGAATCTGTTCTGCTAACGCTTGGCGGTGCGCTTTTTGGGCTGCTTTGGGGCGCTATTATCAGTTTGTTCTTGCGCAACAGCATGTTCGATATTGAGCCTTCGTGGACGGTATTTTTCAGTTCCGTGATTGCCGCGATTCTGGTTGGGATTGTCTTTGGGCTTAAACCGGCAAACCGGGCCGCCCGCATGGAACCGATCAGCGCTCTTAAGGGAGAAGGCTAATGGCTGGGCTGATTATCGCCCTCAAAGCGCTTTCGGCGCACAAGGTTCGCTCCATTCTTGCGATTCTGGGTATTTTTCTCGGCACGCTGGTGCTCACGTCCATTACGCATATCGGGTCGGCAATGGTCATTCAGGCAGATCAGGAAACCCAGAAGCTCGGGCCGAATCTGGTACAGGTGCGGGCCGGGCGCATCCGCTTTGCGCGTACTGATACCGGCACTGGAACCGGGATGATCACCACTGTGAGCCTGGCCGATGCCGATGCCGTTGCCGCATCCGTGCCGCAAATCGAGCGTATTGCGCCTTACATTGCCTCGGCAAAGGGCGTTCGGGCCGGTGCGGTTAAAACCGACAGCCAGACTATTGGGGTTACGCCGGAATATCAGATCGTGCGCGCGCTGGAGCTGGTTGACGGACGTTTCGTCAACACCGCAGACGAGCGCAATCTGGAACTTGTCGCCGTGCTTGGGTATTCCATTGCCCAGCGCTTGTTTGGCGAGCAGGCCATGAAAGAAAACCGCATTGTCGGGCAGACCGTGTTTATTGCTGATGCCCAGCTTGCGGTAGTCGGAGTGCTGGCGGAAAAGGGTTCGGACCTTGGCGGCACAAGTTTTGACGAGCAGGTGCTGGTGCCGTTGCGCAGTTATATGCGTCGCCTGACCAACACCGACCGCATCAGCGGCTTTTACATGAACCTGTACGATGACTCCGCACGGCAGAACGCCGGGCAGGGCGGCGTGAGCGGCACAGCTCAGGCCAAGGACGCGATAACACGCATCTTGCGCGAGCGGCACAAGATTGGGCCGGGCAAGCGCGATGATTTTATGGTGTCGTCTTCGGAAGACGCGGCCAAGTTGCGTAACGAGACTCTGGAACTGGTGCGCAGCCTAGGAGTACTGAGCGCTGGTATTTCGTTTCTGGTCGGTGGGCTGGGGATTTTCTCCATCATGATTCTGCTGGTACGCTCGCGCAAGATGGAAATAGGCATCCGTCGCGCTGTCGGGGCCAGCCGCAAGGTGATTATCCGGCAGTTTTTGACCGAGGCCGGGGTGATGAGCGGGATTGGCGGCATTCTTGGCGTGGCGTTGGCGTTGGGGCTGGTCACGCTTGTTTACAAGTTTGCGGCCATGCCCTTTGTTTACGAACCGCTATTCTGCCTGCTGGCTGCCGCAGCTTCCGTGCTGGTCGGGGTTCTGGCTGGTGCCTGGCCCGCATGGCAGGCTTCCAGAGTGGAAATCTTGAGCGCCCTTAAGAGTTGGGGCTAAGGTACTATTTAGGTTCCTCACCCTTTCTTCTACACACACTATCCAGCAACCAACACAACACACAGACAGCTCTTTCGAAGTAAGAAATCGGCCTGAATGCACCGTGATATCTTATAAACGACGCATTCAGGCCTAAAACTTGAACGTATGTTTGAGTTTTTTTGCTTACTTGATCGGCTCTACCGGGCTATCGACGCCATCTTCTGGCAAGATTTGCGGTATGTTGTTCTCTTTAAGGGCTTCCTGCGCTTTTTCGCTCATGCTGGACATATTTTGCCTGAACCATGCCTCAGCCGTGGGGCCGGGTTTGCTCCACTTGCACCAGCCAAGGTCTTTTTTGAAGCTATCCTTGGCCAGTTCGCCCGGCTTGACCGGAACCATTACAAATCTGGCTTTCCACAGCCCCAGTTTAGGCTCTACATAAACATAGTAGATTTTGCCGGGGGCGAGATCCGCCTTCAGCGCGCCGCTACTTTCGCCGCCAATCACATAAACATGCTTGCCGGCAGCAGTGCGGTGCATGACTTTTTTGGCAGCAGAAACAATGGCCACAAATTCAGGTCCTTCTTCACTCACCTCAATCACCGGTGCCTGAACAGCCCCGCCCATGTTGGTGGCGCGAAGAAAAACAATAGCCGATTCTTCAACGGCAACAGCTTCGGACATTTCGGCAGGTGCAACGTCTGCCATGTGCGAACTTGAGCAACCGTAAAGCATCAGCAGGACCAGAGGCAGTAGCAACGCTTTTTTCATGAATTTCTCCCATGTTAGAGTTTGGATGAGCTTAATTGGGCGGCATTATTTTTACAACAAAATTCGCGCAATTTTCGCCTGGCTGTAGGTATGTAGAGACTATTCGGAGCGTTTGACTGTATTATATTTCTTGTTGCTGAAAAATAAATCCTGTATAGTCAATGCATTAGTATTAAATAATGAAGCGGAGAATTTATTTTTAAAATATGCTTGACTCCAAAGTCTCCCGGACGTATAACCCGATTCTCGCGTGCGTTGGTAGCTCAGCTGGATAGAGCAACAGGCTACGAACCTGTAGGTCCGGGGTTCGAATCCCTGCCAGCGCGCCAATTTTTACAGGTAGTTACGACTCTTTTGTCGTAACTACCTTTTTTGTTCCCGCTAACATCCCGCTAACTTTTCCCCGGCTTCTTCCTTTTCTCCTTCTTGTCCAGCATATTTCATCCTGGTCAGCATCTGATAAAGCGGATGCGTTTTCCGCTATTGTCCACAACGATAAGATAGCATGTTACCCCGAGAGTCTTTCGAAAGCATCCGCGACCGAACCTTGGGGGCTGCCTTTCTCCACCCCTCCCTCACCCCACAATAAAAGATTAACCAGACATTCCCTAGCCGCCCCTCGTAACGATGGGTCCTCCCGGTCTGCCGTCCCTCATGCGGCGCTGGTCGAGCCCGGCGTTTGTGGAAATTTATGCAAAAAGTTTTGTGCAAAAAAGCAAAGAATAGCGCCGTCTGACCTGCATTTTCGGCTTATGTCTGCGTGGTTTATTTCTTGTGTTGCGCGTTTTCGGCATGTGTCTGCTTGGCTGCGCTCTTGTCTTGCGCGTTTTCAGCATGTGTCTGCTTGGCTGCGCTCTTGTCTTGTGCGTTTTCTTCATTCGCATTCGGCTTGCGGTGTGCTTCCAGCCCTGCTCTGTGTTCGCGCGATGTTTTGCCAGTCCTACTCTGCATTCTTGCGGTGTTCTTCCATTCTCACTCTGTATCTGATTTGGCATGGAGTCTGTGATGCCTAACTCTACCCCTACGCCTGAAGAACTTGCCGCTATGCGCCAGTCGGTAGCGGAGCGCGCCAAAGAACGCGCGCCTGCCGTGGCTGCTCCAGCCGCGCCGGTTCAGTTAAGCGAGCGCCAGATACTCGACTGCGAGGAAGAAAACTATCTGGGCGACGCCAAAATTTACATGCACCTGCATCGTGGCAAGGTGATGTACGTTCACCTGTATGAAAAGTGGTATCGCTGGGCGGGTCACCATTGGGAGGCAGACATCAATGCGGCCTATACACTCAGTCTGGTGGAAGAAGTGGCGCAAGAGTACATGCGCGCCGCCGGGATTTACTCAAGGCTGGCCAGCCCGGAACATAACCCCGGACAAGACGAAGCGCTGTATCGCAGCAACGCAAAGAAATGCGAGGCGCTTATGTCGAGGGCTAAGCGTTGCCGCGGCACAACGCGCGGCAAGGTGCTGGAGTATGTGAACAGCGGCCCCGACACAATGGCCATACTGGGTGACGAGCTTGACTCCAACCCATGGCTGCTGTGTTTTGCCAACGGGGTGCTTGACTTGCGCACGCTCGACTTTCGCCCCGGACGCCCGGACGACTACATCACGCTTTCCAGCCCGACTGAATGGCTCGGGCTGGATGCCGATGCCACGCCTTTTGTGGATTTTTTGCGGCACATTCTTTCCGACAATGACGACCAGCTCGGCTTTATGCTGCGATTTTTGGGCATGGCCTTGCTTGGGGAACAACGGAGTCACGCTTTTCTGGTTCTTTTTGGTGAGGGGGGGCGCAACGGAAAGGACACCCTTATGAGCATCCTCCTGTATGCGCTGGGCAGCCGCCTTATGAGTACGGTAGCGCCTGAAATATTCATGGAGCAGCGCTACATGCCGGACACGTCCAAGGGTAACCCGGCCCTGATGGACATGCGCGGAAAGCGCATCATCTACGCATCCGAGTCCAGCAAGCGCCACCGCTTCAGCTCGGAGACCATCAAGAGGTACACCGGCGGCGGCAAGATGGAGGCCAGAGGCCTGCACGAAAACCATATGAGCCGCTGGGAAATGACGCATACGCTAATCCTGCTCACCAACGAACTGCCAGCCGCACCGCCGGAGGACGAAGCCTTCTGGCTGCGCCTGTACGGCGTGGAGCTAAAGCGCCGCTATCTGGATGAACCAGACCCCAACAAGGACAACGAGTTCAAGGTGGACCCGGAACTAAAGCACAAAATGCAGTCATGCGCTCCGGGTATAGTGGCGGCGCTCGTAAAGGGCTTTCAGGATTACCTTAAGCAGGGTCTTAACCCGCCGGATGAAATACGCGCTTTTAAAGCGGCCTACCGTAAAGCTGAGGATAAGGTCGGCCAGTTTATGGACGACTGCTGCTGTAACTTTGAGCCTGGTCCGAATGCGGGTGATGAAATTCCATCGTCCTTCTGGGTGCGCACATCGCGCTTGTATGACTGCTTTGCCTTTTGGCACGAGCGCGAGATTTCGCGCAAGGTTCCAAGTTCAAAGTTCTTTCATGAAGCCATGCGCAAAAAGGATTTTGCCAAGCACAAGAGCAACGGCGTTGAGTATTACCGTGGCTTTGCCATCAGTCTTGAAACGGAAAAGGCGTGGGAAGAATGGCAAAACACGCGTAGCGGTAAAAAGGACAGGGAGTTTTAACTATGCGTAAATACTCATGTTTCATGATGGTTCCCCGGTGGCTCACTGTTGAAACCCTGCATGGACGAGCCGTAACTGCCCGAAATGATTATCAAGGGAGTAGTGCGAGGGAATCAGGGAATCAAAAAACACATATCTTACGCACACGCGCGCGCGCATTAATAGCCTTTTTTAGCTCTCACACGTTTTCTATATATTTTAATTCCCTAATTCCCCAAATAGTAAAAAAAGTAAGTTATCTTATTGAATTTAAAAGAAAAGGGTTTAGAGAGGAAACAGTGATTTACCGGGGAACCATCTCCGGTTCAGGGAGCCATTTTTCATCTGGCCGTTTATGCGTAGCTGTACCTTGTGCGGGGGGGGCGGGCATATGAACCTTCTCGACCTTGTGCTGCAACGTAATCTCAACCCTGCCCCGCGTAAAGTTTCCGGCACACATGGCGGCGAATGGCATTCGCCTTGCCCGGTTTGCGGCGGTAAAGACCGCTTTCACTTCTGGCCCCTGCGCCCCAGCACTGGCTCCTGCACCATAACCGGCGTGTGGGGCTGCCGCAGTTGCGACAAGTCCGGCGATGCCATCGGCTTTCTGATGCACGCTGACGGCATTGGCTTCAAAGATGCCTGTAAGCGCTTGAACCAGCCTATACCGGAACAGCGTTACAAGCCGGTCCGTTTGCCGCAAGGCGGCGGCTCTGGTGCGCAGATAGAGCCGCAAGACGAGCCTGCACTGCCAAACCCCACATGGATGCAAAAAAACGGCTCTCTCGTGGCCTACGCGCACGAGACCCTGCTGCAAACGCAGGAGCAGCTTGCGTGGCTTGCAGCCAGAGGTCTGGATGTGGATGCGGTAAAGCGCTTTCGTCTGGGCTGGCTGCCCGGCGGTCAAAAGGACCGTGCCGTTTACTGGTACACCCGCGCCCTTGCCGCCTGGGGGCTGCCTGTGGACGAAAACGTCAAGGGCAAGAACGGCAAGCCAAAAAACGCATTCAGCTTTGCGCGCGGGCTTATCATACCCCGCTTTGCGTATGTAAACGGGCAAGAGCAAGTAACCGGGCTGCGTATACGCCGCCCAAACGCGGACCGCGAACAAGGGGCCGGTGGCCTGCCTGACTTGAAGTATCAGGCCTTCAAGGGCGCTCGGATTGCTCCTATGCTTATCCCCCCGCGCAGCTACGCGGCCCCCTATGTAATCATGGTGGTGGAGTCTGAGCTGGACGCCATGCTCGTGGCGGTGCTTGCCTCGTCTTTGGGCATCAACCTTGGTGTGTTGGCTTTGTGTTCCAACACTGCGCGCCCCACCGTAAGCCAGCATAAAGTGCTTCAGCGTGCCTCGCGCGTTCTGCTTTGCCTGGACTTTGACCCGGACGGCAGTGGCGGCAAAGAGTACACCGACAAAGCTTTGCATAAGTGGCTGGCTACTTACCCAGCCGCGCAGGATTGGCCTGTACCGCAGGGCAAAGACCCCGGCGATGCTTATGCGCTAGGTGCAGATATGCCAGTATGGCTTATGGCCGCCTTGCCGGAAAGTTGCATTCCCCGCGCCTTTCGCCCGGTTCAAACCCCGCCTGCGTCCCCCAGTGTAGAAGCACCTGAGTCTACCCCCGTAGCGGAAGCACCTGCTGACCCTGTGCAGTCTCCACCTGCCGCCATCGCTCCCGCTCAGTTGGTAGAGGGCTTTCCGGACGTGTCCGCATTGTACGCCCTGATGCTGGATCATAACTTGAAAATCCGGGTGGGTCAGGGCTCTTTGGGTCTGGATATCCCAGTTGGGTGGGCGTTTGAGCATCAGCAAGAGCTTGCGCAGGCCTCGCACCTTTTGTTCCATTCGGAAGAAGTCGCCTATTGGCTTGATACCCATAGTGTGCAGGCTGGCTATATCTCCGCGCAAAACTTCATGCTCAGACAGTCCGCAAATATGAATATGGAGTCAAAATAATGTCCGAACCAATCAAACAGGAACAACCCACCTCCGGTCGTCTTTTTCGCAACCGGGCAGAGGCCATCCGTTTTTTAAAGGGCCTTGGCTACCGCTTTGAGCAGACCAAGTTTTACCGTGATGCCAAGTCGGGCAAGGTCTATACCAACGCCGACGGCATGTTTGAAGAAACCGTGCTGCGCTCTTACGCTAACCTTGAGCTTACGCCTGCCGAGCAGATGTCGCGGCAGGATGCGGTGGATAGGGCTATCGACAAAACCGCCGCTGATGCACGCCTTAAAAACATTCAGGCAGACCGCTTTGCGCTCAAGCTGGCAAGAGAGCAGGGCAAGCTTATCCGGCGTGAGGAATACGAAGCCGCCCTTGCTGCCCGTGCAATCTTTTTCCAGCGCGAGATTATCAACTTTATTCACCTGCACGGCGGGGCCATCATCCACCTTGTGAGCGGTGATGAAAGTAAACTGCCGCACCTTACGGCCTACTACCGTGAGCATACCGCAGTATGGATGGATGCCTGGAGCCATGAGCGCGAGTTTGTAGTCAGCTCGGATCTGGACGAAGCACCGGATACTGACGATGAAGACGGCGATGCCGCACCGGAGGGAAGTTATGATGCCTAGCGCGGCAAATTCAGCAACATCGTGGCGCGGGCTTGATAGCATCGTCCCGGTATCTTTTACCTTTACGCCGGAAGAACGCCGCGTTTTCCAGCGCCCGCCGTATAATAGTGTGTCCGAGTGCGCGGCTCAGGTCCTGATTGTGCAGGACGGCATGTTCAAGGGTAGCCCCCTGCGGCTGGATGTATCGCCTTTTTTGGTGCAGCCCATGGACTCCTACTCCGATCCGCTGGTGGACGAGGTGGGCGTGTGCGGTTCGCTTCAGGTGGGCAAGACTCTGTTTTTGTATGCCTGTATTGCCTATTCCATCTTGTGCCGCAGTAGTGTGCGCATGTTGTCCATGCCCACCGGCAAGGCGCTTGAAAAAGTGGTGGATGAAAAGCTGGCCCCGCTCATAAGCGGTAGCCCGGCCTTGAAAAAGCGCCTTGCCGGAAAGATTCGCCGTGCGGGTATGCGCTTCAAGGATGGCACTCCGCTTCTGCTTGCCTCGGCAGAAACGCCGTCCGACCGCGCATCCATCACCGTGCAGGATCTCTTTTTGGATGAGGAAGACCTCTACATGCCCGGCGCTACCTCGGCTGACCCGGTAAGCGACTTTAGAGGCCGCACCAACTCGCTTGGCTGGCTGCGCAAAATAGCCCGCTGCTGTCAGCCAAAGGGCGAACATTCCAGCATCTTTAACTTCATTACGCGCGAGGCCGGGCAGCTTTTTTGCTACGAAACCCGCTGCCCGGCTTGTGGCGAATATCGCCTGCCCCGCGTGGATAACATTGTTCTGATTGAGGAGCCGGACCGCCCGGCAGATATCCGCGAGCGCAAGCTGGCCCGCTACCGCTGCGAGTGCGGGTATGAGTGGAGCGACCATATACGCGACCTTGCCGTACAGCAGGGGCGATACATGCCCTACAAGTACAGCGCCGAGCGCGGTTTTGAACCGTCCCACAGGGTGGCAGGTGCAAAAAGCCACGGCTACCACATACCCGCCATTTTAAGCCGCTTTGTCTCGCTGTCTGATATCGCAGCCAAGCGCTTGAATGCGGAGCAGTCAGACGACCCACAGGTAAAGCAGCAGTACTACAACGACGTTCTTGGCCTGCCATACGCGCATGTAGAGATCATGCCCGATATCCAGATGGTGGAATCGCGCCGGGTGGACTGGCTGCCGCAGCGGGTAGTGCCCTACGGCGCGGCAGCTCTTACCTGCGGCATAGATATGCAAAAGCACGGCTTTTGGTTCCTTGCCATGGCCTGGATGCCCAACATGAGCAGCTACATCATCGACAACGGCTGGCTGCGCGACTGGAATGATGTGTACGACTACACGCACAATACCTGGTATCCGGTACAGGCGCAGGGCTTTCCCGGCTATCCGGGGCAGGTGCTGCCTGATGGGCGCGAGCATCCGCTAAGTGCCGGGGCCATGCCTTTTTGGCGCTGCGCCATTGATACCGGCGGCACAGAAAAAGAAGGTGACTTTACTGCCACCGAAAGCGCTTACGACTGGGTGCGCGCGTATGGCGATGGCATCGTATGGGCCGCCAAGGGCGCAAGCCGCCAGATGCCCGTAAACGTGCGCGAAAGCGTGATAGATAAGATGCCGCACAGTAACCGCGCCATTCCCGGCGGGCTGCGGCTGATGATGCTGGATACATGGCGGCTAAAAGCCCTGGCTCTGCGCCGCCTGCAAGATCCGGAGGCTAAAACCCCCACGCGCATTTACTGCAACCCGCAGGGTGACCCCGGTTCCATTTCTGCCGGCCACATTTTTTCGCCCGAGCATGGCTTTGTTCACCCCAACGCCGTAGCTGGGACCAAGCGCGATGTATATAGCCTGAGTGAGCAGCTCACATCCGAACGGCTGGTGCGCGAAAATGGCAAGATGGTCTGGAAGCTGACCAAGAGCCAGAACCACTATCTGGATTGCTTCATGCTTAATCAGGCCTGTGTGGACGCTTCCTGGTCGCCCTCGCTGCCAGTTTACCTGCTCCAGCAGCGCCGCGCTATGGAAGCGGCAAACGCCCCAAGCCAAACCCCGGTCAGACACACCAGCAAAGAACGCAAAAAAAGCGGCAAAAGCCGGTTTGAGAGGTAATTATGCAAGATAACTCGACCGATTCTCTGGATACCCTAAAGGAAATCTGCGCCTACCTCGGCAAAAGCGAAAAGACCGTGCGTAGGCTGGCTGCCGATTCTGGACTGCCAGCCTATAAAATTGGCGGTAATTGGTGGAGCAGCAAGGATTTGATTGACGGCTGGCGGCTGGAATGCTTGCGGCAAAACCCTTGCAAGGCGGCTGTCAGGCGGAGGTTGTGATGTCTAAAACAAAACACGCCTCCCGTTGGTATCTGGGAGGCGTGTTTTGTTATATAAACTTAACTACTGTTCCGTATGCGAATATCTCCATTACCTGTTTGGCTCCGCCAAACAGGCCCTCGCCGGTAGCTACCCTGTATTCGAATTGGCAGGATATTACCGCGTTGCCACCAAGGTTCACGCATTTGGTCTTTAACTGTTCTTTTACACCATTGAATGCCTTAGCCGGGTCGGCAGCACCTGCGAAAAAGCCTTCCTGGTGCGCGTCAATGGCAAAAACTGTATCCAAAATCTTGTATTCTTTTTTTAGGTCGGATGTAGATATTATCACGCTGTTTTTAGGGTCTTTGCTGGCGGCTATGGCTGCGGCATCGTTTGTAACGCGTTCTATCTCTCCTTCTGCGCAGCGTGTACACATTACCTTGGCATCAACTCCGTGCTTGGCGCATTCGCTTACCAGCATGCCGGAAGCGGGCGTCTCGCCCATTATGCCACCCAGTTTTTTACCACACAGGGTACAGTTATCAGCCATGTCTTACTCCGTTCTAGTGGATTAGCGCCCCAGAGCGCGTTCTGCCTTTGTTTCTTCTTGCAGGCAAGTTTCGTAAAGAGTGTAGCCCGTGTTAATCACACGTGCCATCTCCATACAATACTGCGTGGCTCTGTCTGATGCCTGCATTACTTGCACCCGCTGCTGGGCTGCTTTTTCTTCATTGCGGCACATAAGCTCTATTTGCGAGCCTCCGTTAAGCATCTGCGCCATCTCTGCACAATAGCCGTTTATATTAACGTTAGGGGCGTTCGCTGTCAGCGCCGGGTGCGCTGCGCCCAGTAGCAAAACCAACGTAATAGCCGCTACGTGGAACAGTTTTTTCATTTCTTCCTCCGTACTGTATAAGTTTGGCGTAATTATTAATCCTCACGCTATAGTATGGCAACCATTTACTGAACTGAGCAGAGAAATAGCCCTTGACTATTTTTTTATTTTAGCCGATCTTTTCACAACGGTGCTCGTAACACCAACAATAGGCGGACACGCCGACCCGAAAGCATTGGCTTTTTTTGCGCCTTTTTGCCAGCGCTTTCTGCCCGTAGAGGGGCTAACGGTAATTTTTTTGCCGGGTGTGTCCGATATGTCCAGGGCTTTGGCCTAAAGGCGGACAGCAGCTCCTATTGGCTGTTACGAACACCCGGCATTTTTTATTTTGAAGATGCCAATTCGTAAAACAATAGGAGTCCCACCATGACCAAGTTTCACCCCCTTCTGGCTGCAAAGGCCGACTTCAATTCCCTGCATTTTCCCCTTATGGCATCGCCCAAGATTGACGGCATCCGCGCTATTGTCATGGATGGCGTGGTTTATTCGCGCTCTGGCAAGCCTATTCCTAACCTGCATGTGCAAAACCGCTTTGGGCATCTTAACGGCTTTGACGGCGAGCTGGTGGTGGGCGATTCGTGCGCGCCCGATTGTTTTCGCCTTTCGCAAAGCGGCATTATGAGCCGGGAAGGTGAGCCGCAAGTCACTTTTTATGTGTTCGACTGGTGGCATCTTGGCTCGTTCCCTTACAGCAAGCGCTATGCGCCGCACATAATCAGCTTTAAGCGCGGCCTTTACGAGCCGGACGTACAACTGCTGGATCAGCACATGCTCTATAGTAGCTGCGATTTGCGCGAGTACGAAGCCGCCTGCCTCTCTGCCGGGTTTGAGGGCGTAATGCTGCGCGACCCGGACGCCCTTTACAAGCACGGCCGCGCCACCGCCAGGAGTGGCGAGCTTTTAAAGCTGAAGCGCTTTGAAGATGCCGAGGCCGTTATAACCGGGCTGGAGCGCCTTGTGCGTGCCGATGGCACGGTAGAAGAAACCCTGGGCGCTTTTAACGTGCGCGATGTGCAAAGCGGCGTAGAATTCAGCCTTGGCGCTGGCCTTACGGACGAAGAACGCCGCAAGTTCTGGCGCAAGGGCGATGCCATGATCGGCCAGCTTGCCCGTTACCGCCACTTCCCGGTCGGCGTAAAGGATAAGCCGCGCTTCCCCACCTTTGCCGGGCTGCGCAGCCGCCTTGACGTTAGCGCCGCCGCTGTGCGGGAGGTGGCTTATGCGTAATGTAGCCATGTTTTTACCGGCCCTGCCACCAGTGCCGGAACCCGGCAAGCAGCTTGGCTGTGAGTTGTTCGCCTCCGCTTACGGCGCGCCCTCGCCAGAGTTTGTGCAGGCTTTTACTACCGAGGCCATAACCCGCATGTCTGCCATATGGGACGCGCTTTCGTTGTTGGACCCTAACCTCAGTCTGCATTTTGAAAATCCGTCCGCGCCGGTACACCGCATTATCACGCTTGGGGGCAGGCATGAGCATAGCCTTTAACCCAAACCGGGAAAAACAGGGAAAAACCGGGAATTAACGGGAAAAACTCGCAACCCACTTCACTTTAAGCCCTAAATACTGCTAACCGTGAGGTAGCGCATGCAATTTTCAATGTGGAAATTGCATGCGCTAACCCGAACGGAGCGTATTTTATGGCAGAGTTCACCACCTGGAGCGCCTTGCTCGCAGATATGAAGGCAGACCTTGCCTCTGGCGCATGGCGTACCATGAGTTCTTACTCCGTACCCGGCCCCAACGGCGTGCGTTCCGTCTCTTACCGCTCTCTTGACGAGTTCATGGATCTCTACAAGTGGGTGGAAGATGAGGCTGTCAAAGAATCCGGCATTCCCCTTTACCGTGGGCGTACCCGCGCGGGGCAAGGGGGTAGGGGCTAATGGCCGTTCTTGCCGGGGCTCTCAAGTCTTTGGGCGGTATCTTCACATCCCGCCGCAAACAGCGCGAGCGTGAAGATTTCAAGCGCTTTTTGCTTGAAAATTACCACACCAATTCATCGCGCGTATCCGCAAATTTTAACCGCGCCGCAAGTTATGCGGGCGGTCCGCTTTCGCAGCGCTATCTGGCTGCGTCTTCATCCTCTTTGATCGGCAACTGGTATCCCGGCGGGCAGGATGTAAACCGCCTTATTGCCGCCGCCACCCCGCTTTTGCGCGCCCGTGTGCGCGATTTGGTGCGTAACTTCCCGCCCTTTGTGCGCGCGGTCAACTCCACCGTGGCCTTTGTGGTGGGCAAGGGCAGCCGCTTTCAAAGCCTTGTCACGCACGAGGACGGCACACCAAACCACCGCCTGCGCCGTGAGATAGAAACCCGCTTTCGCGCATGGATGGAAACCTGCGACATAGCCGGTAAGCTCCACTTTTACGAGATGCAGCAGCTTGCGCAGCGCCAGCTTATGGAAAACGGCGAGTTCCTGTTCCGCTTTGTGCGCCGCCCTGCATCGCACGGGCGTAACCTTCACCCCCTGGCCCTGCAAGCGCACGATGCGGAAGCACTCTGCGCCTGGGCGCTCTCGCTGCCCGAATCGCGCGACGGCGTATCGGTCTTTCAGGGTGTGGAGTACGAGACCAGCACCGGCAAGGTGCTGCGCTACCACTTTCAGGCTGACCCCTCCCTCTCCAACTCGTGGGACGTATGGAGCGAGGATGCCGCAAACGTGCTGCACGGCTTCCAGATGTTGCGGGCCGGGCAGTTACGCGGCGTTTCCCCCTTTGTTGCCGCTGTTCTTACGGCAAAAGATATGTCCGACTACACGCAGGCCGAGCTGGACCGCGCTAAGATGGCGGCCAAGTGGCTGGCCTTTATCACCAGCCCCAACCCGGCAGAGTATCAGGCCATGCGCGGCATGGCCATGCGCGGGCCGGACGGCAAACCTATTGCAGGTGCCAGTCAAGAGCGTGACGACATAGAAAACCTTGAAAACGCCATTATCGAATACCTGCGCGAGGGCGAAAAGGTCGAATTTTCCCCCACTCCCAACTCCCCCGGTGACTCTTTTGACCGCTTTCAGCGTCACGGCAACCGCACGGTTAGCGTCGTTGCTGATGTTCCGTATGAAATCCTGTCCGGTGACTATACCGGCATCAACTACTCCACCAGCAAGGCCAGCCGTAACGACCATGCACAGCTCATAGCCCCGCACAAGTACCGGATGGAAAACCATTTTGTGCGCCGGGTGTACTACCGCTGGCTCGATATAGAGGCGGCCACCAAAGACTATTTGCCCGGTTACTTTAAAAACCCCGGCTTTTACCGCAAGGCCCTGTTTATTCCCGCTGGTATGCCCAGCGTTGACCCTCTGCGTGAAGGTAAGGCCGATGTGGACGCCATGACTTCACTGACCAAAGCGCCGCAGCAGGTCATTCTTGCCCGTGGCGATGACCCGGAAGAAGTGGTGCAGCAGTGGGCTGTATGGACAGATATGCTCCGTCCGCTCGGTATCGACCCTCTACAGGCTATGCGCAATATCGATACCGGACTTGCCAACAACCCCGCCAAACTCGGGGCAGAAGAACTGGAAGGATAAATTTTTATGTCAAAAAAACGCTCCTCAGACGCGACCTCCATGGTGTTGGTACGGCCTCCGCAGCCCCTGCGGGCCTCGCGCGCTGTTCCGGTTCTTTCCTCTGGACCGGACGGCGCACGAGGCCCGCGCAGCGTGGACGAAAAGACCCGTTCCATAGAAGTGGTGGCCGCAACTCAGGCTCTTGCCTATGTGTGGGACTGGGACAGGTGGGAAGCTGTGCCGGAAGTGCTGCTCATGTCTGGTTGCCGCCTGCCTGAAAGCCGCCAGCTCGTTTTTTTGGACGCGCACAACCGGGCCAGTGTCGAGGACGTTCTCGGTTCGTTCCGTGACGCTGCCGTTATGCAGTGGGCCAATGCCGCAGGCGGGCAGGAACCGGCGCTCATAGGCCGCGCCCACTACTCGCAGTTTGCCGAAAAGCCCTGGCAAGATACCAGGGACGGCCACATCACCGATGTTTCCATCGGCTACTCCGTCAACGAGTACATGTGGCTGGAAGAAGGCCAGCGCGCCGTGGTGGAAGATGTGGAGTACGTGGGCCCCCTGCGCATAGCTACCGAGTGGACGCCCTTTGAACTTTCCCTTTGCCCCATTGGGGCCGATTCCAATGCCAAATTTCGTGAAATGAATAACCGGCCCGGTAACGCCGCCGGGCAAAACCCGGATAACTCCCCGCAATCCCATAAGGAGAACGCCATGAGTAAGATTACCGGCGGCAAAAAGACCGCCAAAAAGCGTGCCGCTGCCCCAAAAAACGCAACCGATCCGCTGGAACTGGATTTTGCCGCCCTGCGCGCACAAGCTGTCAATGGCCTGCGCGGCCTGGCTGACGACCTTGAAGAAGGCAAAATCACCGGCGAAGAAGGCGAAAACCTCGCCCCGGTTGATAGCTCTGTCACCCCCACCGGCGCTCGCGCCGATTCCGGCGAGGATGATGACGAGCCGGATGACGAAACCACCCGCGCGGACGAGAACGAAGACGATGAAGAATCCGGCGCGGACTCGGCCAAGGGCGAAAAAAAGCGCAAAAAGAGCGGCTCCCGTTCCGTTCCCCTTGACCGGGACGCGCTTTTGACCGCCGAGCGCGAGCGCATTGCCGAAATTCAGGGCTTTTGCCGCCATATGAACCTGCCGGAAGATATGGAAAAAGAGTTCATTTTAACCGGCGTTGGCATTAACGCCGCCAAAGCAAGGTGTTTTGATATGTCCATCAGCAATAGTACCGGAAAACCGCAAGGCTTTACCGTATCCACCGGCAGGACGGAGCAGCAGCGTTTTTACTCTGCCGCGTCCGAAGCCCTTGGCCTGCGTTGCGGGCATGAGGTTCCTGAAAACACCCCCGATAACGGCTATGGCCTGCGCAGCCTCAGTCTTTCTGGTCTGGCGCGTGAATTTTTGAAGAATTCCGGCCAGAAGGTTGGCGACCGTGAAGATACCATGCACATGGTTGGCCGCGCCCTTACCACCACTGACCTGCCCACGCTGCTGATAGAAACCTCGCGCCGTACCCTGGTGGAGACTTACGAGCAACAGCCAGAAACCTGGCCCCTGTGGTGCGGTGAAGGTTCGGTGACGGACTTCAAAACCCATACCGCTGTAGCGCTTGATAGCAGCCTTGAGCTTGATGAGATCAAAGAAGACGACGAATACCGCAACGGCAAGCTTGGCGAATCTACCGAGGAATACAAAATCGGCACTTTCGGCAAATCTCTTGTCATCTCTCGCCAGTCCATCATCAACGACGACCTTTCGGCCCTGACCGTTCTGCCGCGCCTGTATGGTGAAGCCTGTTCGCGCAAAATTGGCGATATCGCTTACGCAGCGCTCACCAGTAACCCCAACATGGGCGATAAATATCCGCTTTTCGGCGCCCAGCACAGCAACCTCTACGCCGGTTCCGGCGGTGTGCCCACCGTGCAGGGGCTTGGCAATATGGTTACGGGCATGAAGACCCAGCGCAGCAAGATGGGCAAGCCCATTTCGGTAACTCCTCAGTTCTACATTGCCCCGGTGGCGCTTGAAACTGCTGCAACGCAGTTCTTTAACACGCAGCTTGCCGGGCAAAACATCATCGGCACGCAGGCTAATCCGCTGGTCTATAACCCCTACGGTGGCACTTTCTTTACCAAGATTTTTGAACACCGCCTTGATGTGGTAAGCGGCACCACCGTTTACTTGGCTGGCCCCAAGGGTCGTACCGTGGTGGTGTACTTCCTTAACGGCAACAAGGAGCCGTTTATGGAAGTGGAAAACGGCTTTAGCGTAGACGGCATTCGCACCAAGGTGCGCATTGATGCCGGAGCCAAGGCTATGAGCTGGCACACCCTCGCCCGTGGCGATGCCTAAAACTGCGTAAATTGCCCTCTGGACTGCGTCAAAGGCCGCTTGCAGTCCGGGGCTGTACTATGGGGTACTATCCCCGGACTGCAAGCGGCCTTTTCCTTGCCAGAGAACAATTTCCGCAGTTTTAGCGCGGATTAAGGAGTTTAAAATGCAAAACAAAATCAATGACGGCAAGCGCATCAAGTACGCCTGCCCCGACGCCGTAAAAGGCGGCGACATTGTGGTTATTGGCGAAATGGTGGGCGTTGCCTCTGCCGATTATGCCGCTAACGAGCTTGGCGTGTACCACCCCGAGGGCGTTTTTGAGCTTGCCAAGGATGCTGCGGCCATTGCCGTGGGCAAGCGCGTTTACCTTGGCGTAGACGGCAAAATCACTGCCGAAGTTGGCGACCTGCCCGCCGGTATCGCCTGGATGGATGCCGCCGCCGGTGCAACCACTGTAGAAGTCAAAATCAACGTCTAACCGTAACCGGGTGCGTTATGTCGGATAGTTGGATGCAGTACGCGCAGGCCTTTTGGCAAAGCCTTATCAGTGCCGCCTCCCTCAAGGCGGTACTGGCTACGCTTGTGGCCTTGATGGGTTCGCTGTTCGGCATGACGCACCCGGCGGTTAAGTGTGTTGTTGTTCTTATGGTTATTGACTTTGTGCTGGGTGCTTCCTGCGCCTGGCGTAAAGACGACTTTCGCTGGTCGGGCGTAAAAAAGGGCATAGCCAAGTTTGTGGGCTACAGCATGGCCCTGTGCATCACCAGCGTTGCAGACTGGGGCTTGCAGACGGGCGGCTTTATCACCATGACGGGCGCTTTCTGCTTTTACCTCATCGTGTGCGATGCCATGTCTGCCCTTTATCATGTGAACGACTTTGCGCCGGGTGTGGTTCCGGTATGGCTTTTTAAGCGTCTTAAAACCTTCAAGCATGGGCTGGAAGAAGGCGACCCGCTTTTACCGTACCCCGGCTTGCCCGGTTCCGGCGCATCGACCGCTCCGCAAGAGCCGCATGTAGCAGGTGAAGAACCGGTGGAGGGTGCAGACCATGAGTAACCCGCGCTTTACTCTTACCCGCGCCGCCTCGTCCGACCATGGCACGGCTGGCTTTTTATCCGGTCTGGGCGGCTTTAAAATCGCCACGCTTGAACTGCCCTGGCGCGATAACCGGCAATATTTTTCCTGCATTCCGGCTGGCGATTACCTTTGCAGACCCTATTCATCCCCCCACCGTGCGGATGGGCGGCCCGGAAAGTACCAGAATGTGTATCAGGTGCTTGATGTGCCGGGGCGCAGCGCAATTTTGATTCACGCAGGCAACTGGGCCGGGGATGTGAAGCTCGGATACAAAACTGACGTGCAGGGCTGCATTCTGGTGGGTACTCGCCATATGTACCCGTCCGGCAAAGGGCAGCTCATGCTTTCCGAATCGCGCATCGCGCTGCAAATGCTGCGCGACTGTCTTGCTGTGCTGGGCGCTACCCGTTTTGTCCTGAGCATCAGGACGGCAGAAGGTAGCGCGGCATGAGCTGGCTTGCATCAATCATCGGCTGGGTAGCCTCCAACCCCGAAAAAAGCGCGGGTATTTCGCTATCCGGCTTTATAGGGCTGGCGCTGGTTCTGGGTGTTCCGCTACTTACGCGCTCGTGCGAGCTGGATGGAGCGCGGCATACCATAAAGACGCAAGCGGCCCAGTTGCAGGCGGTAAAAGACGCTAACGATTCTTTAAGTGCCGCCAACCGGCTGTTAAAGGCCGCGCGCGAGCTTGATAACCGCGCCATAACCGAGCGCGAGGTGCAACATGCCAAAGACCTTGAAGATAAAAAGCGCGAAGACGCGCAACAGCAAGCCGCCATGCAAAAGCCGGATTTTGCTGCCTGGGCTGGTGGTGAGTTGCATGATGATGCTGTGCGCCTGCTCTGGGCCGACCGAGCCCATGCTGATAACCCGGACAGAAATTTTAGTGCCGCAGCCCCCGGCGGTGCTGCTGCTGCCAACCCCGGAGCCGCCAGCGCCGACGGTGACGGGCAAAAGGCCAACCAACCTTGATTTACTTAAGGATAACCGCGCGCTTTTAAAAGCGCTGCGCAGCGCAAATGCGGACAAATCCGCACTGCGCAAGTGGCTGGAAGAACTCAGGCAAGAAGTGGAGATAGTAAAATGATAGATTTTTCATTCACTATTGCGGAAGTTGAAAGCCTTTTAAAGTCTGACGCTACACATCTGCGTGTTGCTGGAAAGTTTGATGCTGTTGTAAGACGTGCGCAAAATGATGCTTTGTCTGCTGCAAAGAATGAAATGTCACGCATGATTCGTGCAAGGTATGCAGTAAAAACAGGTACAGTAAAAGAAAATTTTATACTTAGCCGGGCTGACAGTAAGAATCCTTTGGCAAAAGTCAGAGTAGAAGGTGACGCATCGTTACCTCTAAGTCAGTACAGCGGTGTGCGTAAAGTATATGGCACAAGAAAGATAGACGGAATCTCACGCAAGATAGTGCGTGGTGTATCAGTAAAGACCTTAAAGCAAGAAAAAGCCAAAATGATTGTGGCTACTAAGTCCAACAAGCTTGTGCAAGGGCCTGATGCCAGAATTGTAAAATCCAAAAGTGGTGCTGAAAAGGTGGAGTTCCGGCCTAAAAATTTTCGCGGTCTGGCTGCTGTTTGGATTTCGCCTAAAAGCGGCAAGATTTTAGGCCGTAAAACCGATGACCGCAATATTCCTGTTGTTCTTAAGGGGCCGGGACTGGTTTCGGCAATTTCCGGCTCAGGCCGTGAAAAAGAGCGCGAAAGATTGATGAATATCGCGCGTGATACGTTTTTTAAGCGCCTGCTCCATCAGGCTCGGGCCGAGTTGAATGGATGGCTCAACCCTGTCGGCAACAAAAAAGGTGGTCGTAGAAGATGAGTAAAATTCTGCAAGCCGCGCATGACGATTTAGCCAAAATCATGGATGCCGACAATTTTGAGGCTGAGGTCGTTTTTGTTCCGCAAGACGGGCCGGAAGTTCCGCTTAAAGGCATGGTGGGCAAGTTTTTTACGGTGGTGGATACCCCCGGTTCCGTGCCGGTGCAGGGCAGCAGGGCGCAGGTTACCCGGTGCGAGCTGCTGCTCCACGGCCTCGACTTGCCGCGTCTGGCCGATTCCAGCCGCTTACAGGGCGACATGTTTCGCATAGGCAGCGAGGAATGGGAGATTTTGACCGTGTATGACGATGGCCTGGGCCTTGTGGCTGTAACCCTTGGGCAGCGCAAGTTCCCGCGCGGCATACCGCAGGGCTTTGCGCCAGTTCCGCCAGTAGGCAGGGGTTAGCCATGAGTGCAACGCTCCCTATCCACCAGCGCACGCTTATCCGGCTGGCTATGGTCGAGCTTTTAAAAGGCTCCCCGGCTTTAGCCTCGCTGGTGGGCAAAAATGTTTTTTCCAATAGGTACGATGCCTGGAGCTGCCACGACATGCCCGGCATTGGCGTTTACACTGTGTCAGATAAACCTGTGCCTGATTCGAATGATCGTACCCTGTTTTTGAACGTAGAGGCCGTGACTCAGGGCGGTCCGGATCTGGATGCGCTTTTAGAGGCTATCTCGCTGCAAGTTGAGAAAGCTGTCAGTCTGGACGCCTTGGGCGGCAAAATGATGGCACTTGGTGGGCAAGACACCCTGATATCTTGGGAGCTTGGCGATGTGCAGCTTGATTTGGCTGCTGATGATGCTTTTGAATATGCCGTGCTAACAATGGTTTACTCCATCGTCTACCAGATGCCCGTAGCTGCCCCGGATTTGCCTGCCTTTGATGTGGCCGGAACCCGCTGGAACCTGACCATGGACGACCCGGAAAACAACTCGGCGGATGATGTAACCGCCATTAATCCTGATGCGGAGCCGCTGCCCCCGCAGGAAGCAGAAAACTGGGGCGATAACGGCCAGTCATGGCCGCAGCCGCGCCCCGTCTCAAAATAACCCGAACCGCAAGCAACGGAGCGAGACATGAGTAAAGTCATCTACCTTAAACCGGCCCGTCCGGGCCTGAATGTGCCCGTTGTGGGCGAAAATACCCGCCTGCCCAACTATGGCCAGCCGGTTACCGACTCCCCTTACTGGAGACGCCGCCTGCGTGAAAAAAGCGTACTGCGCACCACGCCGGAAGATATCGCCCGCGAGCGCGATGCGTTTGAGGCTGACCTTGCCGCACAAGCGTCTGTGGCTACTGCTGCGGAACAGCCTGCGGAACCTGCTGCCGAATCGGCCCCCGCTGCGGATTCTAACGCGGAACAGCCCCAAACGGCTGAAAAAGCCTCTAAACCCAAAAACAGCAAGGCGGCAAAGGCATGAGTCAGATAGTCTTTCCCTCTTTGCCCGATACTGTTCTGCTGCCCTTTACCTACACCGAGTTTGACGGCACAGGCGCGAGCGAGGATTTGAGCCTTAATCCCTTTATTACGCTCATTCCCGCGCAAATGCTGCCCACCGGTAGCGCCGAGCCTTTGGTCCCGGTGCGGCCTACCAGCGTGAGCATTGCTAACGCCATGTTCGGGCGCGGCTCGCAAGCTGCCCGTATGTGCGAAAAATATCTGAACGCCAACCCGGTCACCAAAATGCTGGTTATCCCGGTACTGGATGATGAAACCGCCGTGGCTGCCACCGGCACGGTACATTTTGCCGGGCATGTAAGCACTGCCACCCCGGTTTGCCTGTACATTGGCGGGCAACTGGCCCGGTTTGGTGTTTCTTCATCCACCACAGCCTCGGCCATTGCCATTGGCCTGCGCGATGTAATCAACGCCCTGCCCGACATGCGCGTTATCGCCAGTACCGAGGATGCAACCCTTGTGCTTACGGCAAAAAACAAGGGCGAGTGCGGTAACGACCTTGATCTGCGCTTTGGCTATCAGGGCGAGGCCTTCCCCGACGGTGTAACCGCCGTAATCACCCCTATGGCTGGCGGCGCAGGTAACCCCGATGCCGCAGAAGTAGTAACCAGCATGGGTAACGACCGCTACCACATGATAGCCTGGCCCTGGCGCGACCAGGCATCATTGGTTGAGATAAAGGCCGAGATGGATTCCCGCTGGGGGCCCCTGCGCCAGATTGACGGGCAGCTTATCACCGTAACCCCCGGCAACTTTGTGGAGGCCGTCACCTTTTCCAGCGCTCACAACAACAAGCACCTTTCGGTACTGGCCAGCGAGGGCACACCAACACCGTGCGATGAAGACGCCGCCGCAAGTATGGCTATTCTGGCCTATTACGGCAACCAGCAGCCCTCGCGCGGGTTTAACACGCTGGTTATCCCCGGTGTGTCCGCACCCCGCAAGTACGATATGTTTACCGACTTTCCGGAAAAGAACCAGGGCCTCATGGAAGGTCTTTCTACCCGCTATGTGGACCCGGACGGTAACGTGTGCTTCAGCAAGGTAATCACAACCCAGCGCCTTAACTCGCTGGGAGCGGAAGACAAGGCCTTTTTGAGCCTGAACAGCCCGCTGACCCTTTCTTACCTGCGGTACGACTGGAACAACTACCTCAAACTCAAATACCCGCGCCATATGCTGGCTAGTGACGGGGACGAAAAGCTCCGCAGCCCCGATGTCCCGGTCATGACTCCCAAGCAGGGCAAGGCGGAGGCGGTGGCGCGTATGAACGCGTGGATTGCTGCCAGCCTGATTGAAGGTGCGGCCCAGTTTGAAAAAGACCTCAGAGTGGCCCGTAACGCGCGTAACGAAAACCGGCTGGACTGGTTCATGCGCCCCAACCTGATGAACCAGTTTGAGGTAGCCGGAACCGTAATGCGGCACTTGGTGTAACAACCTTTATAACCGGCGGGGCCGCGCGCCCCGCCGTGTAAATACACGGAGTAAAAGATGGCAGGTCAAAACAGGCGCGCAGGCCGCATTTACCTTAAAATTGACGGCGCTCTGCAAGATGCCAAGGGCAGTTTTTCTTACAACCTGGGCTACGACAAAAACGACGGCATCATCGGGGCCGATGGTGTGCATGGTTACAAGTCTACTGTGCAGGTGGCCTATATCGAAGGTGTGATAACCGACCGCAGTACCCTCAACCTTGCAGCGCTGGCACAGCAGGATGATATCACCGTTACGCTGGATCTGGCTAACGGCAAGACCATTGTGCTTTCTGAGGCGTGGTTCGCTGGCGAGGGCACGGTTACCACGGAAGAAGCAGAAATAACCGTACGCTGGGAATCCAGCACCCCGGCGCAGGAGATTTAACATGACTTTTGAACCCATTGTTATTGAGCTGGTCAAGCCTTTGAAGTTTGGCAAAGACCTGGTGACCAAGCTGGAATTCACGCGCGAACCTGTCACTAAAGACCTTTACGGCGTCAGTCTTACCGCGCTTGATATGCCTGAGAACATTGTCACCGTTACTTCGCGTCTTACCGCTACCCCGCCGCCGTTATTGGGAGAAATGTGTATTGATGATCTGACTACGGTGACCGCAACGGTAGAATCTTTTTTTCTCCCTGGCCCGACGACTGGGCCGACTGGCTCGGAATCTTCGCCTCCATCTTCGGATGGGGCAGAGGCGAACTGATGAGTATGACCGCGCGCGACCTTCATTTTTGGATTAAGCGCGTGGATTGGCTGCAAAAGCATAACTTGCTGGGCTTAAGGTAAAAAACATGGCTGTAAGCGCAAAACAAAGCAGATTTGACCTTGTAATCGGTGCAACAGACCGTTTCTCTGGCGCTTTTAAAGCGTGGAACGACCGTATGGCGCAAAGTACCGCCGGTTTACGCCGTTTGCAGTCCAGTATGAAGAACCTGCGGCGCGAAAGCGGCTTTGACCGCATTGCCGCCAGCGCCTCTAACGCCTCCCGCTCCGTCAGTACCTTTGGTAAGGAAGTAAGCGGCACTTTCAGCAGTCTTTTGCGTATGGGCACCCGGCTCTCGCTCGTTTTTGGCGGGGCCGGGGCCGGGTTGCTGGGCATAGTCGGCGGCGCGGCCAATGCGGGCGACAGGGCGGCAAAAACCGCCTCGCGCGCGGGCGTGAGTACTACGGCATGGCAAGAGATGGCTTATGCCGCCTCGCTTTCAGACGTGAATCAGGAACAACTGCAAAAAAACTTTACCCGCCTTAACACGGTAACACGGCAGGCAGCCAAGCGCGGTACACCGCAGTACGATCTTTTCAAAAGCGCGGGCATAGACGTGCTTAATGCCAGCGGCAACCTGAAAAGCCTTGATGATGTGCTGATGAACGTGGCCGATAGCGTAGAGCGCCTGCAACGTAACGGCGGCGATGCACAAGGCCTGCTCACAAAAATTTTTGGCGAGGAACAAGGCGCAAAGCTCATGCCGCTGCTTAAAGGCGGCTCTGCCTCGCTGCGCGAGATGCGGCTGGAGGCTCACGCGCTGGGTCAGGTGCTGGCAGAAGGTTTTACCAAAGAGGCAGAGGCTTATAACGACTCGCTCACCAAGGCAAAAGCCGGGCTACGCGGCATAGGTTATACATTTGGCGCGGAGTTCATGCCCCACGTCAAGCAAGTGGTGGATAAGTTTACCGAGTGGACAAAGCTTAACCGTACAGCCATAGGCGAAACAGCGCGAAGGATGGCTGAACGCTTTGCAAAAGCGTTGCCTGCCATCGGGCGCGCGGCGCTGGCAATTGCAAAAGGCTTTGCCAAGGCCTTTGAGGTGGCGGACAGGTTTGCCACAGCCGTTGGCGGTTGGGAAAATGTTTTTGGTGGCCTTGCTGTATTGATGGGCAGCAAGATGGTGGTCTCGGCCTACGCGCTGGTGTCGGCTTTTGGCTCACTTGGCGCAGCTTTTGCCGCAAGCCCTATTGGCCTTATCATCGCCGGTTTGGCCGGTGTATACGCGCTGGGTAAAAAGATAGACGAGCTGGCCTATGGCGATGTGAAAAAAAACGCACCAAAAGTATCTTCGCTCTATACCGGGCTTGATGGCGGCTCCCTCACGTCTTTTGACGATGCTGGCAACGATTGGTTCAGCAACCGGGAAGGGCGCGAGGCCAAAATTGCGGCTGCACGCTCCGCCAGTCTGGCCAAGGCAAAAGAAGCCGCTGCGCTTGCGGGGCAAACTGCCGCAGGTTTTGCCCGTACCATAGACGAACGCAGAACCACCACCGAGACCATCAGTAAGCAAAATATAAACATGACCGTCACTACACAGCCCGGCACTCATGCCGCCGTATCGGGCGATACGCGCGGCGTTACGCTGGTAAACAGCTACGGCCCGGCAGACCTTGGAACCGGCGGCACAGGCAGGTTTTAACGATGTGGAAGCAAAAATTTCGCCAGCCTTCGTTCCGTGGGGTTCCGTTTAATGTACGCGAATCTGACTTTCCCGTAGGCCGCCGTACCGTGCTGCACCAGTTTGTGCAGCGTGACGATCCGTATGTGGAAGACCTGGGCAGACTGCCGCGCCGTTTTACCTTGCAGGGCTTTGTAAACGGGCGCGACTATATGGATAGGCGCGATGCGCTCATAGCCGCGCTGGAAACCCCCGGCCCCGGCCTGCTGGTGCATCCCTACTATGGCGAGATGCTTGTGTACCTTGATGCCCCGGCCCCCTGCCGTGAAGGGCTAGGCCCCGGCGGCGGCGTGGCTGAGTTTGCCATGTCTTTTGTGGCTGTGCCTGATGCTGGCACGGCCTCGCCAGTTGCCGTTGCCGCTGCGCCCGAGCTTGCCGCAGCGCAGGCCGAAGTTGCGGAAGAAGCAGCCGCAAACACGCTTAACGTAGCTCTGCAAGTAGCCGGGCAAAGCGCCTATGTGGTGGAACAGGCCGTTACAGCGGCGCAGGCGGTTATAACCCGCGTTGCCGCCATTGCGCAGGGCGATGTGCTTACGGCAGTCACCACGGCAGGCAGCCTGCTTGGTCTGGACCAGTCCAGTATTCTGGCTATTCTTTCCAGTGGGCGAGCCGGGCAGCAGCTTCTTGCCGTTTTTAAGGGCTATGTGGCGGGTTCGTCTTCGTCCTCGCGCGTCAAGGGCAAGAACTTGGCCCAGATAGCGCGCCAGACCCCTGCGCCAAAAACCGGCAGCGGCGGCGAGCAGTCCCGAACCGCCACAGATAACGAAAATGCCTTGAACGCCTTTGAGCGCGAGGCCGTAACCGGACTGGTGGTGGAAGAATACGCCACGGCACAGCCGGAAAGCACGCAGGATTCCGCCGAAATGCGGGACGATGTGATTGAGCTTATTGACGCAGTACTCGAACTTGACACTTCTGACACCGTTTGCAGCGAGTTTGTTGATTTACGCGCCATTGCCATTGCCGCCATTACGCAAAACGGCGCAGCCAGCCCGGATTTAGCGGCGGTTACCACCCAGAAGACCCTGCCAGCCATGTTCATTTGCCACCGCCATGCCCCCGGCTTTTTCCCCGGCGGCACTATGGAAAGTCAGCTTGACGATTTTGTGCGGCGTAACCGGGTGGTGCATCCCGGCTTTGTGTCCGCAGGCGAGTACGAGCTTTTAAAGGAGCAAAACCGTGCAAGCTGATAGGCTATCGCCCGAAATTTCGTTGCGTATCTCGCTGCCCGGTGCTGGCGGCAAGCAGGTTTCCGGCCCGGAGTGGCACGGGTGGGAAGAAGTAACCAGCGTGCGCAGGCTCGATTCCATGTCCGGCTCTTTTACCTTTTCGCTTTCTGACCGCTGGGCTTACGGGCAAAGCCGCAGGCCGCTTGCGCCGGGGCTGTTTTGCCAGCTTTTGTGCGATGCGCAGCCGGTTCACGATGGCTTTCTGGATGATAAGGCGGCTCCGCAGTCGGCAGAGTCGCACTCCATGACCGTAAGCGGGCGCGACCGCAGCGCGGATCTAGTGGACTGCTCTGCGGTGCAATCGCCTGGTGAATGGCGCGGCCTTAATGCCCTGCAACTGGCTAAAATTCTGGCCGGGCCTTTTTCCGTCCCGGTCAGTATGGCTGGTGAGCCGGGGCCGGTTTTTGAAGTCTTCAAGCTTGAAGTGGGCGAAAGCGCTTTTGAAGCCATAGACCGCATCTGCAAGCAGCGCTCCCTTTTTGCTACGCCGGACGGCAAGGGCGGCGTGCGGCTTTCTGCCCTTGGCTCCCTGCGCAGCAATACGGCCTTGACGCCAGAAAATATCAAGCAATTTAACCCAGTTACCAGCTTTAGAGAGCGCTTTTCGCAGTACATAGTGCTTGGCCAGCGCAAGGGTGACGACATGGACTATGGCCCGGTAGTCGCGCAGGTGCGTGGCGAGGCACTTGATAAGGGCGTGCCGCGCCACCGCCCGCTCGTAATCCGGGCCGAGAATCAGGTAAACCCGGCCAGCGCGCAGGAACGGGCAGAGTGGGAGTGCCGCGTGCGCGCGGCTGCGTCCTTTACCCTGTCCGTAACCGTGCCCGGCTGGCACGATTACGGCGGTCAGCTTTGGCAGCCCAACATGCTGGTTCCGGTCAATATCCCGGCAGAGGGCATTGATAAGGAAATGCTCATTTTTTCGGTTACGTCCACCAAAAACGCGCAGGGCAGCCAAAGCGTACTGGAGCTTAAAGACCCGGCATCTTACGAGCGCAAGCCGGTGCAAAAGGCTGCTGCGGTGGCTGCGGGCACTCAAAACGCGCTCCTGCGCGATGCCTCTACCACCGAAACCCCGGTAGATAAGGCAGAAAGCGACTACTTGCAGGCGCTACAGGCTAACGCGCAGACTTTGCCCATTATGTTTGGGGGCAGCTCATGAGTGTGTCCCTGCGCGATTTGCGGCGTATTGCCGCCGGTATCCGTAACATCGTTGCGCGCAGCGTCGTAACCATGGTCGACGACGAGCGCAAGATGCAGGAAGTGCAGGTGCTGCCGCTACAAGGCGAGGTGCTTGATCAGGCTGAGCGCTGGCAAGACTATGGCCTGAGTTCGCACCCTCCGCTTGGTGCGGAGGCGCTGCTGGTTTTTGTGGGTGCTGACCGCTCGCACCCCGCCGCAGTCAAGGTGGATGACCGCCGCGCCCGCCCAAGGGGGCTTAAGCCCGGCGAAGTCAAGGTTTACCAAGCGAATGGTGACTACATCCACCTTAAAAACGGCAACGAAGTTGAAGTCTCCACCACCACACTTACCGTCAAGGCCGCAAAAAGCGTGTCGGTGCAGACGGAAGAAGTCGATTTTAAGGCCTCAAAGCGTTTTAGCGTTGAAACCGGAATTTTTGAGGTTACCGCAGCCGAGCAGATTAGTCTTGTATCCGCGCTTATCGGGCTGCATGGCGCGTTGACCATGACGGACCAGACCGGCAGCGGAGATGTGGACGCCACCTTGCAGGGCAGCCTTACCGCCACGCAGTACCTGCGCGCGCTGGTCGATGTACTGGCCGCCGGGGTTTCCGGCAAGTCGCACACGCATCCCTATACGTCTGGCGGTGGTACTACCGGGCCGCCCAACGCAGCGGCTGTGGCGTCTGCATTGTCGGCTTTGCGTGATGCGCTGCAAACCGCTTCGCCCACGGGGCAAGTAGAGCAAAAGGACGAGTAAGATGCCCGGAATCGCGCTTTTATGGCAAAAAGACAAGGCTATGTATGACATGGCCTTTGAAAGTACGGCACAGGGTGCAGACTACCTTGGCGACCCTGGGCTGCTTACTGCCATCACCATATCGCTTTTTACCAACCGGCACGCAGCAGAGGCTGATATCCTGCCTGATGCCGCAGTCGGCCAAAAGGTGGACCCGCAAGGCTGGTGGGGCGACTACCTTGCCCAGACCGGAGAGATGGACGAGATAGGTTCACGCCTCTGGCTGCTGCGGCGCGAGCTGGATCAGGACTCTGTGGTAGCCCGTGCCGATGTATACGCTAAAGAGGCGCTTGCGTGGCTTACTACGGCCAAGGCAGGCCGTTTGCGCGTAAGCGCGCTGCATGTGGCGGCACGGCGCATATCGCGCGGGTATCTGGGTATAGAGGTCGGCTCCGAGCGCCTGCTTGAAGATGCTCTCCGGCGCGAAAACTGGCTTTTTACCTATGACTACAAAAATGCCGAGCCGCTTGATAAAATTAACTATTTTACCTCTTTAACTCAATCAGGAGCTTGATATGGCATGGGCCAAGCCTGGGCTTAAGCAGCTTTACGAGCGCATAGCGCGCGATTTTTCCGGTCGCCTGCAAAATGGCGAGGCGCTTGTGTCTCAAAGTGTGGAGGCCGTTTTATCCAAGGTGTGGGCACTGGCTACCATGCTGCTGCACGGCTTTCTGGAGTGGGTTTTTGAGCAAAGCTTTCCCGATAAGGCAGAAGAAGAAAGCCTGCTGCGCTGGGCTTCTATCTGGGGCATGCAGCCAAGCGAGGCCGACTTTGCGGACGGCACGGCGGTATTTACGGCCCAGGCAGGCACAGAGATTGCCGCAGGCGCTCTTGCGCGCGGGCAAAACGGCCTTGAGTACATAGTGGTAACCGGAGCAGTGGAGTCTGGCGGGCAAATCGCCGTCACTCTGGACGCTATGGAAGCAGGTGTGGCTTACAACCTGCCTGCCGGGGCCGTTATTACGCTGGTGCAGCCTGTTCCGGGTGTGCAAAGCGAAGGTACTGCGCCAGAGGGTATAGGCGGCGGGGCAGATGCGGAAAAGCTGGAAGACTTTCGCGCCCGCTTTTTAAGCCGCCTGCGCCAGCCCCCGCGCGGGGGCGCAAAGCATGATTACGAGGCGTGGGCCCTTGAAGTCTCGGGCGTTACCCGTGCATGGGCTTTTCCGCTTGGTAAGGGCCTTGGCAGCGTAACGCTCACCTTTGTCACGGACGATAGCCCCACCGGGCCTATCCCCACACCAGACATGGTGCGGCGCGTGCAAGAGCATATAGTGGAAGTAATGCCCGCCGACATGCGTGAGTTTGAAGCCTTTGCGCCCGAGGTCTTTACCTTGCAGGTAGTTTTGCAGGTAAAGCCCGATACCCCGGCCATGCGCAGCGCCGTTGCAACCGAGCTGCACGACTACCTTGACAGTATAGCCGTAGCAGCCGGGCAGACGGTACTTATATCGCAACTGCGCACCGTTGTAGGCTCCACTCCGGGCATACAGGACTACCGTTTTGTAACCCCGCTTGCCAACGTGGTGGTGGAGCCGGGCTTTTTCCCCTCTCTGTATGTGGATTTTGAAAACTGGAGCGAGTAGCCATGCCCCAACCGCCAGTAAGAACGCCGGAAGAATACACCGATATGCAGCAAAGCCTTTTGCCGCGCGGCCCTGCATGGAACCGCGCGCCTGGCTCGGTGCTTACCCTCACGCTTGAATCCGCCGCGCAAGAAATGACGCGGGTGGACGAATCCGCGCACCTTTTGCTGCGCGAGACCAACCCCACAACCGCCATTGACGCGCTTGAGGACTACGAGCGCGTTCTGGGCCTGCCCGATTCGTGCCTGCCGTCTGGAGATACGCTTCAGGAACGCCGCATGGCCGTGCTGCTCAAGCTGGCAGATACGGGCCGTCAGGATAAAAGCTACTGGTACGAAATGGCTGCAAACCTTGGCTATAGCATAGATATCGAACACAACGCGCCCTTTGTGTGTGGAGAAAGCGACTGCGGTAACACGGTAGAGCGCCTGGGGCCGGAAGAAATCCGCTACTGGTGGATAGTAGTGGTACATGGCCCGCGCGTTATCTACTTTCGCTGCGGAGAAAGCGCCTGCGGCGACTCTTTGGGCGAGTATCAAATAGCGACTGACCTTGAGTGCCTTATGCAGCGCGACAAGGAAGCACATACCTTTTTAACTTTTGACTACGAACCGGCATAGGAGAATCCCATGAAATACGCCCCGCCCCTTAACGCCACTGCCGAGACCGGAGACGGCTACTGGAACGCCAGCGCCGGTAAAAAAGGCGCTGTTGTCCCGGCAGAAGCAATCGAGCCAGCCATGCGCGAGCTTGTATACCTGATAGAGCAAGCCGGACTTACGCCTGATGATAAGGACTTGACGCAGGTATATAAGGCTTTTCGGGCTTTGTTCCAGCCCTACAAAATTGGAAAGATTGATTTTTTTGATGACAGGGAACTGCCCGATGGCTGGGCCCCGTGTTACGGCGACTGGATCGAAGATGTCAGTCAAAAATACCCGCGTTTTCTGGTGTATCTCCAATCGCCCGTAGGGGCTTTTAGACGTGTGACGGAAGAAGAGTATGAAGCGCTGCATGTGGCTGCAAAGTACACATATCCCGATGGCAGTGTAGAGAGCTTTAACGGCTTGGGCGGCGTGAATAAGTTCGTTTGGGACGAAGCCGCCAACCGCCTGCGCCTGCCTGACCTGCGCGGTCTGTTCCGTGGTGCGGATGGTTATGACAGTCTCGGCGTGGGAGATGTGGATATCGACAGATCACGCCGCATGACTGGTGAGGCTAGTCGGGGGGATAGTATCGGCTACATCATAGCCTCTTTAGATGGTGCTTCAGGAGTCTTCACCAAAACAGGCAAGCTGTACGCAAACACCGCTGCCAGCACAACTTCCGGTGGGACCAACGCGAGCTATGCGATAGGCTTTGACTCAGAACTTGTCATACCCACCGGTGGAAGGTTCGCCCCAGCCGCTTTTTACGGCATCCCCGCCGTATACCTCGGCTAGCCCAGATAGACAGCAGGAATACCGTAAAAAGCGGCAGGCTTGAAGCGCCCAGCTACCGGGTACTGTGTCGATAAGTCTAAACCGATGTGAGTGTTTCGAGCTGTTGAGCTGCCGGATGTAGCAAGCATAGCCGACCAGTTGCCACCTGCCGGAGGAACAGAATCGATAGTGATGCACCCAGAGGCCCCCACCGCGTTATTCCACGTAGTGGAACTGGCATTTGGACGCAAATCAAACCCGCCTGTGGCGTTGCGGCCTGTATCGATATCGACATCTCCCACGCCGGGACCGGGACAAAAGCAAAGAAAAAACGAATAAAAGGAGTAAAAGATGAAAGACCACCGCAGCATCCTGCTCGGCAGCGATATAAAAGATATCCACAAGCTACCTGAAGGAGCCGACTACGACTTTTGCTACACCAAACCGGATGGCTTTTATTATCAGTCCATGAAGCCCATCGGTGACTTTCGCGCCGGTAACTCCCGCCGCGAGCGGCCTGAGTATGCGCCGGGCTTTCATCCCCGCTGGAACGGCGAGCAGTGGGAGCAGGTAGAAAACCATATCGGCGAGGAAGGCTACCTGAACGGCGAGCCGACCATCATCAAAGCTTTTGGCCCGCTGCCGGAAGGCTGGAGTGCCGAAGCGCCCGAGCCTACCGCCGCAGAGGTGGCCCGCCAGCGCATGGCTGTGATTGATATGGAAATACGCGAGCTTGAGGTAAAAACAAATCGCCCCCGGCTGGCGATAGATTTAAAGCTGGACGAGCCGTATGACCATGAAAGGCTTGATGAGCTTATGACTCAGATCATAGACCTGCGCTGTGAGCGTCAGTTGCTGGAAGTAGTGCTGGAGCAGGAAAAAGAAGCTGTGCAGGAAAAAGCGGAGACGGAGTAAAAGTGAGCTGCCCCTGCTGTGGCCACCGCTGCTACCTGACTGCTAAAGGCTGGTATTGTAATCACTGTGAGCGGATAGTGCGATAAGTAAAAAAGCCGCCCCGTATTCTGCGGGGTGGCTTTTGGGTTTGTTAGCCCCGGCATTCGCTTTGGAGGCCATTTTATCCCCGCCGCCGGATGCAAACCACCGGCGCGATGCAGTCTATCATGTCGTTGTTTACCTGTAGCGTAAAAGGCTTTTGGTGCCCGTGTTCATCACGCGCGGCTAACCACCCTTGAAAATTGGTAAAACCGCTTTTCCCACCCTCGCCTAAAAAGAGCTTGAGCGCGCCCAGGTTGTTTTTTTGCCGTAAAAAAACGGCTTCACCCGGTAGTGGCTGCTGGTCTGGATCGCAAAAGCACATATGGCCCGATGCTATGCCCGCCGGAACCATGCTCTCGCCGCTGGCCAGCACCGCGAACGATTTTGGCGAAAGCGCAATGGGTGAGGCCGTCATATGGTACGGCATGATCTGCTCCAGTCCTTCGACCCCGCATGAAGCCAGTCCTACTACTGGTATGGCTGGGGTTAGGGTGTGTGGGGTGGAGATGACCTGCTTTGCTTCTTTGTGTTCGTCAGAAACAACATCCTCACCAGAAATCACCCATTTTAACTTGAATCCAAGTTTTTCTGCAATAATGAGGCAGTCCGTTGCGTTGGGAATTCGCCCTGATTCCCAGTGCTGCATCCTGCCCTGGCTTATCCCCAAAAATCTGGACATACCAATTTTGCTTGATCCAAAAGTGGCGCTTTCGGGGCAAGTTAAATATTTTTTGTAAATAATATCAAAGCGTTGAGTAAAATCGCTCACGTTTATCACTTTTTCAAGTTGACATTCACACTTTTTCAGGTTTTATTTTCTTCAACAGGCCAAGCCAACTGCTAACCAATAAGCAGTTTTGAGGTGAGAAATGAATATTAGTTGTGATGTTAATCAATTATCGGACAAGCCGCAAGACGCTTCCCGTCTTACTGATTTGCGCGTTTGGATGATTCGCAACAACATGTCCTACGGTGATATTGCTCGTAGTTTTGGCGTTAGTCGCTCCGCTGTTCAGGCAATGGTCAGTCGTCCACGCATTTCAAGTCAGCGCCACCAGCAATTGCGTGAGCTTGGGATTCCTGAACATCTTTTGCCGCCTGTTGTGGATGTACCACGCGGTCGCCCTGCTCGTATGTCGGAATCCATGAATCTGTAATCTGCCTGCCCATTTTACCCGTTACCCTGTTCTCATGTCTGCGGCTACGCAAAAAAGAAGGATGCAATACCATGAACAATACTAGCGGACGTTTCCCCTCCCTTACTGCCGTGCTGCATCACAGTGTGCTTAACGCGCCTAGCGGTCTGGATGCAAAGACCATAGCGGAGCTGGTTGGCAAGCCTTATCAGACTTTTATGAGCGAACTTTCGCGCCAGCAGGGCCACAAGCTGGGTGCGGATATGGTTTTGCCGGTTATCTCGGTTTCCGGATCATTTTTGGGCGTGAATTTCATAGCCCGGCAGATGGGCGGCGTGTTTGTGCCGCTACCCGACCCGGCGCTTTCTTCCAGCGATGCAGTGCTGGCCCATGCGCTGGCAGACAGTATGCGTGAATTCGGTGAGTTTGCCGCAGAAACCGCCGCCAGTATCTCTGATGGCGATATCCCGCTGGACCAGCTTGAAAGCATCGACAAAGAAGCGGACGAGGCCATTGTAGCCATCCAGACCATGAAAAAGCTGTCCCGCGCACGGCACGAAAAGCTCTATGGCAGGGCTGCGCAATGAACCGCTCTGACAACACTTTGAGCATGCTGCCCCTCGCCCTGCTCATAAGCGGCAGTTTGGCGCTGATAGTGCTTTCCTGCCTGCTGTCCGGGTGATGTATGCGTGATGATGCCCAAAAGACCTTTACGGCAAGTCCACCATGGCCCGAGTGCGAAGAAAGCGCATCAGGGCGCGAAGGCAGGCCGGTGATGGGCGTACTGGTGATACTGCTGGCCGGGCTTGGGTGCTTGGGATTTGTGGTGACAGCGGTTTTACGCTGGTAAAGTAGTAATTTTCCCCGCCTCCGGCCTGATGGCGTTCATCAGGGCCGGGAACCAAACTTGGGAAAGCTGTGAGGTTCCCGGCAAGGCCAGAGGCGGGGAGATTATCAGCAAGCGGAGGTTTTATGAGCGAACACAACCCGGTCAGCAACCCGGCCCATTACACGGTTTACCCGGTGCCTCCTATCTCTATTACGCGCCATTTGGGGTATTGCCTTGGTAGTGCCGTAAGATGTGTTCTGAGTGCGCCACATAGAGGCACACCTATTGAGGATTTGAACAAAGCTCTGCGGTTTTTGAAGTGGGAAATTGAGCCGCTTAATTTTGCCGGAGCTGAAAAGTATGGGTATCCTTTTAAGCCCTGTTATGGCGCGTATAGGCAGGTAGTTGACGCAATTGCGGAAATGGACCGCTTTATGTCGCTACCTGAGCATGGCCGTACATACCTGTACCCGGCAATGTTTTTAGAGGCGTTGCAAGTTTATTTGCATGGTATTTGGCGCGAAAAAAGTGACACTGCCCACTCAAAGGCTTTGTTGGCTTTTGGTGACATGCACGGTGCGATTGAGAAGATGATTCGTGAAGAGGAGCTATTCCCGTGCGAGAAATAATTACCGAGCTTACTGGTCCTGGTTATTTGGCTTGTGCATATCTCGCTTTGCACTGTGAAAACATGGGAGATAAGCGCGATTGTACTTTTTATATAGGCTCGACTTGCCCATTTGAGGGGCAGTGTAAAAATCCACGAGGCTATGCATGGTCCCGTATCGACTGGCACGATAAAATTTCCGAGTTTGCCAAGAAGGGACTCCGTGAAGTTCCGCAATTTGTTAATGGGGAGATTTTCGAATGAGCGAACACAACCCGGTCAGCAACCCAGCCCATTACACGGTTTACCCGGTGCAGCCCATAGCACTGACGCGCCACTTGGGGTTTTGCCTTGGTAACGCTGTAAAATATGTGCTGCGTGCGCCGTATAAGGGCGCTCCTGTCGAGGATTTGAACAAGGCTTTGCAGTATCTGGAGTGGGAGGAAGAAACCCCTTCACCGTCCATGACTGTGAGCATTTACGCCGAGTTTGAGCAGGATATTGAGGTGCTGGTTCACTTTCTTGCTGGCGGTGGGTCTGTATCCAGCTTGAACATCCCTGACCGGGTTGCGGAGTTGCAGTCCGATTTTCTGTTGATTCTGGATCGGCGTGTTCTGGGCAGCAAGGACTCTTTGGTGCGCCCTGTGCGCGATTTGCGCAACTTTTACGAAGTTTACAAGGGTGATTTTTGATTTTCCCCTCTGCGGGCTTGTGGCGTTCACAAGCGCCGGGAGCTGGCATCTGGTTGGCAGAGGTTGAGCTGCCGGTTCCCGGCAGGCCCACAGGTGGGGAGAGTTCTGGAGTTTTTATGAGTGTCAGGCCGTTGCGTGATGGAGATATCATCCTGACCCGCCGCTTTGCTGAAAAGCTGCTGGTAATAGGGCGTAACGGCAGCTACCCGGACCAGATACTTTGCGAAGTAATCCGGGGCGGCCAGCCGGACCGCAACACGGCAAAGATTATCACGCAGAAGGATGTGCTGGCGCTGGAAAACGGCTGCGGAATGCAGATGCTGCTGCGGGAGGATAGATGAAATTCATTTTTGCGACTACTGACCGAGGCTTCCCGCTGATCAAGTTCCGGGACCTGGCCGACACTGACTGCTCTTTGCAGCAAAGCTCCATGGTCGGAGAAGAAGCCATCTGGCTGGGCACACATGAGCCAGAGGCACGGGTGCCTGCCTCGCAGGTCATGCCCGGCGGGTGCGGCTGGGTGCGGTATCCGCTGCCCAAAGAGGTCTTTATCAGCACCCGCATGCATCTGACCCGCAGTCAGGTGCGCGAGCTTTTGCCGCTGCTGGAGCGCTTTGCAAAGCACGGCACACTGCCGCGTATAACCGAAACGTCCTCGATGGACCCCACGGTAAAAATCAAGCTGACGCCCATGAGTGTCGAGGCCAAAAGCCAGCCCGTTTTGCCCGGTGACTGCGGCTGAGAAGGCTAAAAATCCCCGGCGGGGATTACGGAGAAGCAGATGCCGAAAAGTGAAAAAGCACTATGCGCCAGCCAGCGCGAGTACATAGCCACCCTGGAGTGGCAGATAAAAGCGCTGGAAACCGCGCTGGAAAACAGCCGCCGCAGCCTGGCTGCCGAGGGCAAGAACCTTAAAAAAGCCCGCTACGCCTCTCAAGAGGCCAAAAAGCGGATGGATGAAGTCGGGAGGTAAGCAAAATGATGCTGACAGTAGAAGAAGCAAATCGCAAGGTCTGTCCTTTTATGTCTGGTCCGGTGTCGCGTTCGTTCAATGACGGCACGGAGGATGACGCTTTTACCTTGCGTGCTGACTGCCTCGGTTCCCGTTGTATGGCGTGGCGCGTAGGTAAGCGTCCCAATCCCAGAACAATCCTTCACGACATGTCAGCCAAAGAACGCCACGAAATCATCGAAAACGACCTTGATGATCCGCCGCGCCCTGAAGGTGTGCCGGAAGCGTACATTTTTGGCATCAGCCCTCAAAGGGCGTTCTGGATTGAAGATGATGCGAGTTGCGAAGCCCGCCGCAAGGGTTATTGCGGCTTGGTAGGCGCTAAAGGCAGGACTGCGGAGGAGTCAGCATGAGCTACGATATCTACTTCCTGCAAGGCACGGATGGCGTCCACCTTGGTCACCCGACCGAGGAAGGAACGCTCTGCGGCGTGTTTTACGGTGGTGACGATCTTGAGGCTACCAACAAGCGCACCGTCACCTGCCCTGACTGTATCCGCTTTATCAAGACCATCCGACGCGTGCGCTGCGCGAAGGTGACGCAGGGGAAGAAGGTGGTGCGGTATGAATAACACCAAAATCGAATGGTGCGATGTCACATGGAACCCGGTCACCGGCTGCCCCGGACCAAAGGTTAGCCCCGGCTGCGCTAACTGCTACGCAGAGCGCATGGTTTACTCCCGTCTGCGTGGGCGCTGCGGGTATCATACCGCTTTGCCTTTCGATATCCACACGCATGCGGACCGCTGGCTGCAACCAGTAAAGTACAAAAAGCCCAAGCGCATCTTTACATGCAGCATGGGTGACCTTTTCCATGAGCGCGTTTCCTTTGGTCTGGTTGCAAAGGTTTTTGCCGTGGCCGCGCTTTGCCCACAGCATACTTTTATGATCCTGACCAAACGGCCAGAGCGCATGCGGGCGTTTATGACCGATACCTCCTGTGCTGCTAATGACCGGCGCGGGACCATGTATCAGCTTTTTGCCGGGCAAGCAGGGCTTGACCCGTGCATGGATGGCTTGCGCTGGCCCCTGTCCAACGTCTGGCTTGGGGTGACCGTGTGTAATCAGGCCGAAGCTGATGTCAAGATTCCCGTGCTGCTCGACACTCCGGCTGCAAAGCGTTTTGTGAGCGTGGAACCAATGTTGGGGCCGATTAATTTAGGGTTTCGGCGCACTCCAACGGATAGAGATTATCGTGGGTGGAACGGCGATGGGCCAATTGATTACGTTGAAACTGCACGCGTGGATGAAATCCAGTGGGTTATCTGTGGCGGCGAAACAGGACCAAAAGCCCGCCCCGTGAACTACGCATGGGTCTACAAGCTTGCAGAACAGTGCTGGGGCGCAGGCACTCCTTTTTTCTTCAAGGGATGGGGCGAATGGACCCCCGCTTTTTACCAACCAGACGGTGGGTACAAGGTTCATCAGGATGCAAGTATCCCTGACGGTTTCAAGGCTACGCCGCACATTTTCGCCGAGAACCCCGGTATTCGCATGTATCGTGTCGGCAAGCGTTGCTCTGGTCGTTTGTTGAATGAACGTGAGTGGAATGAGGTTCCGGTATGAGTAACGTCATTAAACGCCGCGAGCAGCAGGATGCCGCGCTGCAAAAGGCATATACCCTCTGCACCGACTACGACTACCTGCGCCTGGCTCTGGAGAAAACTCCCGTTTTCGGCGTTGTAGACTACAGCAGCGGATCTGGTTCCGGCTTTATCATGCGCGATGTGGTCATGATCCGCAAGTTAGCGGACGGCTGGTATCAAGCCGGCGTGCGCGGCATAAGCTACTGTGAGTCTATCGAATCCGAAGGATGGGAAGGCTTTGTTCAGCAAATGCGTGAGTGCAATCTGGCTTTTGTGGTTCCGTATGCGTGGTATGCGGTTGATGCGCCGGTAGATGGTGAGTAGCCATGAAAGAATACCCAA
Organism: Desulfovibrio sp. OttesenSCG-928-C06; assembly: GCA_030267065.1. GTDB lineage: Bacteria > Desulfobacterota > Desulfovibrionia > Desulfovibrionales > Desulfovibrionaceae > WRHT01. The sequence goes on along the minus strand of JAJDJF010000003.1, from coordinate 19,632 downwards.
TCCTTTTTTCTGCCCCCATGGTGCGCGCAAACCGCTCCGGGCTTAAGCGTATGACGCGGCGCATTGTTACAGTGCCCTGGCACAAGGGCAAGCGCTGCCTGCCTTATGAGCCGTACTTTGAAGACGTGGACGGCGTGCTGCACTGCACAGACAAATACGGCGACAGCCACGTTTTTGCCGATGTTCGCACCAGTCCATATGGCGAGCCTGGGGATAAGATTTGGGTGCGGGAGACTTGGGCAGATATCAATAGCTATGGTGAAGCGGCCATCGCCTACAAAGCTGGGAACGACACTGTCTATTTTGTAGGTTCCCCTCATGAGAACGGTATTTTCCTTGTCGATGACTCCGTGCTGGAGCCGTACAGCTTTGCTGTTTGGGGGGATGACCTTTTTTCAGGTAGCTCCAAAGGTTGGCACCTCTCCATCCACATGCCCCGCTGGGCCAGCCGGGATGTTTACACCGTGACCGGCGTGCGTGTTGAGCGGTTGCAGGCAATTACAGAGGCTGACGCCATGGCCGAGGGGATAGAGGCCGAATACAGCCGTTTTGATTTTCCTCCCCGTATGGCCTTTTCCATGCTCTGGGACTCCATCAACGGAAAACGCCCCGGCCACACATGGAAGGACAACCCCTGGGTCTGGGTGGTGGAGTATGACAACCCGGCGTGTAAGTAACACAAAACCCCGCTGCGGTAACAACGGGGTTTTGTGTCTAGCTTTGAAACAATAACGAAGGTCCAGCATGGTGAATGATGTGGATAATGTCAAGCCATGCAAGAGATTGGGTATTAACGGAGGTTTTTATGCCCAGATTCATGATTAATTCGCACGGTTCGTCCTATTATATCCGACATTGCCGTCTTGAGGGCAATGAGGCGCGTACCGAATGCGGCGGCTACGGCAAAGCATGCGGCCTTGAGGGGGGGGGCATGGTGCGAAATTGTGCCCGGTTCCGTTTTCTCCTTTAAAGACATGAGCCCGGATGAAGCCTGGGACAAAGCTCTTGAAAAATTGTGCCAGCTTAATCCGCACGGACCAGTGGCCAGAGGCAGCGTATCGCCCCAGCCGCCACACCGTTAAAATTTTGTTGAATTCTCCCGAGCTAGAAGGGTCGAGGTGCGACTCGGGACACTCCACCTCGGGCGGTGTGGCGAGCCGCAGTACACTTGCACTGGAAATCGCCTTTTACGCCTACTGGAAATGATATGAAACCTTGGGCCTACTATAACGAATTTGCGCCAGATGCCGCCGATGTGCTGCGCGAACTTATCAAGATGGGCGAAATCATGCCCGGTGAAGTCGATGAAAGGAGTATTGAGGATGTATCATCAAGCGATCTTGCCGGGTTTACACAGCATCACTTCTTTGCGGGGTGCGGAGTCTGGTCCCTTGCCCTGCGTAAAGCCGGTTGGCCCGACAGCCGCCCTGTCTGGACAGGAAGTTGCCCCTGCCCGCCGTTCAGTTCGGCCGGCAAGAAAAAGCTCTGCCCCGAATGCAGTAGCAAGCACCCTTTACCACATGCTTTCCGAACAGGGATTTTCCGATGCACAGCTTGCGGACATGACTGGTATGCGGACGGACGGCACTTGTGGCCTGAGTTTTACCGGCTCATCAAAGAGTTCCGCCCTGAGCGCATCTATGGCGAACAGGTTGCGGGACGTGACGGCCTTGCTTGGGGCGACATTGTACAAGCAACGCTGGAGCTTGAAGACTACACCATCGGGCGCGTCCCTTTTGCAGCATGTGGTGTCGGGGCGCCGAACATCAGACAAAGACTTTACTGGATGGCCCACACCAACCTGCAACGATGTGAATCACTCGCGCACCTCCAGCCCACAAGAGTACAGCGCCAGGCAAATGCTGCGCCCGAATCGCTCACAGAATCTGGCTCTGGTTTCGCAGGCTTTTGCGGGGTGGGCGACACCATCAACAAGAGACTGGAAGGACTCGCCGGGGATGGCTGTAACGGGAACGAACCCGGACGGCACGGAGCGAGTGCGGCTGGATCAACTTCCGAGACAGGCGCAGCTTGCGGGGTGGACAACTCCATCTTTCACGGATGCGGACAGGGGTGGAAATGGTATCACAGAGAGCATGACGGGAAGCAGTCTGGCGCAGCTGGCGAAAATGGCAACCCCAATCCGACTAACGGCTACTGGCAAAACGCTGATTGGCTCCTGTGCCGGGATGGATTTTACAGGCCAGTTGAATCCATCACTGAGCCGCTGGCTGATGGGTTTGCCGATAGCCTGGGATATAGCCGCATTGACGGCAGGTGGACGCTCGACCCGCTCAAGGAAAAAGCGCCAAGCCGCAAGAGCCGCTTAAGCATCTACGGCAACGCGATAAATTTGTATGCGGCAGTTGAGTTTATTAAGGCGAGCATGGAAGCTTAGTTATCACCCGTGGATAAAAGTAACGAAATAGAGGCGGAGGAGTCATGAGCGAAACCGTAATTGTCACAACGCGCGAGCAGCTCAAGGAAGTAATGTCGTCTATCATCGGCGAGCTTCCCACAGCCAAGATGCCAGTCGAAGTGTTGGAACTGGAAATGCTGAAGCGCAAGGAATATCTGACCACAGACGAAGTGAGCAAACTGTATCCGCTCAATGCGAACTCTTTGCGCAAGCGCCGCATCGAGGGCGAGGGGCCGGCTTACATCAAGGACGGCTCTAACGTGCTGTACAGTCAGGCCGCTATCCGGAAGTATCTTGAGTCCCGGAGGAAGAAGACTGATGATCAGGAGTAGTATCCCCACCTGCATGCGTAGCGGTGGCGGCTTTTTTGGCTTCCGCCTCTCTGGAGCGCGTAAGCAACTCGCCAATCAGCGAGGCGGCTTCCTGCTTGGTGTTCGGGCAAAGGTGGCTGTAGCGCCGGGTAATCTGGGTGGAAGAATGTCCCACCAACTCGCCGATTGTGTAGAGAGGCACTCCAGCCATGGCCAGCCACGAACAGTAGGTATGGCGCAAGGTATGGAAAACGACCTTGTGTCGGCGGTCGGTGACTTTTTTGTTCAACTCGCAGTCGGCAACCGCGCGCACAAAGCTTTCGTCAGCGTCGGCGCTGATGGGCAGGTGGGCGTTCTTGCCGCGTCTGGTAAAAACCAGCGCAGTGGGCGAGACCGGGGCGATTGTCTTGAGCAGCGCGATAACATCGTCCGTCATGGGCACTACCCGGCTGCCGCTTTTGGAGTCCTTGACCAGAATGGACTTTGCGCCGAAATCCAGATGCTCTCCACGCAGGGTAAGGACTTCGCTTTTGCGCATGCCCGTGTGCAGCGAAAGAAAGGCGATATCATGCCATGTCTTGCTGCGCGTCCTGATGGCAGCCAGCAGCTTGTCCGCTTCCTTGTAAGTCAGGAAGCGCGTGCGCGCGTTGTCAGCCTTGGGCAGCGTTATGCCGCTGGTAGGGATGGGGCCGTCATAGAGCCCCCACAGGGCCATCTTGCGGTAGACACGGCGAATATCGCCCAACACCAGCCGCGCCGAGGCGGGGGAAAGACCCTTGGTCAGCATTCCGGCCTTCAAGTCCTCCAGATCCAGAGTGGTGATAACGTCCATGCGGCGGTGGGCAAGGCGCTTTTCAATGTAGCGCCGGTAACGGTTCTTTTCTTCGTCCGGACGCGAGAGGGTGGGCAGCCACTTCTCTTTGTATATCTCCCACGCCTCGGCGTAGGTCATGACCTTTTTAGCGGCGCTCTTGGGCTTCTCGCCCTTGCTTATGCCATCAAGTATGGCTCCGCGCCGTTTGTTAGCGTAAGGCGCGTTAACGCCATCGCTGGCGTAGCCTATGAGTTGCCAGCGGAGTTTGCCTTCTTGATCTCGATAAGATATATCAAAGGCAACGTCAGGCTTGCCGGTGCGTTTGTTTTCGATTTGTCTGGTGTACACACCAGCAAAGCGTGTTTTAACGCGCTTTGCTCCGCTTCTCGCCGCTATCGTCCCGCTAACTTTTTTGGTCATCAGGCTATCAATCCGCTAACTTTTTATTATTCACAGAGGAACACATCTAACGCCATTGTTCTTACAGGTACAACGTTTTTATCTGCATGGCAACATGCAGCCAAGTCTATCAACAACGGCATAGCCTTTCTACGAACCTGTAGGTCCGGGGTTCGAATCCCTGCCAGCGCGCCAATTTTTAAAAGACCCGTTTTTCAACGGGTCTTTTTTATTTTGCCTGAACGATTAAAGCCGCAATGTCCTGTGATAGGGAATTGCGGCTTTTTTTACTCCTTTTAGTATCAGAGCTGTTCGCAGTGATGATATGCCGTTTTTCTTATTTGCGCTGTCTGGGTTCTTGGCAGGGTGGCTTATGCACCGCCAGTTCTTGCCGTGGCATTGAATATGTGATGCGCTGTCCAAAAAAATCCACTGTAATTTCAGGCTTTTCAAATACCATGCTTGGTTATATTGTGCGTGGCGGCTTTGGCGACAGCGATTGCAATAATGCGCGGCAAGGGCCGATATAAACCAGTCGATATAAACCAAAGGAGCAGCCTTTTTATGGAACGCGTTATAATCAAAGATTTGCATTCTACCGAGTATGAACACCCCACGGACAAAGTGGCGCTGGAGACATTAAGAAAAATCCCCCTGTTCCCCAAAGTGCTGGAGCTGTGCACCGTGCCGCAAAACAGCATTACCCGGCTGGAGCTTTTGGGCAGCAACCTGAAGGTTACGGAACGGCAAATGCCGTCCATCTACAAGATTATGCGTGAAGCCTGCGAAGCAATGGATATGGACGAGCCGCTTTTTTACATCAGCTCGTCGCCGCAGCTTAACGCCTACACCGCTTGTCCGGACAAGCCCATTATCTGCGTATTCAGCTACTTGCTGGACATGCTGGAAGATGACGAACTGCGCTTTGTAATCGGGCACGAACTGGCCCACATCAAGTCCCAGCACATCATCTATCAGGCTCTGGGAACCATTCTGGCAGAGAACCTGCTGAGCGCCGTACTTTCGACCGTTCCGGGCCTGAGCACTTTTTCCCAGCCCGCCATTTACGCGCTGAATTACGCTTATTACGAGTGGTATCGCGCAGCCGAGCTTTCCTGCGACCGTGGCGGCCTGCTGGCCTGTCAGAACTTCACTGCTTCCTGCAAGGCGCTCATGAAGCTTGCTGGTTCCAGCCAGCGTTACGTCAATGAGCTTAATCTTGACGAATTTATCGCCCAGAGCCGTGATTTTCAGGAAGACAGCTCCGGCGGACTGGGCATGATCCAGAAGATTATCCTGAGCAACGGGCGCTCTCACCCCTGGGCTGTTTCGCGTGTGCATGAGCTGATCAAGTTCAATGAAAGCGGCGCTTATGACGACATTCTGGCCAGAAAAACCAAGCGCGCGGAATTGCCGGAACAGACCGGCGACGGCGAATCCACCGGCAGCAATGCCGCTGCTACCGCCACCGCCGCAGCCAGTGCTGCCGCTAGCGCCACTGCTTCTGCCGCAAAGGGCGCTCTTTCCGGTCTGGGCAAAGGCTTGCGCAAATTTGGCGGTGACAAAGACAAGAACGACTAGATAATTTTATACAGCCCTGATGGATGCAGGGACCGCTCCGACAATGAAGCGTCAGGCTTGACGAGAGCGCGAGCATGGCAGCTCTGGCGCGGATGTGCCGGTCTCAGGGTTCATGATGCATCTTTTAATGCGCGTCCGTATGTAAATAAAACAGGCACTTATGTTAACCATAGGTGCCTGTTTTATTATAAGTTTTAGTTACTTTGCAAAAATCGTAAACGAAAAGCGTTAAGCCAGCTGCAGGGCTGTTGCGGCTACTACGATGTAACGGGCCAGCTTGGCGATGAAAACAATCAAAACAAAGAAACCGAACGGTTCGCGCAGCAGACCGGCCACAAGGGTTAGCGGATCTCCTATAACCGGTGCCCAGCTTAATAGCAGGGTCCAGCGACCGTATTTGCGATACCATAATTCCGCCTTCTGGAGGCGGTTTCTTTTTATCGGGAACCAGCTGCGATCCTGAAAGTGGTTAAAAAAACGTCCCAGCAACCAGTTCACGCAAGAACCCAGAACATTGCCAAGGGTTGCCACAGCTACAAACAACCAGACCGGCTCCATGCCGCCAATCAAAAGACCAGCCAGTGCCAGTTCTGACTGTGCTGGGAGCAGGGTGGCCGCTACAAAAGCGGATAAGAACAAACCGAGCAGGGCGCTAGTGAACATCATTTTCTATATCCTGCAACGTGTCCTACGGGGACAGTATTCCGGGCGCGTTCAAGGCCGGATGTCCACCAGGGGGTATCTCTAAAAAGCGTCTTTTGCCATCTGGACTGCGTCAAATCCCAATTCACCTTTTTAGAGAACCCCCAAAGCAATAACTTTTTCAAGGCTAATTTGCTCTATGGCAGTCTCAGGCACCGGTGACGGCAACCGCGCTTCTTTTTTGCAACAGGCGCAGTATGGCGTGTATGACCAGCGTGAACAGCAGGCAGCTCAGGGTCGGACCAATGGGTGTGCCAATATACGAGAAAGTCCAGTAAGAAGCTATGCCGCAGACGAGCGAGACCAGGCCGGGAATGGATGCCGCCTTCTCGCGCTCGTCACGGCGCAGCAAAAAGTAGTCGCTGAACAGGATGGCGCTCAGTGGCGCAAAGACTGCGCCGATGCAGTGCAGAAAATCCACATAGACATCGCTGCTCCAGAACATGGCCGCGCAGCCGCCTATCAGCACCACCACGAAGCTGGCCGGGCGTTCCGGCAGTTTGGGGGCGATGTTGCGGGCCGAAGCAACAGCCGAGTAAACGTCCAGAAAGGTAGTGACAACAGTGGAGAAGACAAGGACGCTCAAAGCCGCCACGCCCAGTCCCGCAGCCATCAGCATTGGCGTGGGGCTGGACTCTCCGGTCAGGAGCGCCCCGGCAAAGCCCACGCCGTACATCCACACGCTGCCGATAAAATAGCCAAGGGCTGGCCCAAGGCAGGCCGCACGGGCGCTTTTGGCGCGGCAAGCGTAGTCTGCAACCAGCGGGAACCAGCTTAACGGCATGACCAGCGATAGCTCAAAAGCCGCGCCAAAGCTTATTGGTTCGGCCGGAGCGGGGATTGACTCCAGATTGACTTGCCCGGCCTGTTGCCAGAGCAGCCAGGTGGTCAAAAGCCCGAGGCAGGCCAGCAGGATAACCGCAAAAGCATTGCCGGAGTGCTTGCCCTGTGTCTCCCAGAACGTCCAGAGCGCTACAAGGCAGGCCAAAGCCAGAACTGCCAGCTTTGCGGATTCAAAATCCCAGAGTATGCGGGTAATGCCGCCAAGGGTTTGCGAGTTGAGCTGAATCATTGCGGCTGTCCAGCCCACAAGTTGCAGCACGTTGGCCATGGAAAGCACCCATGATCCGCGCCGCCCAAAGGAAATGCGCGTGCACATGATGGATGGCATGCGTTCCTTGTAGCCGAGATAGCCCATCAGGCCCAGCAGTAGCGCGCCCAGAATGTGACCGCCAAACAAAGCGGCCAGACCGCTGGAAAGCCCGGCGGCGGACATTAATCCTCCGGTCTGCATTTCGGCCACGGACATGGACGCGCCAAACCAGAGCAGGGTGAGTGGAAACCAGGAATAATCTTTTTTGACTTGCATGATTGCCTCCGTCGGGTACGCACGGGGCAGAGAACGGGAAGGCGGCCGGGAACGCCCCGGCGCGTGGTTCCGAACTCCCTCCGGCGGTACTAACCGCATCAGGTTCAACGGGTGTTATCTCAGCCCCAGGTGGGGCACCCCGTTCGGAAAAAGCGGAAATTAATCCGCAAGAAAATTTTTCTAGCAGCAAAGCCGGTAAAAGAATAGCTCTTTTTGCGGCTTGGTTTGTGTTTGAGCTGGCCCGGTCAGGCCCGGTCAAATCAGATTAGGCCAGATTAAACCAGAACAGGCCCGGTTTCGACAGAACAGGAATGGCGGCAGTTTGGCGCAGTGCGTCAGCTATATCCGTTCACATCAGACTGGCTGAGCGGGGGCAAGTGGCTGCATCGAGCAATTAACCTCAAGGCCGCGCTGGTTCAGGTAACCGCTACCCCAGCCGTACATGGCTTCCAGCACCGGGCGGATGCTGCGCCCAAAGTCGGTCAGGGAGTATTCCACTTTTGGCGGAACCTGCGGGTAAACGGTGCGCAGCACCAGCCCATCGGATTCCAGTTCGCGCAGTTGCTGGGTCAGCATTTTTGGGGTCGCGTGCGGCACTTCCTTGCGTAGCTGGGAAAAGCGCAGCGTGCCGCCCATCAGCTGCCAAAGAATCAAAGTTTTATACTTGCCTCCAATCAGGCTGATGGTAGCCTCTACTGGACAGTGTGTTTCGCCAGCTCCGCCAGCTCCGCCAGTTCCGCCAGTTTTGGCGGCACAGCACGTTTTGGGGCGTGAACAGCAGGACGGCGTGGTGTCAGTTTTGCTCATGTGGTATCCTTTTGGGTACTATATACCAAAAAAGTGCATTCTTGCTCCAGGAATATTTATAGTTACAATCAGCAGAAAGGGCAAACATGAATACAGGCTTGCACTGGCAATCACATGACGCCAACATCCGTTTTGGCTATCCGGTGCAAGCAGGCCGCAGATTGATGGAGTGCGACATTCCGCCTGTTTGCAGCCGCATAGAATGAAAGGCGTTTCGCCAGCAGAGGCACATATGCAAAAAGAACTTTTCGATATTACCGGCATGACCTGCTCGGCCTGTTCCAGCCGGGTGCTGAAGACAGTATCCGCTTTGGACGGCGTGGGTGACGTGAACGTGAACCTGCTCAAGAACAACATGACGGTTGCCTTTGAGCCTGGCGCTATTTCGGCGTCTGATATCGCTGCGGCGGTGGTCAAGGCCGGTTACGGCGCATCCCTGCACGCGCCCAGAGGCAAAAGCGCCCCCGGCGCTGGCAACGCTGACTACGCGAGCAGCGGGCCTGACCCAATGGCGCAGGAACTTATGGAAATGAAGCGCCGCCTGCTGGTTTCGCTGCTGTTCACCATTCCGCTGTTCTATATCTCAATGGGGCACATGGCCGGATTGCCGCTGCCAGCCTTTCTTCTGGGCGCGGAAAACGCGCTGGCCTTTGCTTTTACCCAATTCCTGCTGACTGTGCCGGTCATTTTTGTGAACTTCAAGTTCTACCGGATTGGCTTCAAAACCCTGTTTTCCGGCTCGCCGAACATGGATTCGCTTATTGCCATCGGTTCCGGCGCGGCGGCTGTTTTCGGCATTTATGCCATTTACCGGATGGCTTTTGCGCTTGGGCAGGGGGATCTGGACACAGTCCACCACTTTGCCATGAACCTCTATTTTGAATCAGCGGCCATGATTCTTACCCTGATCACGCTGGGCAAGTTTTTTGAGGCCAGAGCCAAGGGCAAGACCTCGGACGCCATTGCCAAACTTATGGATTTGGCCCCAAAAACCGCCACTCTGCTGCGTGATGGAGTTGAAAAAACTGTTCCGCTGGAAGAAGTTGCCACCGGGGATATTCTGGTGGTCAAAGCCGGGGAGAGCGTGCCCGTGGACGGCGTGATTACCGAGGGCAACGGTTTTCTGGATGAATCAGCCATTACCGGAGAGAGTCTGCCGCTGGAGAAGGCTGCCGGGGATTCTGTAACTGGCGCTACTATCAATACTTCCGGGCATTTTCTGATGCGGGCCACCCGTGTGGGCGATGATACAACTCTGGCCCAGATTGTGCGGCTGGTGGACGAAGCCACTTCCAGCAAAGCCCCGATTGCCCGGTTGGCAGATAAAATAAGCGGTATTTTTGTCCCGGTTGTTATCGTTATCGCGCTGGCAGCCACGGCTGTGTGGCTGTTGCTTGGGTATGAGCTGGAATTTGCGCTGTCCATCGGCATTTCAGTGCTGGTCATATCCTGTCCCTGCGCGCTGGGGCTGGCAACTCCAACAGCCATCATGGTCGGCACCGGGCGCGGCGCGGTCAACGGTATTCTGCTCAAGTCCGCCGAGGCCATTGAAACCGCGCAGGCCGTGGATACAGTAGTGCTGGACAAGACCGGCACCGTTACCGAGGGCAGGCCTGTTGTTACTGATATTGTTGCCGCTACGGGGATTGACGGCGACACGCTGCTTTCCGTTGCCGCCTCGCTGGAAAAGCTCTCCGAGCATCCGCTGGGCGCGGCAATAGTGCGCGAAGCGGAATCGCGCGCTCTTGCGCTCGCAAAGGTTACGGATTTCGCGCAGATTCCGGGGCAGGGCATTGCCGGAAGCATTGACGGCGTGCGCCATCTGGCCGGAAACGCCAGAATGATGCAGGCCGAAGGCGTGGAGACGGGCGGCTTTTCCGCCAAGGCCGATGCGCTGGCAGAAGAAGGCAAGACTGCCCTATATTTTACGCGCGGTAAGGATTTGCTCGGCATCATCGCGGTTGCGGACGTCATCAAGCCCACCAGCCGTCAGGCTGTTTCCGAACTGCTGGGCATGGGCGTGGACGTGATCATGCTGACCGGCGACAATGCAAAAACGGCAGCCGCCGTGCAGCGAGAAGCTGGTATCCCGCATGTGCGAGCCGAGGTGTTGCCGCAGGACAAGGAACGCGAGGTGCGCGCCCTGCAAGAGCAGGGGCGCAAGGTCGCGATGGTGGGCGACGGCATCAACGATGCCCCGGCTCTGGCCCGGGCGGACGTGGGCATTGCCATTGGCGCGGGTACGGACATAGCCATGGAATCAGCCGATGTAGTGCTGATGAAAAGCGACCTGCTGGATGCTGTTACCGCCATTCAGCTTAGCAAGGCGGTAATGCGCAATATCCGGCAGAACCTGTTCTGGGCGTTTTTCTATAACGTGGTGGGCATTCCGGTGGCAGCCGGGGTATTTTATCTGGCCTGGGGCCTGACCCTCAACCCGATGATCGCGGCGGCGGCCATGAGCTTGAGCTCGGTCAGCGTGGTCAGTAACGCGCTCAGGCTCCGTTTCTTTACCCCGTCCCGCAGCGCGGTGGCTGACAGCGGCACAAATGCCGCGTTGCCACAAGCGCGGGCAGTTATTTCTCAAACATTACAAACAGAACAAAGGAGTTCAACCATGAAAAAAGTAATCAGCATTGAAGGCATGAATTGCGGACATTGCACCGGCGCAGTGGAAAAAGCCCTGAAAGCCGTTGACGGCGTGACTGGCGTGAGCGTGGATCTGGCCTCCAAAAGCGCCACCGTGGAAGCGGCAGACAGTGTAAGCAACGAAACCCTCAAGAATGTTGTGGTGGAAGCAGGCTTTCAGGTAGTCGGCATCCAGTAGCCCTTTGCCGCACCTTGCGGTTTTAGCGATAGCATTCTAACGGGGCCGCGTGTTTGCCTTGGGGCGCGCCATGACGGCACGCTTGCGGCAATGCGCGGCTCTGCTGCGTCTGGTTGTTGCGCCCGGTTTTGCCGTCCGCTCCGGAATTTGCGGCCTGCTGCGTGGTTTTGCGCTCTGTTCCGGATTTGTCTGTCAGGATTGCGGGCTGGATTGTCTGGTGATGGGGCGGATTGCTGGCGTATGTTTTGGCCGTCTTGCCGCTCTTGAATTCCGTTGCCGTAATTCCTGCTTTCGGTAATACTTCCGGCAAGTCAGAACAAAGGAGATTTGCATGAGCGCAGCCTGGACCGAAGGATATTTTACCGATGCAGCGTACACACACGGATATTACCGGGAGATGTGTCCGGCTTATATCCGTTTTTGCCTGCTTGCCGCCGGGGTGCTGCCGCCGCCTGACGAGGATTTTTCCTATTGCGAGCTGGCAATGGGTAACGGTTTTTCTGCCAATATCCACGCTGTTTCCAATCCCGGCAAGTTCTCGGGCATGGATTTCAACCCGGAACATGCCGCCTTTGCCGCCCGGCTTGGCGCGCGTGGTCAAAGCGGTCTTGCTGTTTGCGACGACAGCTTTGAAGATTTTTTGCAGCGCGAACATACCGGGTACGATTACGTTTGCCTGCATGGGGGCTGGTCGTGGATTTCTGCCCGCAATCGCGAGTTGGTTATCGAGTTTCTGAAAAAACATCTTAAGCCCGGCGGCGTGTTCTATCTTTCTTACAACTGCCATCCCGGCTGGACGGCTGCGGCGCCCCTGCGCAAACTGTTCAAGGTATTTGAAGGCTGCTGCCCCGGTGATGCCCCGGCTGCGGAAAGAATAAACGGAACGCTGGCCCTTACCGGAGAAATGCTCAAGGCCGGGCCGCTGTTCCTGAACAGCTCCACATGGATACAGGAACGCTTTGAGGCCCTGCGCAAGCAGCCGCCGGAATATCTGGCCCACGAATTTTTCAATGCGGACTGGCACATTGCCTATTTTAGCGATGTTGCCAAAGAACTTGCCGAAGCCAAGCTGAGCTTCGGGGCTTCGGCCACGGTTCAGAACAACATTCCGGGCTTCGGGCTTACTGACGAGGCAAAAAGCTATCTTGAGCGCGTAAGCGATCCGGTAATGTACCAGCAATTATGGGATTATTTTTGCAACTCGCAGTTCCGCACGGATATCTTTGTGCGCGGTGCCGTGCGCCTGAACGATGTGGAACAGCGCGAAATGCTTGCGGCACAACGTTTTATCCTGACCGTGCCGCACAGCGATATTCTTTATTCTATGGATAGCGGCATGGGCTCTTTCGCGCTGGATGCCAAGGCGCACAGCGCAGTTGCCATGGCTCTGGCGGCTGATGACCACCGGCCCAAGACCTTGAACGAAATTCACGCGCAACTTGGTGGACGCATGAACGCGACGCAAATCTTTACAGTGCTGGCCCGGCTGATTGGCAAGGCTTATGCCGCGCCATGCCAGAATGAGCTGATGGCCGCTGCCTTTACGGAGCGCTGTCACGTCTTTAACGCAGAAATACTGCGCCGCACTGCCGGGTCGGACGAGTTGGGGCATCTGGCCTCGCCAGAGCTTGGCGGCGGGGTTCCGGTGCCGCGTCTGGAGCGCATGTTCCTGCACGCCCTTTGGCAGGGGCATGAACTGGCTCAATTTGCCGCCCAAACGCTGGAAGACAACCGGGAGCAGCTCACCCATAACGGCAAGCCGGTGAGCAGCAAGGCCGAGATCCGGAGAATGCTTGAATCATCGGTAGACGACTTTTTAAACAGGAGCCTGCCAAGGCTGAAAGCTTTGGGCATCGCCTGAGGTTGTTGGTGAATGTGCTGAAATTATTGATGATATGTGAATGCTGTTCAGGCTGGTAACCCTCGCCCAGACAGCAACATTAAAAATTGTGGAGCTTTTATGCAGCCGCTGTTTGCTGAAATTATCGATAAGAATTCCACTGTAGCCGCAATGTCCACAGGCAGACCGGTTTTGTGGACGAACGGACAGCTACAGGGTGCGTCCACCGCCTTGCCCGCGTGCGGGTTCACTGCGCGCGAAAGCGAGGAGGCAGAAGAACGCCTGCGGCGCTTTGCTCCTTTTATTGCCAGCGTGTTCCCTGAAACTGCGCCCAGCGGCGGCATTATCGAATCGGAACTGCGCGAGATTCCGGCCATGCGTGATTTTGTCCGCGCAAAATGGCAGCAGGATTTACGCGGCGAACTCTGGGTAAAGCTGGACAGTCATTTGCCTGTTTCCGGCTCCATCAAGGCCCGGGGCGGTTTTTACGAAATAATGGCGCTTGCGGAGCGCATTGCTCTGGAGCATGGGCTTCTGGGCAGCATAAACGACGATTACGCAGCACTTGCCTCAGATAAAGCCAAAGGTGTGTTTGCGGGCTATTCCGTGGCTGTGGGGTCCACCGGCAACCTTGGGCTTTCGGTGGGGCTGATGGCGGCGGCCTTTGGTTTTAAGGCCACAGTTCACATGTCTGCCGATGCCAGGCAGTGGAAGAAAGACCTTTTGCGCTCCAGAGGCGTGCAGGTCATTGAATATGACGGCAACTACAGCGAGGCGGTCCGGGCCGGGCGGCTGACTGCGGATAACGACCCGCGCTGCCATTTTGTTGATGATGAAGACTCGCGCGAGCTTTTTCTCGGCTATTCCGTTGCCGGGTTGCGGCTTAAACGGCAGCTAGAGGAACGCGGCGTGCATATCGGTCCCAAGCGCCCGCTTGTTGTGTATTTGCCCTGCGGGGTAGGCGGCGGGCCTGGTGGGGTGAGTTTTGGCCTCAAGCTGGCCTTTGGCGATAACGCGCATTGCTATTTTGCGGAGCCGGTGCAGGCACCGGCTGTTTCGCTTGGCTTGGCCTCCGGGCTGGATGACAGGATTTGCGGCGAGGATATCGGGCTTTCCGGACGCACTGCCGCAGACGGGCTGGCAGTAACGCGCCCGTCGGCGCTGGTATGCGCTGCCATGCGGCATCTGCTTTCCGGCGCTTTTACCGTGCCGGATGAATTTCTGTTCACAGCCCTGCGCGGCCTTGCCGATACGGAAGAACTGCGGCTGGAGCCTTCCGCGCTGGCCGGGTTTTACGGGCTGCGCCACGCCGCATCTGGAGCTATGGGTGAAGCTGCAAGCTGTAAGGAGGCCGTGCATCTGATCTGGGCCACGGGCGGCTCTCTGGTTCCGTATGCAGAATGGCAGGTCTATTATGATGCCTGTGGCGTATGATGCTGGAGTAATTGGCGCGTAAGAGCGGCTATTCTTCCTGCTTCCAGGCAGCCAGATCCTTCAGCTCATCCTTGCTGCGCAGCCTGTCCCAGTCCCAGTGGCCGGTAACGCCCAGCGCTACATCCTGCGCTGCGGCTTCCGGGCAGGCGTAATTGCCAAGGCGCGCGGCATCCATGTAAAGATCCCAGGTTTCGTACTGATTTTGCCTGATGGTGAAAATTCCTTCTTCCGTGTCGTAGGCGTAGCGCATTGCTTTCCTCCTTTTGCGCCAGTCATTTAGCCCTCCAGTCCGGCAATCCTGCTTTGTTCGCCATTTGCAGGCTTGTGGATTGCTAATCGCGCAATATTGTATCTATCTAATCCGAAATAAGTATGATTTTGCTCTGTCGCAATGCTTCGCGGTGTTTAAAATGATGATTTTTTGTTAGTGCCGGAATACTGCGGAGGCGCACGCGCACGAAAAAGCGAACCATCCCGGCTTTCTGAACTTGAAGCCGGGATGGTTCGCAAAGTTAGTTTGCCCTATGGGTATCCTCTAGTGGCGTGAAGAATCGCCGCCTGAAAGATCCGGCAGGAAGGGGTTTGGCACGTTTACGGCCAGAAACTTGGTGATTTTGCTGGTGCGGTTAATCCAGTTGTGGTCTTCCTCGGAGTGGATCTGCACGCTGTCGCCGGGATGCATCACATATTCGCGGCTGCCTACTTTAAGGGTCAGCACGCCTTCAATTACATAGATGAATTCTTCTCCGTGGTGGTTGTACATCACCACTTCCTGTTCTGTTTGCGTCTCTGCCGGCAAAAGCTGGTAGAAGCGCGGCAAAAAGCTGAAGTCGTTGACGTTTTTGCTGAGTATGGACTGGATGATGCCGGGCGCGAACTGCGTATGGGTCTGCTCATAGCTGCGCACGATAATCTCGCCAGATTCTTCAGCTGCCGGGTTGAAAAAGGTCGATACGCTGGTATCCAGCGCTTCCGCCACCTTGGTGAGCGAGTCAATGGCAATGGTGGAGCGACCCCGCTCAAGCTGCGAGAGAAAGCCGGTCGAAAGCCCGGTTTTGTCGCTGAGTTGCTTGAGCGTCAACTGCTTGTCATTGCGCAGTTGCTTTATTTTCATCCCGATAACCATTTTCTGGCTCATCTGCTCTCTCCTTGGCGTTCGGGCTTTTATGGCCCACAGTGCGGCGATACTACAATCAACTTGCAATGACTGTCCAGCGTCGCTCTTTATGCCGTCAGACGGCAATGTTCTGGATTCTCTTTGCCAGAGAACAGAATACATCTTTTGTAAGGCAATCTCCAAGGTGGTGACGGCCAAGTTTTTTCTGACAGGCAATCATGTGTATGAACGGGTTTTATATTGTTATTTCAGATTGTTGAGCTGTATTTAGTGCATAGGGAAGGGCGTTTTGATGGTGTTTTTCAGACTTTTATTCATATATATGAATGTTGTTAACGCGTAGGTTTCCGGCTGGAAGTGGTGTGTGCGAGGCCGTATCGGTGGTGATGTCTGATTTTGGCTTTGCTTGCGCATTGCGTATGATTTAGCCTTTTTTTAGTGTGTTGGAATGTTTATGCCCGCTAACTCCAGTAATGATCAGTTTGCGTTTGAAGATTGAAATGTACTGCCAAAACGCGCATAAAAAATTGACATTTTTTTCACAAAGGCGTAGTCCCTAAATATAGATATTCAAAAATATGAATCTTGTTCATGATGTGTTTGTTTTAGCGCTCACAAATCCGGGAGGTTCAGATGCCGGAGCCGTTAGTTTTCAATATCCAGAAATTTTCAGTGCATGATGGGCCGGGGATCCGCACCACCTTGTTCTTCAAGGGTTGCCCAATTCGCTGCGCATGGTGCCATAACCCGGAAAGCCACGCCTACGGGCAGGAGGAAATGCCCAACAACGATGGCAAGCTGGAGGTAGTTGGCAAGCCATACAGCCTGCCGCAACTGGTGCGCGAGTGCGAGAAGGATATCATATTTTACGAGCAGTCCGGCGGCGGGGTGACTATCTCCGGCGGCGAGGCTCTGGCTCAGGATATGGATTATATCGAAGGGCTGGCCCGCGACTTGCGCCGCAAGGGGATAACTCTGGTGGTGGATACCTGCGGCGTGGTGCCGTACGAAAATTACGCCCGCATCCTTCCTTATACGGACCTATTCCTCTACGACCTTAAATTTCTCGATTCCGGCCTGCACAAAAAATACACCGGCACGCCCAACGAGCAGGTTCTGGATAACCTGATTCGCCTGAGCCGTGACGGAGCGCGTATCAACCTGCGCCTGATCATGCTGGACGGGCTTAATGCGGAGGTTGCGGATCTTGACGCCATAGTCAAATGGCTGCGCGACAACAAGGTGCGCATCGAATCGGTGAACCTCTTGCCGTACCATGATTACGGGCGTGATAAATACCGCCGTCTGGGGCGCGAGTATGACCACGAGGCCTTCCGCAAACCTTCGGACGCAAAGATGAAGGAGCTCAAGGCCTTCATGGAAGAGCTGGGCTACCGTACTGCCATTGGCGGCTCGGAAGTGAACAAGGTTTCCTGAGCCATCCCCGTCAAAAGCCGCAGCTGCCGGATATCAACCGGGCAGTATGAATACAAATGAGCGACAAACCGGAAGTAACATCCGGTGTACAACATAAAACAAACGGCAAAAGCTGAATCGCCCTGAATGGGGTCTGGGGTTGCTAACCCCAGCCGCCGGAGGCGAAAAAAATTAAAAAAAAGCATCTTAAGTCAAAGCAAGGAGATATTCCATGTACATGACAGAACAAAACGCCAGGAAAAGAGGCTCCACTGAACGCATCCAGAAGCTGCGCGAGGTTAGCGAAAGCTGCACTCCGGTGATTTCCATCGAACGCGCGGTTCTGCTTACCGCAGCTTACAAGAAGTGGGAGGGCACCTGCCCGGCCCCGGTTCTGCGCGGCAGGGCGTTCAAATACATCATGGAGAATCGCACCCTGCACGTTGAACGCGGCTCGCTCATTCTGGGCGAAAAGGGCCACAAACCCTGGGCGGCTCCCACCTTTCCCGAACTGTGCTGTCACAGCATGGAAGACTTTGCCAACCTGAACGACCGCGAGCGCGTGTTCTTCAAGAATACCGAAGAAGACCGCCGCATCCAGCGCGAAGTTATCATTCCTTACTGGCATGAACGCGCCATGATGACCCGCATGAACCGCGACCTGCCGGAAGCCTGGCACAAGCTGTTCGAAGGCGGCATGTTCACCGAATTCCTGATGCAGCGCGGCCCCGGCCATACAGTTGCGGGCGGGCGCATTTACGCCAAGGGCTACAAGGACTTCATCAAGGATATCGAAGCTCGCATGGCAGAAATCGACTTTAACAACGACATGCTGGCCCGCGACAAGATGGATGAGCTGGAAGGCATGAAGCTGGTTTGCGAAGGCATGATCGTTTTTGGCGAACGCTACGCCAAACAGTTGCGTGAAATGGCCGCAACCGAGAAAGACGCGCAGTGGAAGAAAGAACTGCTGGAAATGGCCGAAATCTGTGACCACGTTCCGGCCAACGCGCCGCGCACCTTCCGCGAGGCCCTGCAAATGTACTGGTTCACCCATATCGGCGTGACCGTGGAAATGAACAACTGGGACGCTTACTCCCCCGGCAAGCTGGATCAGCATCTGGAGCCGTACTACAACCGCGAAGTTGAGGCCGGAACCCTGACCCGCGAGTTTGCCCGCGAACTGCTGGAAAACTTCTGGATTCAGTTCAACAACCAGCCCGCGCCGCCAAAAGTTGGCATTACCCTTAAAGAAAGCGCCACCTACACCGACTTCTGCAACATCAACACCGGCGCTCTGCGGCCTGACAGCACCAGCGGCGTTAGCGATGTCAGCTACCTGATTCTGGAAGTCATGGACGAGATGAAGCTGCTCCAGCCCAGCTCCAACGTGCAGATTTCGCGCAAAACGCCGGAAAAGTTCCTGCACGAAGCCGTAAAAGTATCCCGCCGTGGCTGGGGCCAGCCTGCCTTCTATAACTCCGAGGCCATTATTCAGGAACTGCTCGGCATGGGCAAAACCATTGAAGATGCGCGTGAAAGCGGCATTTGCAGCGGCTGCGTTGAAGTTGGTGTGGCAGGCAAGGAAGCCTTTGTGCTCACCGGCTACCTGAATATCCCCAAGGTTTTTGAACTGTGCATGAATCGCGGCTTTGACAGCTACAGCGGCAAGCAGATCGGCCTTGATCTCGGCGACCTGCGCGATTGCAAAAGCTACGAAGAAGTTTACGAAATCTTCAAAAAGCAGCTCAAGTACGTTGTGGACGTCAAAGTGGCCGGTAACAACCTTATCGAGCGCATGTACATGCAGTACATGCCGGTTCCGCTGCTGTCCGTAATTTCCGACGACTGCATCAAGAAAGCCGTGGACTACAACTGCGGCGGTTCGCGCTACAACACCAGCTACATCCAGTGTGTTGGCATCGCCACCATCACTGACTCCATGGCTGCCATCAAAAAGCATGTCTTTGAGGACAAGGACATCAGCATGGATAAGCTCCTTGCCGCTTGCAAGGCCGACTTCCAGGGCTTTGAGGACATTCTGGACAAGCTGCTGGACGCCCCCAAATACGGCAATGACGATGACTACGCCGATGTGCTTCTGCGTGATGTGGCCGATACCCTGCAGGAAGTTATTGCAGGCCGCCCGACTCCCAAGGGCTCCAAAACCATCGTGGAATTCCTGCCCACCACAAGCCACGTCTACTTCGGGCAGGTCATGGAGGCCAGCCCCAACGGACGCCGTGCCGGTATCCCGCTGCCCGACGGCATTTCGCCGGAAAAGGGCGCGGACAAGTACGGCCCCACAGCGGTAATCAAGTCCGCCGCCAAGCTCGACCAGCTCAAGACCGGCGGCGCGCTGCTCAACCAGAAGTTCACTCCGTCTGTAGTGGCTGGCGAAGAAGGCGTGCGCAACATGTCCGCGCTTATCCGCTCCTACTTCACCATGGACGGGCACCACATTCAGTTCAACGTCATTGACCGCGCTACCCTGATCAAGGCCCAGCAAAAGCCGCAGGATTACAAGAACCTGATCGTGCGCGTGGCCGGGTTTAGCGACTACTTTAACAACCTTGACCGTGCCCTGCAGGACGAA